>RXJP01000109.1 GCA_003963315.1 Rhodocyclaceae bacterium | reverse complement strand
GTGCCGTCGTCCACCACGGTGACGCCGGGGGCCGCCACCCGCTCGCCGATGCGGCCGGAGAAGATGGAACTGCCCTTGCGGTTGAAGTCGCCTTCCAGACCGTGGCCGATGGCTTCGTGGAGCAGGATGCCGGGCCAGCCGTTGCCCAGCACCACGGTCATATTGCCGGCGGGGGCAGGGCGGGCGGAGAGATTGACGCTGGCCTGGTGCACCGCCTGCTGGGCATAGTGCTTGAGCACGTCGTCGCTGAAGTAGCTGTAGTCGTAGCGACCGCCGCCGCCGGAAGAACCCTGTTCGCGCCGGCCTTTTTCTTCCATCAGCACGGTGACGGAAACTCGCACCAGGGGCCGCACATCGGCCGCCATCTGGCCGTCGGAACGGGCCACCAGCACCACTTCCCAGGTGCCGGCGATGTGGGCCATGACCTCCTTGACCCGGGGATCGAGGGCACGGGCGTAGCCTTCCAGGCGCTCCAGCAGCTTGACCTTCTCCACATCGGAGAGGGAGGCGATGGGGTCTTCGGCGCCGTAGAGGGCCACCGGGGAGGTACGCTTGAGCATGGGCGCCAGCTTCTGGCTGCCCGCCGCGGCGATGGCCCGGGTGGCTTGGGCGGCGGATTCCAAGGCCGGCAGGCTGATTTCATCGGAGTAGGCAAAGGCCGTCTTCTCGCCGGAGACGGCGCGCACACCCACCCCCTGCTCGATATTGAAGCTGCCGGATTTGACGATGCCCTCCTCCAGGCTCCAGGCTTCGGAACGGGCATACTGGAAATAGAGATCGGCGTAATCCACCTTGTGGCCGAACATCTGGCCGAAGACCCGCTCCAGGCGGACGGGGGTCAGGTTGTAGGGGGCCAGCAGGCAGCGTTCCGCCGTCTGGTAGAGATTCAGGGTCTTGTCTGCCGGTGCGTTCATGGGGGGGTCGCCTTGGTCAATACGCGGTCAATGCGTGGTCAATGTATTTTTCGGTGCTGCAATGCTGGCAGAGAAGTGCGCACTTCCGCAATCCGGGCCGGGTCGATGTCTGCCGTCACCACCCCTTCGCCCTTGTCCATGCGGGCCAGCACTTCTCCCCAGGGATCAATGATCATGCTGTTGCCGTGGGTCATGCGCCCCGTGGGATGGCGCCCGCCCTGGGCCGAGGCCAGCACGTAGCATTGGTTTTCCACCGCCCGGGCCCGCAGCAGCAATTCCCAGTGGGCGCGTCCGGTGGTCTCGGTGAAGGCCGCCGGCAGCGCCAGCAGATCCAGGTGGCCGAGGCCGCGGAACAGCTCGGGAAAGCGCAGGTCATAGCAAATGCCAAGGCCGAGGCGGCCGAAGGGCGTGTCCACGGCTACCGGGGTATCGCCGGCTTCGATGGTAGCGGATTCGTCGTAATACTCCTCGCCTTTGCGGAAGCCGAACAGGTGGATTTTGTCGTAACGGGCCGCCACCCGTCCCTGGTCGTCGTAGACCAGCATGCTGTTACGCAGCTTGGCGGGGTCCTGGGCGGCCAGGGGAATGGAACCCGCCACCAGCCACAGGCCCAGGCGTCGGGAAATTTCGGCGAGGAAATCCTGGATCGGCCCGCTGCCTTCCCTCTCCCGCGCCGCCAGGCGGTCGGCATCGCCGGCGCCGATGAGGGGGAAATACTCGGGCAGCACCGCCAGTTGGGCGCCCGTCGCCGCGGCCTCTTCCAACAAACGTCCGGCAGTCACCAGATTGGGGACCACCGCCGGCGTGGAAATCATCTGGATGACAGCAACTTTCATGGGGAGCCCACCTCCTTCGCAGCATCCTTCTTCGGTGCACCGCCGCCTACCTTCTCCACCTTGGGATCGGCCCAGGCGCCGGTGACGGCGTATTCGAAGGCGAAAATCTGGTCCAGCGGACGGCCGAACAGTTTATTGAACACCCAATAGGCGGCCCCAGTGGCGGGGTGCGCCAACAAGATGCCGGTGGTCACGGTTTCCCCCAGGGCAGGTTGCACCCGCACCCGCAGGCTCTGGGTTTCCTTCACCAGGTCCACGCTGCCCTGCATCGCCACCAAGGCTGCCGGGCCGGTGATTTCCAGGCTCTTCGCGTTCATCACACCCTTGGCAATATCCGCCTCGCCCTCGATGCTGTCAAAGGCGAAGCCCTCGCTGAAGACATCGCGGAAATCCAGGGTGATACGCCGCGGCAGGGATTGCAGGCTGACGATGCCCAGCAGGCGGCCGACACCGGGTTCCAGCTTGTTGAACTGGCCGTCCTTGGCTTGGAATTTAACGCTGCCCGACAGGCTGGGATAGTCGATGGCGTGGGGCGGGCCATTCCAGGACAGCTTGCCTTCCAGCGTGCCATTGCCCCGCTTTACCGCATTGATGTAACCGACCCGGCCCAGCAGCTTTTCGATGCTCTTGGCCTTGAGCTTGAAGTCGATGAAGGTGTCGGCGCTATCGGGGGATGGCTTCCAGCGGCCTTCGCCGCTCAGGGTGGCGTCGTCGTTCTGCACATTGAAGCTGGCGTTCCAGTAGCCGCCGCGGTTTTCCGCCGCCACCTTGAGTTCGCCGAAATCCTTGCCGGCCCAGACGAAATGGTCAAAGGCAAGATCGAGGGCAGGCAGCTCCTCCAGCTCTTCCGAGATATTGCCTGTTGCCGTCGGTGCTTCGGTGCCCTCAGCCAAAGCGAACTGGCTGATGCGGCCGGACAACTTGCCCTTGCCTATCCCCAGCCAGTCGAAACGCCCTGACAGCTCGCGGCTTTTCACGTCCGCCAGCCAATGGTCGCCGCGCAGATTGCCTTGCACACGCAGGTCGTGGACGCTGTGCCCAGCCGCCACCACCTCATCGGCGCGTAAGTCAATCTGGTTGAGGCCGATGCCGGCATCGCCATCGCCGGGCTTGCTGCCGTTCCCCTTGCCAGCGAACAGGTGCCGCCAGAAATCCGCGTCCACCTTGCCGGCATTCGCCATCAACAGCGTGCCCTTGTCCGGCAAACGCAGCAGCGGCGCATTGATGCCGATGAAGCCCCGTTCCACCACACTGCCGCTGCCGTCGTTGTTGCGCAACAACTGCACCCGCAATGCCCGACCGAGTGACACATCCAGCAGGTCACGACTCACGGTGGGCGCCTTCCCCCTCGCCGGCAGAAGTTTCGCATCGGGCAACTTGCGCTCAAAAACAAAGGGCCGTGTTTCCGTGGCCGCTTTGTTGAAGGGCTCCGGCAGGCTCACGGAGATGCCGCGCAGATCACTGCTGATGCGGATTTCCGGATTGCGTTTCTTCACCCGCACGGTGCCTTCCCAACGGGTGGAGCCGGATACATGGTCGAACAGGGGTGCCAGCGTGGCGATGGGGGAGGTGGGAATGTACTGGCGCAAGGCCACGGCCGTGGCCTCGCCGCGGGCATCCACCGCCACCAGGCCATCGCCCGGTGTCTTGACGTCGATGGTCATGGCGCCGCCCAAGGCGCGGGCGCGGATGTCCTTGGCGGTAATGCCGTTACCGGTAAATTCCAGCTTGCCGCGCACATCGTCGAAGGCCGGCACACCGGGCTCCACCAGCAGGTGGTTGCCGTCGAAACGGAACGCGCCAGCCACCTGGGTATCGTCGGCATGCTTGAGGGGGATCGTCAGTTTCAGGTCCAGCTCGCCCTGCCCCGAGGCGCTCATGTCCTGGGTGGCATGGTCGATATGGTCGCCCACCGGACTGGCTTCCAGGAATTTGAGGAAAGCCGCCGTCTCGCCTTTTGCCTTGCCGTGGACGTGCAGGATTTCGTCGGCGCTGCCCAGGTCGGGCAGTTCCGCCGTCACCGGCCCCAGCGCGGCGCCCATCAGATTGCCGCGCTGGGCGGTAATCAGCATGCGTTCCTTGTCGAACAGCAGTTCACCCTGGATGCCGTCGATACGCGGCCAGCCGGGGGCGTAGTTGAGCAGGGCGTCGAAGACCTTGCCCTGGATATGGAAAGTGCCGGAACCATCACTGAAGGGAAAGCGCGACAGGTCGCCCTTGAGCTTGAGGCTGACATTCTCGGCATGGCCGGAAACGATGCCGCTCTTGATCCAGGCAGCGACATCGGCATTGACCACTTTGGGCATGTATTTCCATACCGCGTTGCCTTCGCCGCGGCTTAACAGGGCCTCCAGATCGATCACGCCGAGTTGGCCAGGTTTGCCCTGATAGCTGCCGCTGGCCGTACCTTCGGCATCATTGTTACGGAAGGCGCAGCGATCCAGCACCACCTCGAAATCCCCTCCGGAACGCTTCCAATGGGCCTGCACGTCCAGTTTTGCCAAAGGCACGCGGGCTTCTGCGAACACCGCGGGCAGATCCAGGGCGGCGTCCTTGGCCGCAATGTCGAAACGCCCGCCCTTCTCGTTGCCATCAATGCTGCCCGAGATACCGCTGGCGCCGGGAATATCGCCGTTGCCCACCCAGGACAGGTTCTGGAAGTTGCCCTCGGCTCGGTAATGCTCGAAAGGGCGTTCGCGGCCGTTCCAGCTCATGCGCACATCATGGAACACCCCCTTGGGGTCATGCTGTTGCAAACGCTGCCGCAACATATCCGGCAACGGCAGGTGCTCCGCCAGTTTCGCCAAGCGGCCCAGATCAAGATGGTTGGTGGAAAACTCCCCTTCCAGGGGCTGCCAGCGCAGGTGCATGTTCAACGGCTCGATGCGGATACCATCGGCGGCGGCCAGGGTCAGGCCTTGGCTATTGATCTCGAACCCCTGGTCCAGCCGTTTCGCCTCAATACGGCCCTGGAGGCGGTTCAGTTCAAGCATGGGCAAATCCTGGCCTAGACGCAGTGCCACGTCGCGGAGGGAAAGGTCCGCTGTCAGCCCCGTTGCCTGCCGTTGCGCCATATCCAACCACAGGCGCAGGGCGCCGCTGCCCCTGGGCAGCTCGATCGGGTAATCCACCCAGGTGCGCCATACGGCCAAGTCGGCGTAATCCAGTTCGGCGTAAAGCTGGCCATCCCAGGCGGCCAGGTTGGCCGGATCATTGCCGCGAAAATCGCCACGCAAGTCCAGGCGGGCGGCCATGCCTTCCGGCGGCAGCGCGGTGAGGCCGAAACGGTGATGGCTGCCGCTGTTCACCAGATTGAAATTGAGTTGCGTCAGGGCCAGAGGCGGGGCCTTGCGCAGTTCGTCAGTCCACTCCACCGTAGCATCGCGCACCACCACTTGGGCCTGACGCATTACCCAATCGGCCAGACCGGGTTCCTTGCTCTCGGTATCCACCTGGAGCCCGGCCACGAACAGCCGGCCCTGACCATCCCGCCGCACCGTCAAATGGGGCGTGGCGATTTCCAGCCGGTGCAGGCGGGGCTCCAACGCCAGCAGGGAGGTCCAGCCCAGTACGGCCTGCACCTGGTCGAAGCTCAGGGCGGGACGGTTGTCCCGGTCGCGGATCGCCAGCCCCGACAAGGTCAGCCGCGGCCGCAGCCCTTGCCAATCCGCCTCCAGCTTGGCGACGCTAACGGGAAGGTGCAGGCTTTTCGACAGGGCCGACTCCAGGTCGCCGCGGTAGTGCTCGATCTGGGGCAGCACGGCATAGCGCAATACCAGCACAATGGCGGCGAATAGGAAATAAGCCGTCAACACGCTCCAGCCCAACCAGCGTAGGAAGCGCTGGCGTCGTACTCGGGAAATGGTGCGGAGAACAGCTTGGATTGTAAGACGCATGAAGGGGCTACTAGGCGCCGGCGGCTAGAATGCCAGGCTGATTGAAAGATTAAGAATTTTACATGAGCAAGATCGACTCCCTGCTGCCATATTGCCGCTATCTGAATAGGCTTTTCAGCGCCAATCCCTCTCTGCGGCACCGTGTGGAGGAATGCTGGCTGCAAGCGCCTACGGCAGCAGCGCTGCAAACTTGGCTAGATGCCCATACCATTGAAGAGGGCACCCTTAAACCCACCCTGCGCCGCTTCAAGCAATGGGCCTATGCCTGGATCGCCCTGCGCGACCTGGCCGGCACAGCCTCCTTGGCTGAGGTGACGGAAACCCTGACCTTGATCGCCGAGCTGTCGGTGCAAAAAGCCCTGGCGGTGCTCACCGCGACGATGGAGGCGCGCTACGGCGTTCCCCGGGGGCCTTCGGGCTTGCGCCAGCAGATGGTGGTGATCGGCATGGGCAAGCTGGGCGGGCGGGAGCTCAACGTGTCCTCGGACATCGACCTGATCTTCGCCTACCCGGAAGACGGCGATACCGACGGCGAGCAATCCGGCGCCAAATCCATTTCCAACTTCGAATTCTTCACCCGCCTCGGCCGCCAGCTCATCAATGCCATCGGCGAGATCACCGAGGACGGCCTGGTGTTCCGGGTGGACATGCGGTTGCGCCCCAATGGCGACTCGGGTCCCCTGGTGTGCAGCTTCGACATGCTGGAGAACTACTTCATCAGCCAGGGCCGGGAATGGGAACGCTACGCCTGGATCAAGGCGCGGCCACTCACCGGCCGGGTATGCAGCACCGATGACGACACCTGCTGGCAGGACCTTGAAGCCATTCGCGGCCCCTTCGTCTTCCGCAAGTACCTGGACTTCGGTGCCATCAACGCCATGCGCGACCTGCACGCCCAGATCCGCCGCGAGGTGGTGAAAAAGGACATGGCCGACAACGTCAAGCTCGGGCCCGGCGGTATACGCGAAATCGAATTCATCGCCCAGGTGTTCCAACTCATCCGCGGCGGACGGGAGCGCGCCCTCCAGGTCAAGCCCACCCTCCAGGTGCTGTCCTTGCTGGCGGAACGGGGCATCGTCACCCCGGCCACCCGGGATGCCCTTGCCTCGGCCTACGACTTCCTGCGCCGGCTGGAGCATAGGCTGCAATATTTGGACGACGCCCAGACCCACAACCTGCCCGGCAACCCTGAAGACCAGCGCTTGGTGGCCCAGGCCATGGGCTTCGACAGCTACGAAGCCCTGCTCTATGAACTGGACGACCACCGGCAGACGGTGTCGCAGCATTTCGAGGAAGTGTTCTCCGACCCCAACCGCGACGGCCACACCCTGGACAGCCTGTGGAAACATGCCGACAGTCCCGACCAATGCACCACGGTGCTGGAGAACCTGGGCTTCCGCCAAGTGCCCGAGGCCGCCCAACGGCTGTCCGCCCTGCGCGCCTCCGCCCGCTACCGGCACATGTCGGCGGCCATCCGCGAACGCTTCGATGCCCTGATCCCCCGCGCCGTGGAGGCGGCCGCGGCCACCCCCCAACCCGACGACACCCTCACCCGCCTGCTCGACTTGCTGGAAGCCATTTCCCGTCGTGCCGCTTATCTGGCCTTGTTGCAGCAGTACCCGCAAGCCCTGGGCAAGGTGGCCGACCTGGTGAGCAGTTCCGCCTGGGCGGCCCAATACCTGCAACAGCACCCCATCCTCCTGGATGAAATGCTGGACCCCCGCATCCTCGAAGCCAGCCATGACTGGTCCACCTTCCGCGCCGACTTGCACCGACGGCTGACGGAAGCGGAGCCCGATGCGGAACGGCAGATGGACTTGTTGCGGGAAGCCCACCACGCCCAGATATTCCGCCTGCTCAGCCAGGATGTGTCCGGCCTGCTGCCCCTGGAAAAGCTCTCCGACCACCTTTCCGAACTGGCCGACATCATTGTCGGCCTGGCCCTGGAATTCGCCTGGAAAAAGGTGCTGACCCGGCACCGGGAGGAGCCGAAATTCGCCGTCATCAGCTACGGCAAATTGGGGGGCAAGGAACTGGGCTACTCCTCGGACCTGGACATGGTCTTCCTCTACGAGGACGACGCCGCCGACGCGGAACAGAACTACTCCCGCCTGTCCACCCGCCTCAACACCTGGCTCTCGGCCCAAACCTCCGCCGGCCAGTTGTTCGAGACCGACCTGCGGCTGCGGCCCAACGGTGAATCCGGCCTGGTGGTGGTCAGCCTGGAGGGCTTCCGCAAATACCAGCTCGAATCCGCCTGGATGTGGGAACACCAAGCCCTGACCCGGGCCCGCTTCAGCGCGGGGGACAGGGCCATCGGCGACAAGTTCGAGCAGATCCGCATCGAGATCCTGCGCCAGCCGCGGGACATGGCGAAGCTGCGGGAGGAAGTGCTGTCCATGCGCCAACGCATGCTGGATAGCCACGGCACCAAGGGCGACGAGCGGGAGACCCAGTTCAATCTCAAACACGACCAGGGCGGACTGATCGACGTGGAGTTCGTCGTCCAATACCTGGTGCTGGGCCACGCCCACGCCCATCCGGAACTGTGCGGCAACCTGGGCAATATCGCCCTGCTGCGCATCGCCGCCGGCCTGGGACTGATCCCCGCCGAACTGGCGGAAGCAGTGCGCGACGCCTACCGGGAGTACCGCCGCCTGCAACACGGCCTGCGCCTCAACAACCGCAAGAGCATCGTTGCCCGGGACAGCGTTGAGGGCCAGATAGCCGTCGTGCGCCGGCTCTGGCGTGTAGTATTCGGCGACTGAAAATGCAAAGACAACGCCAACCGCTTTCAACACAGAGGGCACGGAGAAATACAAAAGCATTTGAATGATGTTTTTTTTCTATGGGTTTTGCCGTTCTCTGTGCCTCCGTGCCCTCTGTGTTGAAAGCGGTTGATTTTTTCTTCCTTTAATTCTCGTATTCCCATGCCCGTCAATTACGCCACTCCCGCTGCCGATCAACTCTTTCCCGTGGCGGGCGTCCGCCTCGGCGTCACCGAGGCCGGCATCCGCAAGAAGAACCGCAAGGACCTGACCCTGATCGCCCTCGACGAGGGCAGCCAGGCCGCCGGCGTGTTCACCAAGAACCGTTTCTGTGCCGCACCGGTGACCCTGTGCCGCGAACATCTCGCCCAGAGCAACGCCATGCGCGCCCTGGTGATCAACACCGGCATCGCCAATGCCGGCACCGGTGCCCCCGGCATGGCCGCCGCCGTGGCCACCTGCGCAGGCGTGGCCGATGTGCTGGGCATTGAACAGCAACAGGTGCTGCCCTTCTCCACCGGGGTGATCCTCGAGCTGCTGCCCGCCGACCGGGTGCTGGACGGCCTCGACGCCTGCAAGGCCGACCTTAAGGCCGACGGCTGGCACGCCGCCGCCCACGCCATCATGACCACCGACACCATCGCCAAGGCCGCATCGCGCAAGGTGGACATCGGCGGTAAGGTCGTCACCATCACCGGTATTTCCAAGGGCGCCGGCATGATCAAGCCCAATATGGCCACCATGCTGGGCTTCGTCGCCACCGATGCCGGCATTGCTCCGGCCCTATTGCAGCAACTGGTGAAGGAAGCCGCCGACGCCTCCTTCAACTGCATCACGGTGGACGGCGACACCTCCACCAACGATTCTTTCATCCTCATCGCCACCGGAAAATCCGGCTTGCAGGTGAACGACGCCTCCGCCGCCGAATGGCCGGCCCTCAAGGCAGCCATCATCAACCTGGCCCAGGAACTGGCCCAGGCCATCGTGCGCGACGGCGAAGGCGCCACCAAGTTCATCACTGTCGCGGTCGAAGGCGGCAAGGACGCGGAGGAATGCCGCAAGGTGGCCTACGCCATCGGCCATTCGCCCCTGGTGAAGACCGCCTTCTTCGCTTCCGACCCCAACTTGGGCCGTATCCAGGCCGCCGTCGGTTACGCCGGCATCGACGACCTGGATGTGAGCAAGACCCGCATCTGGCTCGCCAGCAATGGGGAAGAAGCCTTGGTGTCGGAGCATGGCGGTCGCGCCGCTGGCTACACGGAAGAAACCGGTTCCCGCATCATGAAGGCGGCGGAAATCACCGTGCGCGTGCATTTGGGCCGGGGCGAAGCCAAGGCCACCGTATGGACCTGCGATTTGTCCTACGACTACGTCAAGATCAACGCCGACTACCGGAGTTGATACCGGCGTTAATGGCTGGCCTTGACCTTGGCGATGGAGTCCGCCAGTTGCTGGCGGCTTTCCGGCGCGATGCGGTTTGCCGCTGAGGTCAGCAGGCCGAGGATGAAAGGATTGGGATTGGCCAGGGCATCCTTGAACTGACGCTTGGTGTTGTCGTCGAACTTGTCGTAGTCCGCCAGCACCCGGTCCAACTGGGCCGGTGTCAGGGATTGCAGGCCCTGCACCACTTCGGCGCCGCTAACGCTTGACGTGGCGGCGGCCTGGGGCGGATTCGCCGCCGAGGAATCGGCCAGGGCCATCCCCGAGGACAACAACAATCCGATCAACAGCCCAAAGCGCAGCATCGCTTCAGTGCAGCACACGCGGCATGGAGAGGACGAACTCGGGAATCTCCGCATCGAAACGGGTGCCGTCCTCCGCCGTCATCTGGTAGCTGCCCTTCATGGTGCCCACCGGCGTGGCGAAGGAGCTGCCGCTGGTGTACTCATAGGACTGCCCGGGTTTCAGCAGGGGCTGCTCGCCCACGACACCGAGGCCGCGCACTTCCTGCACCTCCCCTTCGGCATCGGTGATGATCCAGTGCCGGGAAATCAGTTGCGCCGCCACGGTGCCCGTGTTGCGGAGGGTGATGTGATAGGCGAAGGTATAACGCTCCGCCTCGGGATCGGATTGTTCCGGCAGGTACTCGGTGCGCACCTCGACGGAAATCTGGTAATTGGTCGCTTCAGCCATAGACCCGCATTGCACACCAATTCGTGAATTGCCGCAACGGGCCCGCTAACACACCCTTCCACGATGCCCTCGCCCCCCATAACCACGCGGCTTTCAAGGGCAACAGCCACAGATCCCGCCCTGATCCTCGGAGCATTCGGCGTTAGAATTATCGCTCCCGATTTCCGGAAGCAAACCATGTCTTTCATCATCGCCCCCAGCATCCTCTCCGCCAACTTCGCCAAACTCGGTGAGGAAGTGAACAACGTCATCGCTTCCGGCGCCGACTGGGTGCACTTCGATGTGATGGACAACCACTACGTGCCCAACCTCACCATCGGCCCCCTGGTGTGCGAAGCCTTGCGTCCGGTGACCGAAGCGGTGATCGACGTGCACCTGATGGTGAAGCCGGTGGATCGCATCGCGCCCGATTTCGCCAAGGCCGGCGCCGACATCATCACCTTCCATCCGGAAGCCTCGGAACATATCGACCGCACCCTGGGCCTGATCCGCGACAGCGGCTGCAAGGCCGGCCTGGTGTTTAACCCGGCGACGCCCCTGCATTACATGGACCATGTGATGGACAGGCTGGATGTGGTGCTGCTGATGAGTGTGAACCCCGGCTTCGGCGGACAGAAGTTCATTCCCGAAACCCTGAACAAGCTCAAGCTGGCCCGCGCCCGCATCGACGAATACCAGGCCCGCAGCGGCCGCAGCATCCGCCTGGAAGTGGACGGCGGCGTCAAGACCGACAACATCGCCGAGATCGCCCGGGCCGGGGCCGACGCCTTCGTCGCCGGCTCCGCCGTGTTCGGCGCCGGCAAGGACAGCGATCCCCATCGCTACGATTCCATCATCGCCGCCCTGCGGGCAGAACTGGAAAAAGCATGATGTTCCCCGGCATCCGCTCCCTCACCATCGACCTCGATGGCACCCTACTCGATTCCCTGCCCGACCTGGCCGCCGCGGCCAACGCCATGCTGGCGGAGTTGGGGGAACCCGAGCGGGAGGTGGAGGAAATCCGCAGCTTCGTCGGCAAAGGCATCGTCGAACTGGTGCGGCGCGCCCTGACCGAAGGGCGCGATTGCAGTCTCGACCAGCAGCATGCCATCACCGTCTTCCGCCGCCACTACACCCTGGCCAACGGCCGCGCCGCCCGCCCCTTCCCCGGCGTGATGGAAGGCCTGGACAAGCTCAAGGCCCTGGGCCTGCCCATGGCGGTGGTGACCAACAAGGCCATGGAATTCACCGAGCCCCTGTTGCAAATCACCGGCCTCGCCTCCTATTTCAGTCTGACCCTGGGCGGCGACAGCCTGGCGGAAAAGAAGCCCCACCCCATGCCCCTGCTCCATGCGGCGCAGCACATGGACAGCACGCCGGCATCCAACCTGCACGTGGGCGATTCCCGTCACGATGCCGAAGCGGCCCGCGCCGCCGGCTGCCCCGTGGCCCTGGTGCCCTACGGTTACAGCGCCGGGGCCGATGTCCACAAGCTGGATTGCGATGTTATAGTTGCTTCCCTCGCGGAACTGGCCGACCTGATTGCGGCCGATCGCACCTCCTAGACACAAGCTCAAGACCATCATCGTGTTCCCCAACAAACTGCACTCGACGCAGATTCCCACCCTCGGGGTGGAGGCTTGGCACTGGCGCCCCTGGCGCACACACTGACCTCCCGTGCCCGCGCGCGGCCCGTACCCGGAACCCGGTACGAAAGCGCGCCCCCTGCTGAACGTCGAACGCTGAACCCCTTTGTTGTGGAGCAATCATGAACCAATCCGAATTCAACCGGCTGGCCGCCGAGGGCTATAACCGCATTCCGGTGACCCTCCAGACCTTCGCCGACCTGGACACCCCCCTCTCCCTTTATCTCAAGCTGGCCGACGCGCCCTACACCTACCTGCTCGAATCCGTGCAGGGGGGCGAACGCTTCGGCCGCTTCTCCTCCATCGGTCTCGCCGCCGCCACCCGCATCGAAGTACGGGAACGCACCGTGAAGATCATCACCGACGGCCAGGTGGTGGAGCAACACGAGGACATCGACCCGATCGCCTTCCTCGGCAGCTACCAGGCCCGGTTCAAGGTGCCGGAGCTGAGCGACCTACCCCGCCTCAACGGCGGCCTGGTGGGGGCCTTCGGCTACGAGACCATCCGCTATCTGGAAAAGCGCCTCGCCAAGGTGAAGAAGCCCGACCCCATCGGCTGCCCGGACATCCTGCTGCTGCTGTCGGAAGAAATCGCGGTGGTGGACAACCTGTCCGGCAAGCTGACCCTGGTGGTCTATGCCGATCCGTCCCAGGACAATGCCTACACCAAGGCCCAGGCCCGCCTCCGCTCCCTGGTGGCTCAGATGCGGGATCCGGTAGCGATCCCCGCCGACACCGTGGCCCCGTCTGTCGCGCCGGTGTCCGAATTCGGCGAGGAGCCCTTCAAGGCCGCCGTGCGCCGGGCCAAGGAATACATCCTCGACGGCGACATCATGCAGGTGGTCCTGTCCCAACGCATGAGCCGCCCCTTCAAGGCGACGCCCCTGGCCCTCTACCGGGCCCTACGCACACTGAACCCCTCGCCCTACATGTTCTTCTTCAACTTCGGCGACTTCCATGTGGTGGGCGCCTCGCCGGAAATCCTGGTACGCCTCGAGGGGGAGAAAGTCACCGTGCGCCCCATCGCCGGCACCCGCAAACGGGGCAAGACGGCGGAAGAGGATGCCGCCCTGGCCGCCGACCTGCTGGCCGACCAGAAGGAATGCGCCGAACACCTGCAACTGCTGGACCTGGGGCGCAACGACGCCGGCCGCGTGTCCGAAATCGGCACCATCAAGGTGACGGAACGCTACGTCATCGAACGCTACTCCCACGTCATGCACATTGTCTCCAACGTGGAAGGCAAGCTGCGCCAAGGCGAGGATGCCCTCTCCGTGCTCAAGGCCACCTTCCCCGCCGGCACCGTGTCCGGCGCGCCCAAGGTGCGGGCCATGGAGATCATCGATGAACTGGAACCCACCAAGCGCGGCATCTACGCCGGCGCCGTGGGCTACCTGGGCTTCCACGGCGACATGGACCTGGCCATTGCCATCCGTACCGCCGTGCTCAAGGACGGCCTGATCCACGTCCAGGCCGGCGCCGGCATCGTCGCCGACTCCGACCCGAACTCCGAATGGGAAGAAACCCGCAACAAGGGCCTTGCCGCCCTGCGCGCCGCCGAGATCGCCGAAGGCGGCCTGGATACGAAATTCGACCCGTTCGACCCCGTTTGAGCAGGAGCCCGCCATGCTATTGATGATCGACAACTACGACTCCTTCACCTACAACCTGGTGCAGTACTTCGGCGAACTGGGCGAGGATGTGCGCGTATATCGCAACGACGAAATCACCCTGGCCGAAATCGAGCAACTCAATCCCGACCACATCGTGATTTCCCCCGGTCCTTGCAGCCCCGCCGAAGCGGGTATTTCAGTGCCCACCTTGCAGCACTTCGCCGGCAAGAAGCCCATCCTCGGCGTTTGCCTGGGCCACCAGAGCATCGGTGCGGCCTTCGGCGGCAAGGTGGTGCGGGCCAAGCAGGTGATGCACGGCAAGACCTCGCCGGTGCATCACAAGGATGTCGGCGTGTTCAAGGGGCTGCCCAATCCGCTGACGGTGACCCGCTACCACTCCCTGGCCATCGAACGGGAATCCCTCCCCGATTGCCTGGAGATCACCGCCTGGACCGATGATGGCGAAATCATGGGGGTGCGCCACAAACAGTTCGCCGTGGAGGGGGTGCAATTCCATCCGGAATCCATCCTCACCGAACGCGGTCACGATTTGTTACGTAATTTCCTCAAGGCTGCGGGATAATTTAGGTTGAAAGCTTTATCCCCAACGTCATCGCTCTTTAGAAAGCCGCCGTCATGATCACCCCCCAGGAAGCGCTCCAGCGCACCATAGAACACCGCGAAATCTTCCACGATGAAATGCTGCACCTGATGCGGCTCATCATGAAGGGGGAAGTCACACCGGTCATGACGGCAGCCATCCTTACCGGCCTGCGGGTGAAGAAGGAGACCATAGGCGAGATCACCGCCGCCGCCCAGGTGATGCGTGAACTGTGCACCCCGGTCACGCTGCCCAATAATCCCCACTTCGTCGATATTGTCGGCACGGGCGGCGATGGCGCCCACAGTTTCAACGTATCCACCACCGCCGCCTTCATCGCCACCGCAGCCGGCGCCACGGTGGCCAAGCACGGCAACCGCAGCGTGTCGTCCAAATCCGGCGCGGCCGATGTGTTGGAAGCGCTGGGCGCGAAGATCGACCTGCAAGCGCCTCAGGTGGCCCGCTGCCTGGAAACAGTGGGCATGGGTTTCATGTTCGCTCCCAACCACCACCCGGCCATGAAGAACGTGGCCCCGGTGCGCAAGGAAATGGGCGTGCGGACCATCTTCAATATCCTCGGCCCCCTGACCAATCCCGCCGGCGCGCCCAATTCCCTGATCGGTGTTTTCCACGAAGACCTGGTCGGCATCCTGGTCCGCGTCATGCAACGCCTCGGCGCCCAGCACGTGATGGTGGTCTGGGGCAAGGACGGCATGGACGAGATTTCCCTCGGCGCCGGCACCCTGGTGGGCGAACTGAAGAACGGCGAAATCCGGGAGTACGAACTGCATCCGGAAGACTTTGGCCTCTCCATGTCCGCCAGCCGCAATCTGCGGGTCGCCGACGCCGACGAATCCAAGGCGATGATGCTGGATGTGCTGAACAACAAGCCCGGCGTCGCCCTGGACATTTCCATCCTCAATGCAGGTGCCGCCCTGTATGCGGCCAACGTGGCCAGCTCCATCGATATCGGCATCGAACTGGCCCGGGCCACCGTGGCCAGCGGCGCGGCCAAGGCCAAGCTGGAGCAGTTCATCGCGTGTACCCAAACGCTGTGAGCAGTGATCACTCGAATAGAAAATCACCAAGAACACCAAGGGCACCAAGATGCACCAAGGTATTGATGAATCTCTTGACGCCTTAGCCAAGGAAGTCGTCGATGCGGTATTTCAAGTACATACTGCGCTAGGCCCCGGACTACTGGAATCCGCCTATGAAACCTGTCTTGCGATTGAGTTGCGGCGGAGACAAATTCCTTTTCATACACAGAAACCGCTATCCATCGTCTATCGCGATGTCACTGTCGAGTCCGCCTTTCGAGCCGACTTAATCGTCGGCGACCGGCTGCTGTTGGAATTAAAATCCGTCGACTCCCTGCTACCGCTTCATCAGGCACAGGTTCTGACTTACTTACGCTTGACGGGTCTCTCCCTTGGCCTGTTGATTAACTTCAACACCCCGAAAATCAAGGACGGCATCAAACGCCTTGCCTTATAAACTCGGTTTTTCTTGGTGCCCCTTGGTGCCCTTGGTGTCCTTTGTGATTTCCCCTTAAAACTACCGCCATGTCCGACATCCTCAACAAGATCAATGCCACCAAGCGGGAAGAAGTGACCACTGCCAAGGCGGCCAACCCTCTGGAACAAGTCCAGGCGGAAGCCGCGGCCCAGCCCGCAACCAGGGATTTTGTCGCCGCCCTGAAGGATAAGATCGCCGCCGGCAAATCCGGCGTCATTGCCGAGGTCAAGAAAGCCAGCCCTTCCAAGGGCGTCCTGAGGGAGCGCTTCGAGCCAGCCGAAATCGCCCGCAGCTACGAAGCGGGCGGTGCGGCCTGCCTGTCGGTGCTGACCGACGCGCCCTACTTCCAAGGCTCTCCCGATTACCTGAAGGCGGCCCGGGCCGCCTGTTCGCTGCCGGTACTGCGCAAGGATTTCCTGGTGGATCCCTACCAGGTGTACGAAGCCCGGGCCATGGGCGCGGACTGCATCCTGCTCATTGTCGCCTCCCTGAGCCTGGCCCAGATGCAGGAGATGGAAACCATCGCCCATGGTCTGGGCATGGCAGTGCTGGTGGAATCCCACAGCGGCGAAGAATTGGATCTGGCCCTGCAACTGAAGACGCCCCTGATCGGCATCAACAACCGCAATCTGCGCACCTTCGAAGTTTCCCTGGACACCACCCTGGCGCAGCTTCAACGCATTCCCGCCGGACGCCTGGTGATTACCGAATCGGGCATCCTCAAGCCGGAAGACGTGGCCTTGATGCGGAAACACCAGGTCAACGCTTTCCTGGTGGGCGAGGCCTTCATGCGGGCCGATGACCCCGGCGCCGAACTGGCCCGGCTGTTCGCTTAACCTCTGAGTAGCTGAAGGCCTTACGGCTGACGCCGCCGCGCCTGCTCGTAGAGCGGCATCACCCGGGGTAGCAGCGCTTCCAGTTCAGCGCGGCGATGCTCGTTGGACGGATGGGTGGATAGGAATTCCGGCGGCGCCTTGCCGTTGTCCGCCGACTCCATCTTGCGCCAGACGCTGATCGCCCCACGGGGGTCGAAACCGGCCCGGGCTGCCAGCTCCAATCCGATCTGATCCGCTTCCTGTTCATGGGTGCGGGAATTGGGCAGCACATACAGGTATTGGGCGAACTGGTTCGCCAAGTCAACTTCCCCTTGCCGGTTCTGGGTGGCGGCCATGGCCACGGTAGCGATCATATTCTGCGCATAGGCTTCCGATATGCGCTCCCGCCCATGCTCGCGCAAGGCATGGGCGATTTCGTGGCCCATGATGGCGGCGATTTCGTCATCACTAAGGGCCAGCTTGCGCATCAGACCGGTATAGAAGGTGATCTTGCCGCCGGGAGCGCAACTGGCGTTCAACACCGGCGCGTCAATCACGGCCAATTGCCAGCGCCAGCCCTGGGTGTCGTCGCGAAAAACCTGGGTTTGCGGAATCAATCGTTGTTCGATGCGCAGCAGGCGATCGAACTCCGGGCCTGAGGCCACCCAATGGCCTTCCGCCTGGGCCTTCTTGTTCTGTTGGGCATAGCTCAGGGCCGCCATGCGTTCCACCGTATCGGACGAAACCATGAGGAATTGCTGGCGCTCCACCCCCACCACGCCGGGACGGGTACTGGTGGCGCAACCCGTCAGCACCAGGGCGAGGGCGAAAAGTGCGGTCATCCAGCGCGAGGACATGGCGATGTTCCGAGCTTTGTGGCGGCCTATTGCTGGCCGTAGGTTTTGAACTTTTCCAGCACCCGATCCATTTCCTCGTCGGGGATCAGCTTCGGGCCGCCCAGTTGCAGAGCGCGCCAATACTGTTCGGACAGGGTTTCCAGTTCCACCGCCAGATCCAGGGCCTGGTCCAGATTGGTGCCAAACACCACCATGCCGTGATGGGCCATGAGACACGCGTTGCGCCCCTCCAGGGCGGCCACCAAGGCATCCGACAAGGCCTGGGTGCCGAAGGTTGCATAGGCGGCGCAACGCACGTCGCGGCCGCCGAAGCGGGCGATCATGTAATGGAAGGGACCGATGCCGGTTTCCATACAGGCCAGGCTGGTGGCAAAAGAGGAATGGGTATGCACCACGGCGCCGGCTTCCGGCCGGGCGGCGTAGATGTCCCGATGAAAACGCCATTCGGAGGAAGGTTTGCGCCGGCCCTGGACGCTGCCATCCAGGCCGACAAATACCATGTCCTCCGCCTCGCAGTCGGCGTAGGCCATGCCGGTAGGGGTGATGATGAAACCCTCCTGGCAGCGTGCGCTGACATTGCCGGCAGCGCCCCGGTTGATTCCGGAGGCATTCATGGCACGGGCGGTGGCCAACACCTGGGCCTGGCGTGCGAGGTTGCTCATGGCTTTAACTTGGCCACTTCACCGGGAGCGAAGACGCCGTGTTCGGTGATGATGGCGCTGATCAGGCTCGCCGGCGTAATGTCGAAGGCTGGATTCGCCACCGGGATGGCGGCATCGGCGCCTAGTTCGACGCTGCTGCGCTCCTCGATGGGAATCGATGCGCCATCGCAACAAGAAAAGTCGATGGTGGACAGCGGCGCCGCCACGTAGAAGGGAATGCCGTGGGCCTGGGCGGCCAAGGCCTTGAGATAGGTGCCCACTTTGTTGGCGGTATCGCCATTGGCGGCAATGCGGTCGGCACCGACAATGACGCAATCCACGCGCCCCTGCATCAGCAACAGACCGGCGGCGTTGTCGGCAATCAAGGTATGGGGCACGCCACCTTGGCGCAGTTCCCACTCGGTAAGCAAGCCCTGGTTGCGCGGCCTGGTTTCGGAAACCCAGACATGGAGCGGCAAGCGCTCCTGGTGGGCGGCATAGATCGGGGCCAAGGCAGTGCCATGGGCAACGGTGGCCAGCCAACCGGCGTTGCAGTGGGTCATGACATTCAGCGGCCGCTCCCAGGTTGCCCCACCCTGGACGGCCTTTTGCAACAGCGGCAATCCATGAACGCCAATGGCGGCATTGGCCTTGCGATCCAGTTCGGCGATGGCCCGAGCCTCTTGCCAAGCCGCGAGAACGCGTACATCTTCGGACAGGGGGCGCAGCAGTGCCGCCATGCGATCCAGGGCCCAGCGCAGATTGACGGCGGTGGGCCGGGTTTCCGCCAGGACAGACAAGACCTGTTCGAGATGTTCATCGCCGGCATCGTCCTGCAGGCCCAAGGCCACACCATAGGCGGCGGTGGCGCCGATCAGCGGGGCGCCCCGCACCCGCATGACGCGAATGGCTTCGGCAGCAGCTTCCAGGGTATTCAGTCGAACCAGCACCGCATGCTGCGGTAGCTTGGTCTGATCCAGGATCAGGACGGTGCCTTCATCTTCCTGGATCGTGGTGAGGGGGTGGCGGCTCATGGGGAGCTCCTTCAAGGCGGAGGGCTGTGAATCCACAGCCCTCCGCGTTCTGTCTGCTCAGGCCAGTTTGCCGTGGCAGTGCTTGTACTTCTTGCCGCTGCCGCAAGGGCAGGGATCGTTGCGGCCCACCTTGGGACCAGCCTGGGCCGGCTGCGGTGTGGCGGCTTCGTTGGTGCCCAGGGCCTCGTCGTAGTCGGCGTGGTGGTACTGCACGTTCTCTACGGCGGGATGGTGCTGCTCCGCTTCCTCGATCTGCGCTTCGGAACGAATCTCCACCGTCATCAACAACCGGGTGACATCGGCCCGAACGGCATTGAGCAGCCCTTCGAACAATTCAAAAGCTTCGCGCTTGTATTCCTGCTTGGGATTCTTCTGGGCATAGCCGCGTAGGTGGATGCCCTGGCGCAGATGGTCCAGGGCGGCCAGGTGTTCGCGCCAGTGGGTATCCAGGCTTTGCAGCATGACGTTGCGCTCGAAGCCGTGCCAGGCAGTCGCATCCACCCGTTCCAGCTTGGCGACGGCGTTGGCATCCGCAGCATCGAGGATGCGTTTGAGCAGGTCGTCCTCGCCCAATTGCGGATCGTCCCGAACCCAATCGGCGACGGGCAACTTGAGTTGCAATTCACCGGCCAGGGCGGTTTCCAGGCCGTGCAGGTCCCACTGCTCCTCCACACTTTCCGCCGGCACATAGAGGCGGAAGGTGTCGTGCAGCAGGCCCTGGCGCATGGCGGTAACGGTTTCGGAAATATCTTCCGTTTCCAGCAACTCGTTGCGCTGCTGGTAGATCACTTTTCGCTGGTCGTTGGCCACATCATCGTATTCCAGCAGTTGCTTGCGGATATCGAAATTGCGCTGCTCCACTTTGCGCTGGGCGGATTCCAGGGAACGGTTGACGATGGGATGCTCAATGGCCTCGCCCTCGGGCATCTTGAGGCGAACCATGATGGTGTTGAGCCGCTCGCCGGCGAAGATCTTGAGCAGCGGATCTTCCAGGGACAGGTAGAAGCGGGAGGAACCCGGATCGCCCTGGCGGCCGGAACGGCCGCGCAATTGGTTGTCGATACGGCGCGATTCATGGCGTTCGGAGCCAATGATGTGCAGGCCGCCGGCAGCCACGACCTTGTCGTGGAGGGTCTGCCACTCGGCCTTGCGGGCAGCCATGCGCTTTTCCCTTTCTTCGGCGGTCAGGCTGGCATCGTCACGGATGGCATCCAGGGCCTTTTCCACATTACCGCCCAACACGATGTCGGTACCGCGGCCGGCCATGTTGGTGGCGATGGTGATGATGCCGGGACTGCCGGCCTCGGCCACGATCTCCGCTTCCCGGGCGTGCTGCTTGGCGTTGAGCACCTGGTGGGGCAGCTTCTCCCGCTTCAGCAATTCCGAGAGTAATTCGGAATTTTCAATGGAGGTGGTCCCCACCAACACCGGCTGGCCGCGCTCGTGGCAGCCACGGATGTCGGCGATGATGGCGGCGTATTTTTCCTGGGCGGTGCGGTAGATTTGGTCGTTTTCGTCCTTGCGCTGGGGCGGACGGTGGGTGGGAATCACCACGGTTTCCAGGCTGTAGATCTGGTGGAACTCGTAGGCTTCCGTGTCCGCCGTGCCGGTCATGCCGGCCAGCTTGCCGTACATGCGGAAGTAGTTCTGGAAGGTGATGGAGGCCAGGGTCTGGTTCTCGGCCTGGATGGCCACGCCTTCCTTGGCTTCCACCGCCTGGTGCAGGCCATCGGACCAACGGCGACCGGACATGAGGCGGCCGGTGAATTCGTCCACGATGATGATCTCGCCTTCCTGCACCACGTAGTGCTGGTCCTTGTGGAACAGGCTGTGGGCGCGCAGGGCGGCATAGAGGTGGTGCACCAGCATGATGTTGCCGGGTTCGTAGAGGCTGCCGCCCTCGGGCAGCAAACCCAGGCGGGCGAGGATCTGCTCGGCTTTCTCATGGCCTTCTTCGGTGAGCAGCACCTGGTGGGACTTGAGGTCCACGGTGTAGTCGCCGGTGTCTTGTTCGCCTTCGTTCTTGGCAGCCTCGCCCTGGGTCAACAGGGGGGGCACGGCGTTGAGCTTCAGGTACAGCTCGGTGTGGTCCTCGGCCTGGCCGGAGATGATGAGCGGGGTGCGGGCTTCGTCGATGAGGATGGAGTCCACTTCGTCCACAATGGCGAAATTGAGGCCGCGCTGGACCCGCTCGCCGGCGGAATACACCATGTTGTCCCGCAGGTAATCGAAGCCGAATTCGTTGTTAGTGCCGTAGGTGATGTCGGCGGCGTAGGCGGCCTGCTTGGCGTCGTGGTCCATCTGGGACAGGTTCACCCCGACGGAAAGGCCGAGGAAGCCGTGCAGACGGCTCATCCATTCGGCGTCGCGCTTGGCCAGGTAGTCGTTGACGGTGATGACGTGGACGCCTTTGCCGGAAATGGCGTTGAGGTAGGACGGCAGGGTGGCCACCAGGGTCTTGCCTTCGCCGGTACGCATTTCAGCGATCTTGCCGTAGTGCAGGGCCATGCCCCCCACCAACTGCATGTCGAAGTGGCGCATGCCCAGGGACCGCTTGCCGGCCTCCCGGACCACGGCAAAGGCTTCCGGCAGCAAATCGTCCAAGGATTCGCCGTTGGCGTGACGCTGTTTGAATTCGTCGGTCTTGGCAGCCAGTTGCGCATCGGAAAGCGCTTCCATGGCCGGTTCCAGGGCGTTGATGCGGGCCACCGTGGCCCGGTATTGACGCAGCAGCCGCTCATTGCGACTGCCGAAAATCTTCTTGAGAAAGCCCGTGAGCATCTGGAATCCGCCAGCCTGAGAAAAGCGGCGATTTTAGCATGGGGGGCATTACCCCCCGATGACGACGAGAATGGTTAACGGGCGGCCATGGCGCTGGCCTGGGCAGCCTCAAGGAAACGATTGG
>RXJP01000014.1 GCA_003963315.1 Rhodocyclaceae bacterium | reverse complement strand
GGCGATGGAGGTTTTCCAGGGCGATGGCAATCGCCGCCGGCGTCAGGCGAAGGCCGGTCCCCACCGGGCTGACTGGCCTCAGGGCCTGCTCCAGGCTTTCCACGCCGCACAGGCCACAGCCGGTACGGCCGGTGAGGGCGCGGCGGCGCTGCTTGAGTTGCTGGAAACGTTCGCTGGCGATGTCCAGGTGCAGGGCGATACCTTTGGCTTCTTCTTCCACCTGGTAATCGTAAAGCTCGCCGGGATGGACGAGGATGCCTTCCGACAGACTGAAACCCAGGGCGAAGTCTTCCAGGTCCGCCGGCGTGGCCAGCATCACCGCATGGGAAACGCCGTTGTACACCAGGGCCACGGGCACTTCTTCCGGCAGGGTTTCGATCCGGTCAAGGCTGCCGCTACGCTCCTTGCCGATGGAAACCCGCAGGGCAGGGCGATTGCGCGCCGTGTCCCGCTGTGTCGTCGCCGGTTGCCCCGGCAGGGTCTTGGGCCTGGACATGGGGCGGTCAGGCCGGAACCCGCGTCCGACCGCGGGAGTGATGGGGCGTCAGGGCCGCTTGCTCTTCGGCGAAACGCCGTTGCCGTTGCCGCTGCTGCCAGGCCGAGGGCTGGGTCACCTTGGTCACCTGCACCGCGGTGACCTTGTATTCGGGGCAGTTGGTGGCCCAGTCGGAGTTGTCGGTGGTGATGACATTGGCGCCGGATTCGGGGAAATGGAAGGTGGTGTAAACCACGCCGGGCTGCACTCGTTCGGTGACCGTGGCGCGCAACACCGTTTCACCGGCGCGGCTGGTGATGCCCACCCAATCGCCCTCGGCCACCCCCCGCTCGTCGGCGTCATGGGGATGGATCTCCAGCCTGTCCTCGCCATGGAATTGCGAGTTTTCCGTACGCCGGGTCTGGGCCCCGACGTTGTATTGGCTGAGGATGCGGCCCGTGGTCAGGATCAAAGGCAGGCGCGACGTGACCTTCTCATCCGTGGGTTGGTATTGGGTGACGACGAATTTGCCCTTGCCGCGGACGAAATGGTCCACATGCATGATGGGTGTGCCCTGGGGCGCCTCCTCGTTGCAGGGCCACTGGATGCTGCCTTGGGCGTCCAGTTTGTCGTAGCTGACGCCCTGGAAGGTGGGGGTCAGGCTTGCGATCTCGTCCATGATCTCGGCGGGATGGCGGTAGCGCATCTCGTAGCCCAGGGCCGTGGCCAGTCCCAGGGTCACTTCCCAGTCGGCCAGGCCGGCCAAGGGCGGCATCACCTTGCGCACCCGGGAGATGCGCCGTTCGGCGTTGGTGAAGGTGCCGTCCTTTTCCAGGAAGCTGGAACCGGGCAGGAAGACGTGGGCGTACTTGGCGGTTTCGTTGAGGAAAATGTCCTGCACCACCAGGCATTCCAGGCTGACCAGGGCCGATTCCACATGGTGGGTATTGGGGTCGGATTGGAGCGGGTCCTCGCCCTGGACATACAGGCCGCGGAAGCTGCCGTCGAGGGCGGCTTCGAACATATTGGGTAGGCGCAGGCCCGGTTCCGTCTGGAGTTCCACAGCCCAGGCGGACTCGAACAATTGTCTCGTCGTGGCATCGGACACATGGCGGTACCCCGGCAACTCGTGGGGGAACGAGCCCATGTCGCAGGAACCCTGCACATTGTTCTGGCCGCGCAGGGGATTGACCCCCACGCCCAGGCGGCCGACGTTGCCGGTGGCCATGGCCAGGTTGGCGATGCCCATCACCGTGGTGGAGCCCTGGCTGTGCTCGGTGACGCCGAGGCCGTAGTAGATGGCGGCGTTGCCTCCGGTGGCGTAGAGCCGGGCGGCGGCGCGGACTTCAGCGGCGGGTACGCCGGTGATGCTTTCGGTAGCCTCGGGGGAGTTTTCCACCTTGGTGACGAATTGCTTCCAGGCCTCGAAGGCCGGCAGTTCGCACCGCTCCCTGACGTAGGCTTCGTCCGCCAATCCTTCGGTAACGATGACATGGGCCAGGGCATTGACCATGGCCACATTGGTGCCGGGCTTCAATTGCAGATGGTGGGCAGCCTGCACGTGGGGCGACTTCACCAGATCAATGGCGCGGGGATCGATGACAACCAGCTTGGCGCCCTGGCGAAGGCGGCGCTTCAACTGGGAACCGAACACCGGATGGCCGTCGGTGGGGTTGGCGCCCATGACGACGATGACGTCGGCCTCCATCACGGAATCGAAGGTCTGGGTGCCGGCGGATTCGCCCAGGGTCTGCTTGAGGCCGTAGCCGGTGGGGGAGTGGCAGACCCGGGCGCAGGTATCCACATTGTTGTTGCCGAAGGCGGCCCGCACCAGCTTCTGCACCAGATAGGTTTCCTCGTTGGTACAGCGGGAGGAGGTGATGCCCCCCACGGCATTGCGGCCGTGCTGGGCCTGGATGCGCTTGAACTCGCTGGCGGCGTAGGCGAAGGCCTCATCCCAGCTCACCTCCTGCCAGGGATCGTGGATGCTCTTGCGGATCATGGGCGATTTCACCCGGTCGGCATGGGTGGCGTAGCCCCAGGCGAAGCGGCCCTTGACGCAGGAGTGGCCGTGGTTGGCCTGGCCGTCCTTCCAGGGCACCATGCGCACCACTTCGCTACCCTTGACCTCGGCCTTGAAGCCGCAGCCCACGCCGCAGTAGGCGCAGGTGGTGACCACGCTCTTCTCGGCCTGGCCTTTTTCGATGACGGTTTTTTCCATCAGGGTGGCCGTGGGGCAGGCCTGGACACAGGCGCCGCAGGAAACGCATTCGGATTCCATGAAAGGCTGGCTCTGGCCCGGCGAGACTCGGGATTCGAAGCCGCGGCCGGAGATGGTCAGGGCGAAGGTGCCCTGGGTCTCTTCGCAGGCGCGCACGCAGCGGTTGCAGACGATGCACTTGGAAGGATCGTAGGTGAAGTAAGGATTGGATTCGTCCTTGCAGACGGCATGTTCGGCGTCGAAGTGGTTGTCGCCCTTGAACCCGTAGCGCACTTCCCGCAGGCCCACCACGCCCGCGGTGTCCTGCAATTCGCAATTGCCGTTGGCGGCGCAGGTAAGGCAATCGAGGGGATGGTCGGAGATATACAGCTCCATCACGTTGCGGCGCAGTTCGGCCAACTTAGGGGTTTGCGTTTCCACCTTCATGCCCGGTTCCACCAGGGTGGTACACGAGGCGGGGCAACCGCGCTTGCCTTCGATTTCCACCAGGCAGAGGCGGCAGGAACCGAAGGGCTCCAGGCTGTCGATGGCGCAGAGCTTGGGAATGGCGGTACCCAGCTCCTGGGCGGCGCGCAGGACGGAAGTGCCTTCGGGCACGGTGACTTCCACGCCGTCGATGGTGAGCGTCACTTCCTGCTCGGAAAGGCGGGCCGGGGTGCCGTAGTCGGTGTCGCGGGTCAGGGACATGATGGGGATTCCTTAAGGGCAACCGCTTTCAACACAGAGAACATGGAGACACGGAGGGCACAGAGAAAAGCATCAGGGATTCTCTGTGTTCTCTCACTCTCGGTGTCCTCTGTGTCATAGGCGGTTCAGGTTTTCATACCCCGAAATCGCTGGGGAAATGGTTGAGGGCGGACAGCACCGGATAGGGCGTCATGCCGCCGTGGGCGCAGAGGGAGCCCGCCAGCATGGTGTCGCACAGGCTCTTGAGCAGTTCGACGTTTTTCGTTCTTTCCGTACCGTCGATGATGCGGTCGATCACTTCCACGCCCCGGGTGGAGCCGATGCGGCAGGGCGTGCATTTGCCGCAGGATTCCGCCGCGCAGAACTCCATGGCGTAGCGGGCCTGGGCGGCCATGTCCACCGTGTCGTCAAAGGCCACCACGCCGCCGTGGCCCACCATGGCGCCCTTGGCGGCGAAGGCCTCGTAGTCCAGGGGTGTATCGAAATCGGCTTCGGGCACGTAGGCGCCCAGGGGGCCGCCCACCTGCACGGCGCGCAGCGGCCGGCCCGAAGCGGAGCCGCCGCCGTAGTCGTAAAGCAGCTCGCGCAGGGTGAGGCCGAAGGCTTTTTCCACCAGGCCTGCGTGCTTGAGGTTGCCCGCCAGTTGGAAGGGCAGGGTGCCCAGGGAGCGGCCCTGACCATAGTCGCGGTAGAAGGCGGCGCCCTTGGCCAGGATGATGGGCACCGAAGCCAGGGTCATGACGTTGTTCACCACCGTGGGTTGACCGAACAAGCCCTTCAGGGCCGGCAGCGGTGGCTTGGCGCGCACCACGCCGCGTTTGCCTTCCAGGCTTTCCAGCAGCGCCGTTTCCTCGCCGCAGATGTAGGCGCCTGCGCCGAGGCGGGCTTCCAGCTCAAACGCCTTGCCGGAACCGGCGACATCCGGGCCCAGCCATCCCGCATCGCGGGCCTTGGCAATGGTGGCGTTCAGCGTTTTGAAGGCGTGGGGATATTCGGAGCGGACGTAGATATAGCCCTGGGTCGCGCCGACGGCGAGACCGGCGATGGCCATGCCCTCGATCAGGCAGTAGGGATCCCCCTCCATCAGCATGCGGTCGGAGAAGGTGCCGGAGTCACCTTCATCGGCGTTGCAGACGATGTATTTCTGCCCGGCTTGGGCGCCGAGCACGGTGTTCCATTTGATGCCGGTGGGGAAAGCCGCCCCGCCCCGGCCGCGCAAACCGGAATCGGTGACCTCCTTGACGATGGCGGCGGGGGCCAGGGTGGCGGCCTGCTTCAGGCCCTGCCAGCCACCTTGGGCAGCGTAGTCGTCCAAGGATATGGGATCGGTGATGCCGACCCGGGCGAAGGTCAGGCGTTCCTGTTTGGCGAGGAAGGGAATCTGCTCCGTGGGACCCAGGGCCAGGGCATGGGGTTTCCCTTCAAGGAAGCCTGCTTCGAACAAGTCGGCCACGTCCCGAGCTTGCACCGGGCCGTAGGCGATGCGGCCCTGGGCGGTGTGCACCTCCACCAACGGCTCGAGCCAGAACATGCCGCGGGAGCCGTTACGGACCAGCTTGATTTCCAGGCTGCGTTTTTGTGCCTCGGCAGCGATGGCCTTCGCCACCCGTTCAGCGCCGAGGGAGAGGGCGCCGGAGTCCTGGGGAACGTAAATCTTCACACTCATGCCTCGACCCTCGCTTCCGAGATCAAGGCGTCGAAGGTCTCGCTGCTGACCCGTCCGTGCACGTCATCGCCAATGCGCAGGGAAGGGGAGCAGGCACAGTTGCCCAGGCAATAAACCGGCTCCAGGGTGAAGGCGCCGTCGTTAGTGGTCTGGTGCCAATCCACCCCCAATTGGGCTTTGACATGGGCTTCCAGTGCCCGGCCGCCCTTGGCCTGGCAGGATTCGGCCCGGCAGACTTCCACCACCCGGCGGCCCGGCGGCGCGGTGCGGAAATGGTGATAGAAGCTGATGACGCCATGGACTTCGGCCCGGGAAACGTTGAGGGCGCTGGCGATCAGGGACACCGCCTGTTCGGGGATGTAACCCATCTCATCCTGGATGGCATGGAGCGTGGGCAGCATCGCGCCCGGCAGGGCACGGTGGGCATTGATGATGGTTTGCAGGGCGGCGAGGTCCATGGCGGGCTGGGATTGATTGTCCAAGCCTGGAAATTACCCTGCCGCCGTAAATAGATAAATCGAATAATTACGAATTGGTATTCGGTTTATCAAAACATTGTCAGGCCAGCTTGCCCGCTTCTTCCATCAGGGCTGCCGCCAAGGGCGTGGGCGGCTGCCGGCGGGGCAGGACCAGGCAGGTGGCCCAGCCCACCTCGGGTTGCACCAGGGGAATCATGCGCAGGCCCTTGGGCAGGCCAATCTGTTCCAACACGCCCTGGGGCAGGATGCCCGACCAGAGGCCGGTGCGCACATGGGCCAGGATGCTGACGATGGAGTTGGTTTCCAGGGAGGGTTTGGGATCGCAGCCCAGTTCATGGAATACCCGGTCGGTGATCTTGCGGTTGTGCATGTCCGGCGTCAGCAGCACCAGCGGGGCCTGGGCGGCCGCTTTCCAACTGATGGATTTGCGCTTCGCCAGGGGGTTGTCCTCGCTGGTGACGAATACGTGTTTTTCGTTCCAGAGGGGGATGCTCTCCAAGGCGGGACTGTTGCCGGTCTCCAAATAGACCACGCCGGCCTCCAACTCGAAGCTTTGCAGGCGATGGAGGATGTCCCCAGTGCTGAGGGAAAGCACCTCGATGTTCACCATCGGGTGGCGGCGGACGAAGGCGGAGGTCAGGGCGGCAACCACGGTCAAGGCGGTGGGGATGACGCCCAGGCGCAGGTGTCCGGTCAATCCTTCCCTGAGCCGGCCCAATTCCTGGCGCAAGCCTTCGGCGCTGGCGGCCATGCGCTGGGCGTACTCCACCACGCTGCGTCCTTCCACGGTCAGGCCGGCGAATTGCTGGCCGCGTTCCACCAGGGTGACGCCCAGTTCGGTTTCCAGATCGCGGATGGCGGCAGAGAGGGTGGAGGGGGAAATATGGCAACTGGCGGCGGCCCGGCCGAAGTGCTTTTCCCGGGCCAGGGCGATCAGATAGTGGTATTTGCGGGCGAGCACAGCTGGCCTAGCGGTTAAGCAAGCGGCGCAGGTTCATGGCCTGCCACCCCTGGCGCTCGGCGGTCTTGTGGGCGTAGGCATGGCTTTCCTCGGCCGTCTGCTCGTGGAAAGTCTCCAGCAAGCGGCGCAGGTGGTGGTGCTGGGGCAGCATGACGCCGTAGAACAGCACGTCGTCGTTGCGCTGGATGAGCAGGGTGGGGAAGTTCTCCACGTCGTAGTCTTCCAGCAGATCGCCTTCATCCTCGATATCGAGCCAGCGGAACGCAGCCTTGGGAAAATCGTCGGCCATGGCTTCAAATCCGGGCCGGAATTCCCGACAGGTGCCGCACCATTCGGCGCAAAGACAGGCAACGAGAAACTCCTCGGAACAGGGGGCGGTGGCTGGAACGGGCGGAGGCATGGGGCGACGGGGAGGGCGGCGAACCGGGCAATGATAAACCGTCGCCCCGCTTCCCGATATGGCCGTGACAATTGCGAAACAAGGACGCTGCTGCTACAATCCGACGGTTTTTGGGGCCGCTCCCGCCAATTCCATGGCGCAGGAGGCGGCAAAAGAAAATGGGCAGTGGTGCCCATTTTTCATTTGTGCCGTTGGATTCGCTTGGGATTCATGCAGATTGCCGAATTGATCGAGCAGGCCGTGACCGGCCTGGGTTATGAACTCGTGGACTTTGAAACAAGTCCCCGGGCGCGTTTGATGCGGGTTTTTATCGACCGTCCCGCAGGTTTTGTGGCGCCGGTGCCGGCTGAAGGCGAGGCCGCTGCGGGGCCGGCCCAAGGCGGCATCACCGTGGAGGACTGTGCCAACGTCAGCAACCATCTGACGCGGCTGTTCACCGTGGAAAACATTGATTACGACCGCCTGGAGGTTTCCTCTCCGGGCATGGACCGTCCCTTGAAGAAGGCGGCTGATTTCGAGCGTTTCGCCGGCAAGGAAGCCCAGCTCAAGCTGCGCATCCCCGTGTGCAATCAGCGCAATTTCAGCGGCGTGTTGGGCGGTTTGAAGGAAGGTTCGGTAGTGCTGGTGGCGGAAGGTGTGGAGCACGCGTTTCCCTTGGATAACGTGGAAAAGGCCCGCCTGATCCCTAAGTTCTGAATTCGATAGATTGGATTGTTGGAGAAAACTATGAGCCGCGAATTGCTGTTGCTGGTGGATGCCCTGGCGCGGGAGAAGAATGTCGAAAAGGACATCGTGTTCACCGCCCTGGAAATGGCCCTGGCTTCCGCCACCAAGAAACGTGTCCATGACGACGCGGATGTGCGGGTGGAGATCGACCGCAATACCGGCGAGTACGAAGCCTATCGCCGCTGGTTGGTCATGAACGAAGAGGATATGGACAACTACGAGCAGCAGATCGGCCTCGTGGAAGCCCGCGAACAAATGTCCGACGTGAATGTGGGCGACTACATCGAAGAGTCGCTGGAACCGGTGGACTTCGGCCGTATCGGCGCCCAGGCCGCCAAGCAAGTGATTCTGCAGAAGATCCGCGATGCCGAGCGGGAGCAGATCCTCAACGACTTCCTGGAGCGCAAGGAACATCTGGTGATGGGCACCGTCAAGCGCCTGGAACGCGGTAACGCCATCATCGAAGCGGGCCGCGTCGAAGCCTTGCTGCCCCGCGACCAGATGATTCCCAAGGAAAACCTGCGCCCCGGCGACCGTGTCCGCGCCTGGTTGATGAAGATCGACCGCCAGGCCCGCGGCCCGCAATTGATCCTCTCCCGCACCGCGCCCGATTTCATCATCAAGTTGTTCGAGCTGGAAGTGCCGGAAATGGAAGAAGGCCTGCTGGAAATCAAGTCCGCTGCCCGCGATGCCGGCATCCGCGCCAAGATCGCCGTCAAGTCCAACGATCCCCGGGTCGATCCCATCGGTACCTGCGTCGGTATGCGCGGTTCCCGCGTTACCGCCGTGACCAACGAATTGTCCGGCGAGCGTGTGGACATCGTCCTTTGGTCGGCCGATCCCGCCCAGTTCGTCATCGGCGCCCTGGCCCCGGCGGAAGTCTCTTCCATCGTGGTGGACGAAGAGCGCCATGCCATGGATGTGGTGGTGAACGAAGCCAATCTGGCCATCGCCATCGGCCGCGGCGGCCAGAACGTGCGCCTGGCTTCCGAGCTGACCGGCTGGACCATCAACCTGATGACGGAAGAAGAATCCGCCCAGAAGCATGAAGCCGAGGCTTCCAATATCCGCTCCCTGTTCATGGAAAAACTGGATGTGGACCAGGAAGTGGCCGACATCCTGATCGAGGAAGGCTTCTCCACCCTGGAAGAAGTGGCCTATGTGCCCCTGGCCGAAATGTTGGAAATCGAAGCCTTCGACGAAGCCACGGTGAACGAACTGCGCGACCGCGCCCGTAACGTGCTGCTGACCGAAGCCATCGTGGATGAGGAACAACTGGAAGGCGTTGAAGACGAACTGCTCCAGTTGCAAGGCATGACCAAGCATCTGGCCGCGCAATTGGCTCGCAGCGGTATCAAGACAAGGGACGATCTGGGTGATCTGGCAGTGGATGAACTGACAGAACTGACCGGCATCGCCGAAGAAGAAGCCAAGCAATTGATTACCCATGCACGAGCCCATTGGTTCGCGGATGAGGCATAAATAAAGGGAACGACAATGGCACAGATGAGCGTTGCCCAATTTGCATCAGAACTAAAAATGCCCACCACGGCCCTGCTGGAACAGCTGGCCAAGGCAGGCGTGGAGAAATCGGCTTCCGGCGATCTTTTGTCCGAACAGGACAAGACCAAGCTGCTGGATTTCCTGCGCAAGTCCCACGGTGAAACTGCGCCCAAGGCGAAGATCACCCTGACCCGCAAGCAGACCAGCGAGATCAAGGCCGCCGATGCCACTGGCAAGGCCCGCACCATCCAGGTGGAAGTGCGCAAGAAGCGCGTGCTGGTAAAGCGCGAGGATGTCGTCGCGCCGGCGCCAGTCGAAGCGCCCAAAGCGCCCAAAGCGGCCGAAATAACGGAACCGGTGGCTGCGGCCCCGGTGGTAGTCGAGCCGGCCCCGGTGGTGATTGAGCCTCCTGTGGTGGTTGCCGAGCCGGAAGTCGTCAAAGCGCCGGAACCCGTTGTCGTCGAGGAGCCGCCCAAAGCGGCAAAGCCGGCGAAGGCGGAAAAAGTTGAAGCGGAAGTTGCCGCAACGCCAGCCCCCGCCAAACCCAAGGTCACTCGGGTAGTGACCCAGGCTTCGGTGATCGACGAGAAGCAGCGGGCGATCCGGGAAGAGGAAGCCAAACGCCAGGCCCAGTTGTATGCCATTCAAGGCGCTGAACTGAAGGCCAAGCAGGAACGTGAAGCCCGCGCCAGGGAAGAGGCGGAGAAACGCCTCAAGGTGCAGCAGGAAGAGCTGGCCCGCAAAGCCGATGCTGCTGCCAAGACCGGCGAAACCGGTACCAGCGGCACCCTGCATAAGCCGGCTGCCAAGGAAGGCGAGAAGAAACCTGCCGAGAAAAAAGCCGGTACCGCTTGGAAGGACGACGCCGCCAAGAAACGCGGCATCAAGACCCGCGGCGATGCCGGCGGCGGCACAGGCGGCTGGCGCGGCGGTCCCAAGGGCCGCCATGGCCGCAACCACCAGGAAGAAGCTCGACCCGCACCCCAGCCGGTGGAGGCCATCGTGCGCGAAGTGCACGTGCCGGAAACCATCAGCGTGGCCGATCTGTCCCACAAGATGTCCATCAAGGCCACCGAGGTCATCAAGGCCCTGATGAAGATGGGCATGATGGTTACCATCAACCAGCAACTGGACCAGGAAACCGCCATGATCGTGGTGGAGGAGCTTGGCCATAAGGCTTTCGCCGCCAAGCTGGACGATCCCGATGCCTTCCTCGATGAAACCCACGAGGAAGAACACAAGGATGTGGAAGTCCTGCCCCGCCCCCCTGTGGTCACAGTCATGGGCCACGTGGACCACGGCAAAACCTCGCTGCTGGACTACATCCGCCGTGCCAAGGTGGCTGCCGGCGAAGCCGGTGGCATTACCCAGCACATCGGTGCTTACCACGTGGAAACCGATCGTGGCGTCATCACCTTCCTCGATACCCCGGGTCACGAGGCGTTTACCGCCATGCGTGCCCGCGGCGCCAAGGCCACCGACTTGGTGATCCTGGTGGTGGCTGCCGACGATGGCGTGATGCCCCAGACCAAGGAAGCCATCCACCACGCCAAGGCGGCCGGCGTGCCGCTGATCGTGGCGGTGAACAAGATCGATAAACCGGAAGCCAATCCTGAGCGCGTCAAGCAGGAACTGATTGCCGAAGGCGTGGTACCGGAAGAATACGGCGGCGATTCGCCCTTCATTCCCGTCTCCGCCAAAAAGGGCACCGGCATCGACGACCTGTTGGAGCATGTGCTGCTCCAGGCCGAAGTGCTGGAGCTTACGGCGCCCAAGGATGCGCCGGCCAAGGGCCTGGTGATCGAAGCCCGCCTCGACAAGGGCAAGGGCGCCGTCGCCACCGTGTTGGTGCAGTCGGGCACCCTGCGCACCGGCGATGTGTTGCTGGCAGGCCAAGTGTTCGGCCGGGTTCGCGCCATGCTGGACGAGAACGGCAAGACCATCAAGGAAGCCGGCCCCTCCATTCCCGTGGAAATTCAGGGCCTTTCCGAAGTCCCTGCCGCTGGCGACGAAACCATGGTGTTGGCCGATGAGCGCAAGGCCCGGGAAATCGCCCTGTTCCGCCAGGGCAAATTCCGCGATGTGCGACTGGCCAAGCAGCAGGCCGCCAAGCTCGAGTCCATGCTGGACCAGATGGGCGAGGGCGAGGTCAAGGTACTGCCCCTTATCATCAAGGCCGACGTGCAAGGTTCCCAGGAAGCCCTGGTGCAGTCCCTGCAAAAACTGTCCACCGAAGAGGTCAAGGTCAACGTCATCCATGCCGCCGTGGGCGCCATTTCCGAATCCGACGTCAATCTGGCATCCGCTTCCAAGGCGGTCATCATCGGCTTCAACACCCGTGCCGATGCCGGTGCGCGCAAGGTGGCCGAGAGTTTCGGGGTGGATATCCGCTACTACAACATCATCTACGATGCCGTGGATGAAGTGAAGGCAGCCCTGTCCGGCATGCTGTCCCCCGAGAAGCGCGAGAACCTGATCGGTACGGTGGAGATCCGCCAGGTCTTCCGTATCTCCAAGGTCGGCGCCATCGCCGGTTGTATGGTGCTGACGGGCACGGTGAAACGCGGCGCCCAGGTACGCCTGCTGAGGGACAACGTGGTCGTCTTCACCGGCGAACTGGACTCCCTCAAGCGCTTCAAGGACGACGTGAAGGAAGTCAAGGAAGGCTACGAATGCGGCCTCTCCCTGAAGAACTTCAACGACATCCAGGAAGGCGACCAACTGGAAGTCTTTGAAATCCAGGAAATCGCCCGGACCCTCTGACGTTCTATGCCGCAAAAAAAGGGCTTCGCCCGCAGTGAGCGTGTTGTCGAACAGATCCGCCGTGAGTTGGCGGATCTGATTCGGCTGGAAGTGAAGGATCCCCGGGTCGGCTTCGTAACGCTGACCGCCGTGGAAATCACCCCCGACTACGCCCACGCCAAGGTTTTCTACACCACCCTGATCCCCGCGGACCAGCGCGAATTACTGGACAATGGGCTGAAGCGTAGCGCCGGTTTCCTGCGCCGCGAATTGGGCAAACGGGTACGCATCCACCATACCCCGGAGCTTCATTTCGTCTATGACGCTTCGGTGGAGCGGGGCACCGAGTTGTCCCGCCTGATTGACGAAGCCGTCGAATCCGACCGCAAGAACGGACAAGAAGGCGACCATTGAACAAACCCCGTCGTGCCCCGCGCCGTCCCGTGGACGGCGTGCTGTTGTTGGACAAGCCCCAAGGTTTCACCTCCAACGCCGCCCTGCAAAAGGCCCGTTGGCTGCTCAATGCCGCCAAGGCGGGCCATACGGGCACCCTGGACCCGCTGGCCACCGGCCTGCTGCCCCTCTGCTTCGGCGAAGCCACCAAGTTCTCCTCGGAGCTGCTGGATGCCGACAAGGCCTATCGCGCTACGCTGCAACTGGGGGTGACCACGGATACCGCCGATGCCGAAGGCACGGTATTGCAGACCAGGCCCGTCGCTGTCACGGAAAGCCGGTTGAAGGCTGTGCTGGAGGACTTCCTCGGCGAACAGGACCAGGTGCCGCCCATGTATTCCGCCCTCAAGAAGGACGGCAAACCCCTCTACGAATATGCGCGCCAGGGGCTGGAAGTGGAGCGGAAAGCGAGAAGGGTGTCGATTTCCCGCATCAATCTGGTGTCCCTGGTCGGCGATCAAGCCGTGATCGATGTGGATTGCAGCAAAGGTACCTACATCCGCACCCTGGCGGCGGATATTGGCGAGGCCTTGGGTTGCGGCGCCCATATCGCGGCCCTGCGCCGCACCCGTATCGGTCGCCTGACCCTGGAGGGAGCGGTGACCTTGGAGGCCTTCGAAACTGCGCCTGTGGAAACCAGGGATGCCATGCTGGCGCCGCCGGACACCCTCGTATCAGAATTGCCCAGGGCCGACCTGTCCCCGGCGGAAACAGCCCGGGTGCTCCACGGCCAGGGACTGCGCTGGAATGCCGGGGCAGGGGAGCGCTGGCGGATGTACAGCCCCGATCAACGCTTTCTCGGTTTGGGTGAAATGTCCCCCGATGGCTGGCTCAATCCGCGCCGCCTGGTCGTCACCCAGGAAAAGGCGGAATAAAAGACAAAAAACACCAACAAATTATTGAATTCCCAGAGGATGATTGCGTATAATGCTGCCCTTCCTCAGGGATCAGAAAAACCAAGCAAGGAAATCAAACAATGGCTATTTCCACCGCCGACAAGGCGAAAATCGTTATCGACTACCAACGCGCCCAGGGCGACACCGGTTCCCCGGAAGTCCAGGTCGCCCTGCTGACTGCCCGTATCAATGACCTGACCGGCCACTTCAAGGAGCACGTCAAGGATCACCACTCCCGTCGCGGCCTGCTCAAGATGGTCAGCCAGCGTCGCAAAATGCTCGATTACCTGAAGCGCAAGAACGCCGACGGCTATCGCGCCCTGATCGAACGCCTCGGTCTGCGTAAGTAATACATTCCACAAGCGTCCGCCATCAACGGGCATTTGCGGTCAATGCGGTGGCCCCAGTGGGCACCATCAAAGCCGGTTCGGCCAATGGGCTGCGCCGGCTTTTTTATTGTCGAGAAGAATGACAAAAACTGTCGAGTGAAAGGAAAACTGTTGTGCTGAATGCCATCAAAAAGAGCTTTACCTACGGTGCCAATACCGTAACCCTGGAAACCGCAGAAATCGCCCGCCAATCCGGCGGCGCCGTCCTCGTGAACATGGACGACACCGTGGTGCTGGCCACCGTGGTGGGGGCAAAGGAAGCCAAGCCCGGCCAGGATTTTTTCCCCCTGACCGTCGATTACGTTGAAAAGACCTACGCAGCTGGCAAGATTCCCGGCGGCTTCTTCAAGCGCGAAGGTCGTCCTTCCGAAAAGGAAACCCTGACCTCCCGCCTGATCGACCGTCCCATCCGCCCCCTGTTCCCCGATGGCTTCTACAACGAAGTGCAGGTGGTGTGTACCGTGATGTCCTGCAACCCCGAGGTTGATCCCGACATCCCCGCCCTGATCGGCGCCTCAGCCGCCCTGGCCATTTCCGGCATTCCCTTCAATGGTCCCATCGGCGCGGCCCGCGTCGGTTACATCGACGGCCAGTACGTGCTGAACCCCAGCAAGACCCAACTGCAAAGCACCCAGCTCGACCTGGTGGTGGCTGGTACCGCCGCCGCGGTGCTGATGGTGGAATCCGAAGCCCAGCAATTGTCTGAGGAGGTGATGCTCGGCGCCGTAGTGTTCGGTCATGACCAAATGCAACTGGCCATCAACGCCATCAATGAGCTGGTGGAAGCCGCCGGCAAGCCCGAATGGGATTGGCAGGCCCCCGCCAAGAACGAAGCCCTGATTGCCAAGATCAGCGAGCTGGCCGAAACCGACCTGCGCGATGCCTACCGCATCACCAGCAAGCAGGCCCGTACCCAGAAGACCCGCGAGATCAGCAGCCGGGTGGTCGCCGCCCTGACCGAAGGCGAGGATGCGCCCGACGCCAACACCGTCAAGAATTACCTGTTCGAATTGGAAGCGAAGATCGTTCGCAGTCAGATCCTGAACGGCGAACCCCGTATCGACGGCCGGGACACCCGTACCGTGCGCCCCATCGCCATTCGCACCGGCGTGCTGCCCCGCACCCACGGTTCCGCCCTGTTTACCCGCGGTGAAACCCAAGCGCTGGCTGTGGCGACCCTGGGCACCGGTCGCGACGAGCAGATCATCGACGCGCTGCAAGGCGAGTACCGCGACCGCTTCATGCTCCACTACAACATGCCTCCCTACGCCACCGGCGAATGCGGCCGCGTGGGCAGCCCCAAGCGCCGCGAAATCGGCCACGGTCGCCTTGCCAAGCGCGCCCTGATCGCGGTGCTGCCCAGCGCCGAAGAATTCGGCTACACCATGCGCGTGGTGTCCGAGATCACCGAATCCAACGGTTCCTCCTCCATGGCCTCCGTGTGCGGCGGTTCCCTTGCCCTGATGGACGCCGGCGTCCCCCTCAAGGCCCACGTGGCCGGCATCGCCATGGGCCTGATCAAGGACGGCAACCGTTTCGCCGTGTTGACCGACATCCTCGGTGACGAGGATCACCTGGGCGACATGGACTTCAAGGTGGCCGGCACCGACAACGGCATCACCGCCCTGCAGATGGACATCAAGATCCAGGGCATCACCAAGGAAATCATGCAGGTCGCCCTGGCCCAGGCCAAGGAAGCCCGTGTGCACATCCTCGGTCAGATGAAGGCCTCCGTGGCCGGCGCCCGTTCCGACGTGTCCGAATTCGCGCCCCGCATGATCACCATCAAGATCAATCCCGAGAAGATCCGCGATGTGATCGGCAAGGGCGGCGCCACCATCCGCGGCTTGACCGAGGAAACCGGCTGCGTCATCGACATCTCCGACGATGGCACCGTGACTATTTCCTCCGTGAACAGCGATGCCGCCCAAGTCGCCAAGAAACGCATCGAGGACATCACCGCCGTAGTGGAAGTCGGCCAGGTTTACGAAGGCACTGTGCAGCGCCTGCTGGATTTCGGCGCCATCGTCCAAGTCCTGCCCGGCAAGGATGGCCTGCTGCACATTTCCCAGATCGCCAACGAGCGGGTCAATGCCGTTGCCGACTATCTGAAGGAAGGCCAAGTGGTTCGCGTCAAGGTCATCGAAACCGATGACAAGGGCCGTGTGCGCCTTTCCATGAAGGCTGCCGCCGCTGATGAATCTGCACCGGCCGATACCGCCCAGTAAGCCACTGTGGCTGCACCAACAAAAAAGGACGCCGCGGCGTCCTTTTTTGTTTCTTGTCTCCCGGGAAGAATCTATCAAGTAGATCACCCCTGGAGCAAGGCCGGAATTACTTGGCCATCTGCTTTTCGCGCCGCTCTTCCAATTCCTTGCAGTCGATGCAGAGGGTCGCGGTGGGGCGGGCTTCCAGGCGTTTCAGACCGATTTCCACGCCGCAGCTTTCGCAATAGCCGTAGTCGCCGCCGTCAATGGCTGCGATGGATTCGTCGATTTTCTTGATCAACTTGCGCTCGCGGTCACGATTGCGCAGTTCCAGGGCGATGTCGGATTCCTGGCTGGCCCGGTCGTTGGGATCGGCAAAAACGGTAGCCTCGTCCTGCATGGTGTGGACCGTGCGCTCGATGTCCTCTTGCAGCTCTTCCTTGAGAGAACCGAGAATGCTGCGAAAGTGGGCGAGCTGTTTCTCGTTCATGTATTCCTCGCCCTTCTTGGGAACATAGGCAGGAAATTGTTTCTTGTGCAGCAGATCTTCAGCCATTTTCAAACATCCAAGGGCGACGAAAAGCGGGCTTTATAAACGAATCCACAAATAGTCGCAAGCTAAACTTTATCTTGCTCAAGCCTTCGCGTTTTCTCTCGAAAGTGTTTGACCGGGGCAATCTCCACGGCTAGAATGCGCGCCTCTTCGGGGTATAGCGCAGCCCGGTAGCGCGCCTGCTTTGGGAGCAGGATGTCGAGAGTTCGAATCCCTCTACCCCGACCAGTTCGCTTCGAAGAGTGGTCCTGCAGTACACGAACCGCCCGTAGCTCAACCGGATAGAGCACCGGCCTTCTAAGCCGGGGGTTAGGGGTTCGAGTCCCTTCGGGCGGGCCAGTCGAAGTGCAAGGCTGTCATCAGAAGTAAGCGCCGATTTCAAACGGCGGTGGCTGTAGCTCAGTTGGTAGAGTCCAGGATTGTGATTCCTGTCGTCGTGGGTTCGAGTCCCATCAGCCACCCCAACTCCCCTTCCTATATTTTTTCGATTCAGCGCTCGTCGGCGATTAACTGCGCCATCACGGCTTGAGTCCTGCTACTCTGCATACTCCAGCAAGCGTTCAGGAGGAGTGCATGAAGAAGTCAGCGGCCAAACCTGCTGCCGTGGGTGCAAAGAGCATGAAAATTGTTGCGGTGAAAAAAACCGTAACCGCAAAATCCAGCAGCGCAAAGGCAGCGCCGAAAGCAGTATCTGCTTCTCGTCCCGCCACAAAAAAAACGCCTCGTAAGAACAATACGGGCACAGTATTGTTGGAATTGAAGTCGCTAGCCAAGGAGCTCAATAAGGCCGCCAAGGATTTAGGCAAAGCCTCCGGCGACAAGCCCAAGACGGTCGCCAATATTCTAGGCAGCGTCGAGCGGATGACGGTAGATGCCGCCAATAAGTCTTTACAGGAAGCGGAATCGGCCAAGCTCGTACTGTCCCGAACTAAGGACTCCCTCGGCAAAGATTGGAACCGCAAGGACATAGAAGTGGCCTTGAAGGCAGCAGACGATCATTTGACCGCCATTATTGTCGCTCAGGAGTTTCAGGACCTGGCGGGGCAGGCGATCCGCAAGGCCATGAAGGCGTTGGTAGGCGCCATCATCGTAGTAGAGGGGGGCGGCAGTACGGAGGACAACCGACTGTCCCAGACGGAAGTGGACAAGCTGTTGGGCGAACTGATGCCATAAGAAACCAAGGCCGCGTAAAGCGGCCTTGGCGTACGCTTCGTCGACGGAGGTATCCGCGTTACACGTCTGCGATTTCGACGATTTCGGTAATGGGCAAGGTTGCGATGTCCCGCAGCTTTTCGCTACGTGCGCCATCTTGTTCCAACAACGTAGAAACCAGTGAGAAGCTGGTATTGACGAATACGTCCTGGCCCGAAGGTGCCTTGCGCCGGACGCCATAGCGCAGGCGATTGCGTTCCCCTGTGGGCAATTTGCCGATCAGACTCTTGGTCGCCCAGACCGACCCGTGACGGGCGAAGTCCGAGATTCGCGCGGCTTGATTGATGGTGTCACCCAACACAACGAATTCCACGTTGGTGCTGGATTGGAAGGTTCCCAACCACTCTTGGCCTTCGGTAAGGCCCGTATTGAGATACAACTCGTTCAGCCAGTTTTTTCTGATTTGCCAAGACTTGCTTAGCTTCTGGACTTCCTGGCGAATTTCATGGGCGCAACACACGGCGTTCATCAGATAATCGCTGTCGGGCTGGGGGAAGAAGTAATAGACCATACCGTCGCCCACATGCTTGCCGCAAGTACCCCGGTACTTGCGAAAGATCGGCCCCATCGTCGCCCAAATTTCGTTGATCAGTTCAAAGTATTCCTCGGGGGGCAGCTCAGAGCATATCTTCACTGAACTTTGCAGGTCGGCCACCAGTACGGCCAAGGGCGTCAGTACCGGGAGGCGATTGCGCAGCAGGTTGCGAATGATCTCGTCACGGCGGGAAAGGAGGTCAAGCAGGGGTTCGGCGGTTTCGGTGTCCTTCGCGTAGGCGACAAAAATGCCTTCGCGGAAGAAAGACGCATAGACTTTCAATGGCTGGCCTTCCAACTCACCACCGATGCTCAGCGTCATCCGGGCCTCCGCCACCGGACGTTCCATGAGGGGAGCCACATCGTCAAAACGCTGCTCCATTTCTCGCCGTGCCGACGTTCCTAGCCCCTGACAAATCTTGTGGAAGCTTTCCACAGACAGTCGGCTCTTCGCCAATCCCAAATGGAAAGTGACCAACTCCGGCTCGGCTTTCAGCAGACCTGCCTGTTCCAGCAAGCTGAAAATGTTGCGATCCTCTGCATTGGCAGGTAACTGGGCCATACCGCCAAAGATTTCCTCTCGGGCCGCGGTATTGATCCAAGCCAACTCGAAATTGTGGTTCACCATGTAGGCGGGTTGGGGAATATCTTCCAGCGTAACCCGAAGATTGGCCGCCGAAATGGCACCAACCGGAGGGAAAGGATGCACGGCGGTCGATGGTTCCTGCCGGAGAGCATCCGAAGTGTCCCTCAAGGATGCCTGCGCATTGCCGAGTCGAGCTACGATGTCCGTCATGCTGATTCCTTCCTCTTTCAATTTCAGTATTTCCTTGACACGATCAAGTGCCTCATCAGGGAAATAGCCGTAATGCCCGCTCTCCACCCTTGCGTTGCTACTGACCAGCGCCTTGGGGCGAGCTAATAAACCGAGGCTGACCAAACTATTCAGTACGGCTCTTGAAATCCCTGTTATTTCTATAATTTCTTTACCTGAAACCATCGCGTATCCTGTGTTTCCCACGTATTTCCGCTGGAAGACTCACCCGAATCATTGGGCAGGATAAGATAATTATCTACCAAATCAAGGAGTCACGATCGGAATTTGTGGTGATACTGCAACATTTACGGTTGCCGGGGACAAAACTGAAACCGATTTATGAACGAAATTTACATGGGCGAGGCGTTGGCACTAGCCAAACAGGCGGCCACATTGGGGGAAGTACCTGTCGGCGCGTTGATTGTCCGGAACGGAGAAATCGTCGGCAGAGGCTTCAATCAGCCGATTAGCCGCCACGATCCCACGGCCCACGCTGAAATCATGGCCCTGCGGGATGCCGCCCAAAGCTTGGGCAACTATCGACTGCCCCATTGCGAGCTTTACGTCACCCTGGAGCCTTGCGTCATGTGCACCGGGGCAATCATGCATGCCCGGATCGCCAAAGTTATCTTCGGCGCCCGAGACCCTAAGACAGGCGTGGCCGGAAGCGTGATCGACCTTTACGCCGAAACTCGCCTCAACCATCACACCCACGTCATTGGCGGCGTTCTGGCGGACGATTGCGGGCAATTGCTGTCTTCTTTTTTTGCCGCCCGCCGTGGCAAGACCCTGGTGGCTTGAGCCTCGGTATCCAATGAAACAACGCATCCGTATCAGCTTGCCCGGGCAAACCCTGGAACTCCGTGACTCGCAAGGTGCCTTGCTGGCCCGCTATGCCGTATCCACCGCGGCCAGGGGGGCGGGAGAACAGCGGGGCAGCTACCAGACGCCGCGGGGCAGACATATCGTCCGGGCCAAGATCGGCGCCGGGCACCCCGCCAATACGGTCTTTGTCCGCCGCCGCCCCACCGGGGAAATCTGGACGCCGGCCCTGGGCGCACAATTTCCCGATCGCGACTGGATACTGACCCGCATTCTCTGGCTCTCGGGTACGGAACCCGGATTCAATCGCCTGGGTCAAGCGGACACCATGCGTCGCTACATCTACATCCACGGCACCCCCGAGGTCACGACACTTGGACAGCCGGGTTCCCACGGCTGCGTGCGCATGGACAACGGTCAGTTGATCGAACTGTTTGATCGTGTTGCCGTGCAAACGCCTGTGAATATTGTTGAATTCAGCTTGGAATCAGGCGCCTGGGGCGACTTGGCCAGCGCGGCGTTTCCCCTGCGGGAGCAGGTTTTTATCCGCGAGCAGGGCGTTCCGGTAGACATGGAGTTGGATGAATTCGATGCCGTATCCCGCCACGTGCTGGCCCGGGGGCCTGATGGGGCTCCCATCGGCACCGGCAGGTTGTTGCCGGACGGACACATTGGTCGTTTGGCTGTCCTGCCTGAATGGCGAGGCAAGGGTGTTGGCCAGGCCTTGATAGATCAATTGCTGGATGAAGCCTCGGCTGCCGGCCTTTCCCTGTTGGTGCTCAACGCCCAAATCCAGGCCGCCGATTTTTACCGACGGTTCGGCTTTGCCGAGTCCGGTCCCGAGTTTTTGGAAGCCGGCATTCCTCACATTCAGATGACGCGGAACACCTAGTGCCCAGCGGCGCAGGCCCTCAGTCTTTGAGCGCCGCCGTCACCGTAGTTGGTTTCAGCACCCGCAGGATATCGTGGGGATGCACCCCCACCAGAAAGCCCCGACGCCCTCCGTTGATATAGATGAGCGGCAGATCGAGGATGGATTGCTCCATGTAGATCGGCATGGCCTTCTTGGTGCCGAAGGGGGAGGTGCCGCCCACCAGATAACCGGAATGACGGTTTGCCGTTTCGGGAGCACAGGGGCTGATCTTCTTGCAGCCGATTTGCCGCGCCAGTTCCTTGGTGCTCACCTTGCAGTCGCCGTGCATCAACACGATCAGGGGTTTGCCCGTTTCGTCTTCCATGACTAGGGTTTTCACCACCGCGTGTTCCGATACATTCAGCTCCCGGGCGGAAACCTTGGTGCCGCCGTGCTCTTCGTAGTGATAGAGGTGGTTGGAATGGGCGATGCCGTGCTTGGCCAGGAATTGGGTCGCGGGGGTTTCCGGGGCATTGGTGCTCATGGGATCAATCCTTTTCCGGCAAGCGGAACGAAAAATGGCGGCGTTCGCCGGCGGATGCATCCGGCAGCCAGGTTTGTTCATCGTAGCTCACCAGTCCGCTGCGGTCCTGGATCAATACGGTGGAACTGCGGGTGCCGTAGTTCCGGTTATCGCTGGTGATGAAAGCGGCCGACAGCATGCGCTCCAGCTCCAGGCTGACGCCGGTACGGGGCAGGGCATCGTCAGGGTAAGTGCGATCATCCCGCAGCAAACGGAACAGGGGAGCGTCGTCCGGTAAGGCCTCCAAGGCCCGGGAGAGATCGGATTTCGCCGCTTCCACCTTGGGCCAGGGCGTATCCAGGAGTTCGTTGGACAGTCCGTAAATGCCCGGCGCGAGCCGGCGCGGCTCGCCGCCCATATTGCTGTACCAGAACAGTTCCTGCCGATCGGCCACCAATAGGTTGAAACCGTTGTATCCGCCGCCGCTAAGGGCAAGGCCTTGCAGGTAATCCTGCGGCGCTGCGTTTCCCGTAAGGAAATCACTGACCAAAGGGCCTCGGGATGGTGCATCCGGCCGCATCTGCGCCGGATCCCGGTAGTTGGTGAGGGCGGCAAAGCGGCCTGTCAGTGTCATGCCCATCCAGGTGCCGCCGGCCACCAGGTCACGGCCGGCTAGGATATCGGGGCGGTCCTGCCAATAATCCGCTACCGCCGTGGGTCGGTTGTGGAATTCGTCCCGGTTGGCAGCCACCACCAGGGGAAATTCAGGATGGGCCTGCCAAGCCAGCAGGATCAGGCACACAGCCGCTCCTATTCCACCGTATACGGCAGCGGCAACAGATGGAGGGCGGGGCCGGAAGGTGAGCCCAGGCTCAACGTTCCGCTTTCTGCGCAACTGGTTTGCACCACCACCAATACCTCGCTGCCACCGGCGGCGTCGGGCGCGGCAATCACCACGGTACCGCAGGCTTGATCGCCGGTTTCCGGGGCATAAACCGCG
>RXJP01000089.1 GCA_003963315.1 Rhodocyclaceae bacterium | reverse complement strand
CAATCGTCTGCCCGACGGCCGGATCGTGGGTGATGTGGATTTCGAGGGGGTGAAGGAAAAGGCCAGTTGGATCACGCCGGTGCCCGGCGGGGTGGGACCGATGACGGTGACCATGCTCATCGAGAATACCTTGCGCTCGGCGGAGCTAAGGCTGGGTAAGGGCCAGGGCATCGGCCATGAAGGGTGGGATGCGGCCGTGGTGGCGTAAGCCGTGATGTGGTTTTTTTGCCGTGATTGAAATATAGAGAAGGGGCAAAGACCCCTTCCGTTGAATCTGATGATCGCTTGAGAAATTTTGCCGACCGTGCATCCGTCATTATTGCAGTGAGAGGATGTCATGCTCGATTGGTTCAGAAAACCGCAGTACCAGTTTCAGGAAGTCAGCGCGGAAGCTTCGGTCACACCGCCACCTGCCGTGCCTCGCCGCTTCGGTTGGCGTTTGGGCGCCCTGGGCCAGCGCCTGGTGCATTTGGCGGGCCATGCGCTGAATGCGGAAAAGGCCTTTTCCGCCAGCCAAGTGGAAGTGGCGGCGCGCACGGCGGCCATGTCCGCCGAGATCGCCCGCACCAAGTCCCACATGGTGGAGGCCATTGCCGGCGCCGAGGCGCTGCGCGGCCAGTCCATCGACGACATGGCCGCCGCCAGTGAAGAATTGGGGCAGGGCCTGGATGGCTTGCAGCAAAGTCTGGACGGCAAGGTCAGCAGCATCGGCGAAGTGGTGTCGGTGCTGGAGCGCATCGGCAAGGAGCTGGAATTGTTGGCCCTCAATGCCGCCATCCAGGCCGCCGGGGCAGGGGAGGTGGGGCGATCCTTCATCGTCGTTTCCGACCACATCCGCAAGTTGGCCCAGGAGACCGTGGCCAACTCAAAGCGGGCTTCCCATTTACTGGATTTCGATGAGCTGTCGGGCCAGTTGGGCCATTTCCGTGCGGCGAGCCTGCAACGGGTGGCGGATGCCAATCAAGTCACCGTGTCCGCTTTCGGCACCATCGGCGAGGCCTTCGCCGATATCCGCCAGGCCCTCGACAGCCTGGACGAACACGGTCGGGTCGTCGGCGCCATGCACCAGGCCAACCAGGCCATCTTCGACCGCCAGCGGCTCAAGATCGAATGGATGGCGGCAGCCAGTCAGCAACTGGCCGCTGCGGCGGAACAGGACGATGACGCTGTGGACGTCAGCCTCAATCGCCTGGCCCAGGCCGAGCGACTCCAGGTCGATCCCCGTGATGACCGCCTGGCCGATATCCGCGCCCGGGGCGTGCTGCGCATTGCCATCGAGCCGGCTTTCAAGGGCTTGTCCTTCCGCATGAAACCCGGCGAACCCCTGCGCGGCCTGGATGTGGATTACGCCACCGCCTTCGCCCGCCATCTCGGCGTCAAGGCGGAATTTGTCGAATACCCCTGGGACCAATGCACCGAGCTGCTCCATGCCGGTCCGCGACGCGGCAGCGCCGAGGCCGATCTGGTCTGGAGTGCGCTGGCGCCCAATGCCGCCTGGCGCGGCGTGGCCTTCTCCGACACCTATACCTGGCTGCGCTATGTGCTGGCCCGGCGCAAGGGCGACAGTCGCATCGAGGGCATCAAGAGCCTGGAGGGCCGGGTGTTGGGCTGCATCAACGATCCCGCCGCCCTGGCCACCCTGGAAGCGGCGGGATTGCGCTGGGGCAAGCACAGCCGTGCCGAGCCCGGCACCGTGCGCCTCGCCAATCTGATCTGTTATTCCGACCAGAGCGTCATCCACGATGCCCTGGCTGACGGCCTGGTGGATGCCTTCGCGGTGGACCAGCCCATCTTCGCCTGGGCCTGCTACGGCAGCGACAGTCCCTGGCGCGGCCGAATTGAAATGCTGCCGGACAACCTGGCTGCCTCGCCCTGGTACTACGCCGTGGGGGTGGCGGATGCGCCGTCGTCCGCCGCCCTGCTGGCGGAAATCAACCGCTTCATTGCCACCTTCCTCACCGCCCGGGAACGCCAGGACATCGAAAAACGTTGGCAGTTCGAACCGGTGCGGGGCAGCGGCAACTATCGGGATGAGCCCGGTTCCCTGCGGGGAGAAGCCGAATTGCAAAGGGATAGGCTGAGGATTTCCTCGGTTTTATCTAATGAGCAGAAAAATTATTGACCCATGGGAAATTTATATGCACAATACGAAACAAAGATTCTTTTTGTGAATCTTTTGGCGAATCCAGCCCCGGAATGCCCGAACCACGGGTGTCGAGATGGACTGGATCGTCGGGCACACCTCAGGGGGGTGCTCCTTTGTTGTCTGATCTCTAGCTAAGCGGGAAGTGCCGACTGAGCCTTCCCCCCGTGAAAGTTTTTGCATTACCAACCAAGGAGCCAACATGAAGCTTGTCACTGCAATCATCAAGCCTTTCAAGCTTGACGAAGTGCGGGAAGCCCTGGCCGCCGTCGGCGTACAGGGCATCACCGTTACCGAGGTCAAGGGATTCGGCCGTCAAAAAGGCCATACGGAGCTCTACCGAGGCGCGGAATACGTCGTCGACTTCCTGCCCAAGGTGAAGCTGGAGGCGGCCATCGCCGACACCATGCTGACCCAGGTCATCGAAGCCATCGAGAAGGCCGCCAGCACCGGCAAGATCGGGGACGGCAAGATTTTCGTCTTCGACGTGGAGCAGGTCATCCGCATTCGTACCGGCGAGTCCGGCAACGACGCCCTCTGAGAAAAGGAAACCCGACATGAAACGTTTGATTGCACTCCTCGCCCTGTGCGGGGCCTTCGCCCTGGGCGCCACCGCCCACGCGGAGGACAAGCCGGCGGCCGCTCCCGTAGCTGCCGCCCCTACCGATGCCAAGCCGGCGGCCGAAGCACCGGCTCCGGCAGCGGCACCTGCCGCTGCTCCTGCTGCTGCCGCAGCACCCGCCGAAGCGGCCCCCGCCGCGCCTGTTGCCAACAAGGGCGACACCAGTTGGATGATCGTCGCCACGCTGTTGGTGATCATGATGGCGGTGCCGGGCCTGCCTTTGTTCTACGGCGGCATGGTACGTTCCAAGAACATGCTCTCGATCATGATGCAGGTGTTCGTCACCTTCTCATTGCTCGGCATGCTCTGGTGCATCTACGGCTATACCCTGGCCTTCACGGAAGGCAATGCCTTCTTCGGCGGCTTCACCAAGCTCTTCCTCAAGGGCGTGACGCCGGATAGCGGCGCCGCCACCTACAGCAAGGGTGTGGTGATTCCAGAGTTCATCTATATCGCCTTCCAGATGACCTTCGCCGCCATCACCCCCACCCTGATCATCGGCTCCTTCGCTGAACGGGTGAAGTTCTCCGCCGTGTTGCTGTTCATGGTGTTGTGGTTCACCTTCTCCTACCTGCCCATCGCACACATGGTCTGGTACTGGGCCGGTCCCGACGCCTACACCAGCGCCGCCGCGGGGGATGCCGCCACCGCCACTGCAGGCTTCCTGTTCCAGAAGGGTGCCATCGACTTCGCCGGCGGCACCGTGGTGCATATCAACGCCGCCATGGCCGGCATCGTCGGCGCCTTCATGATCGGCAAGCGGGTGGGCTACGGCAAGGAAGCCATGGCGCCCCACAGCCTGACCATGACCATGATCGGCGCATCCCTGCTGTGGGTGGGCTGGTTCGGCTTCAACGTCGGCTCCAACCTGGAAGCCACCGGCACCGCCACCCTGGCCTTCATCAACACCTTCCTCGCCACCTGCGCCGCCACTGTGGCCTGGACCTTCGGCGAATGGATCGTCAAGGGCAAGCCCTCCATGCTGGGCGCAGCTTCCGGTGCCATTGCCGGCCTGGTCGCCATCACCCCGGCCTGCGGCTTTGTCGGTGTCATGGGCGCCATGGTGATCGGCCTGCTGGCCGGCGTGGTCTGCCTCTGGGGTGTGAATGGCCTGAAGAAGATGCTCGGCGCCGACGACAGCCTTGACGTGTTCGGCGTGCATGGCGTGGGCGGCATCCTCGGCGCCATCCTCACCGGCGTGTTCGTCTCCCCCGATCTGGGCGGTACCGGTGTGTACGACTACGTGGCCAACAAAGTGGCCGACTTCGACATGACCACCCAGGTCATCAGCCAGCTCTGGGGCGTGGGCACATCCGTGGTCTGGTCCGGTGTGGTGTCGGTGATTGCCTACTTCATCGTGGACAAGACCATCGGCCTACGCGTCAGCGAAGAAGACGAACGGGAAGGTCTCGATACTTCAAGCCATGGCGAATCGGCTTATCACGCCTGATGCGCGCCTGAGTACATAAGAACCTGTCTCGAAAATTGGGAGCGCTGCTTTACCCCCCCCACCCCCCTTATCAGGGGGGAGTTCGAGTGGTGCCGCTCAATGCAGCAGGCTCCTCCCTTGATAAGGGGAGGACGGGAGGGGTTGAGGTTCTCTCTTCCCGATGTTTTGCACGACAGCTTCTAGGATTTGTAAGGGTGTTACCAGTTTGCGGGTGCTTCGGCACCCGCTTTTTTCTTTGGCGCGGACGACGAGCCTGGGATCAGCTCACAAAGCGGGCGATGAATGCCCCGTCCAGCCCGGCGGGAAGGGGAATCTTCACTTGGTGGCCGCTGCCCGGCGCGCAGTCGGTGGGGGTGCCTTCGCGGCCGATGATGGATTCCAGCTTGATTTCCCGATTGCCGCTGGGATGCACGATCTCCAGCCGGTCGCCGACGGAGAACTTGTTCTTCACTTCGATCTCGGCCAGGCCGTCGGCGCCGTAGCCCAGCATCTTGCCCACATAGAGGCTGCGGTCCGATTCGGAATGGCCGCGCAGGTAGTTCTGGTAGTCCCGGTCCGGGTGGCGTTCGTAAAAGCCGCCGGTGTAGCCACGGTTGGCCAGGCCTTCCAGTTCCCGCAGCAGGCGCGGGTCCAGCGGGCGGCCCTCGGCGGCATCGTCGATGGCCTGGCGGTAGGTCTGGCAGGTGCGGGCCACGTAGTAGGGCGATTTGGTGCGGCCTTCGATCTTGAGGGAGTCCACGCCGATCTCGGTCAGCCGCTGCACATGCTCGATGGCGCGCAGGTCCTTGCTGTTCATGATGTAGGTGCCGTGCTCATCTTCCTCGATGGGCATCAGCTCGCCGGGGCGTTGGGCTTCCTCGATCAGCCATTGCCGGCTGGTGACGGGTTCGGGAGCCGCATCCACGGCAGCCTTGGCCAAGGCGTGCAGATCGCCGCTGGCATCTTCTTCCGCTTCCTTCACCTTGTAGTCCCAGCGGCAGGAGTTGGTGCAACTGCCCTGGTTGGGGTCGCGGTGGCTGAAATAGCCGGACAGCAAACAGCGGCCGGAGTAAGCGATGCACAGGGCGCCATGGATGAAGACTTCCAGTTCCATGTCCGGGCATTCCTGGCGAATCTCCGCCACTTCGTCGAGGGAAAGTTCCCGGGAGAGGATCACCCGGGAAATGCCCGCCTGCTTCCAAAAGCGTACCGCCGCGTGATTGACGGTATTGGCCTGCACCGAAAGATGGATGTTGGTCTCGGGGAAGGCTTCCTTGATCATCAGGATCAGGCCGGGATCGGACATGATCAGGGCATCGGGCTTGAGGGCCATCACCGGCGCCATGTCGGCGATATAGGTCTTGAGCTTGGCGTTGCGGGGATAGATGTTGCTCACCAGGAAGAACTGCTTGCCCAGTTCGTGGGCGCGGTCGATGCCCAGTTTCAGTTTTTCCAGCTTGCCGAAATCGTTGTTGCGCACCCGTAGGCTGTAGCGCGGCTGGCCGGCATAGATGGCATCGGCGCCGAAGCTGAAGGCGGTGTCCAGCATGTCGTAGGAGCCGGCAGGGGCAAGGAGTTCAGGACGCTTGAGGGCCATGGTGTTTCCGGGGCGGGTAAAACGGGGAGGGGGCGGAGACTACCACTAGCGGGCGGCGGAGAAAACCGGGGCGGGGATCGGGGTATTCGGCCGTGGCTTCCGGGGGTGGGGGTTTTTACGGCGCAGGCGCCGGTATGAAGCCGAAGCGGACGGCAACCTCGGCGCGCTTCAGTGGCCGGAGGGGAATGCTCCGCTCTTGCCAGCGCAATTGCAGGGGAAGGGCCGCGCCTTCCATCAGGGCCAGCAAATCGGCTTCCGCAGCGGGCTGTCCTTGGTCATCGACGATGCGGGCCAGCAGGGCGGGCAGGTCGCGGTCGTCGGCCAGGGCGGGGCCGTGTTCGCACACCAGGAGCAGGTTGCCTTCCTCGTCGAAGAAGGCTTGTTCTATGTTGGCGACCGCTAGGCCAGTGTGGGTGACTAGGGTGTGCTCGTCCTTCAGGCGTAGTACCCAGGGGGTGTAGTCCAGGGCCACGTACACCTTCTGCGGGCCGTTCTGGGCGAACCAATTGCCGGCATTGTCGTGGCCGTAGTTGCGATTGAGGAAGGCCTCCAGGCCGGCGTGCCGCACGGTTTCGCCCTGCAAGCGCCATTGGCCGCGCCGGTCCAGGCCCAGCCAGCCATAGCAGGCGGGGACATTGGGCCATTTGCCCATGGCGGCCTTGACGCTGTCGTCCATGGTCAGGTGCCGTAGCTTTCCAGGGGCGGGCAGGAGCAGAACAGGTTGCGGTCGCCGTATACGTCGTCGATGCGGTTCACTGAAGGCCAGAACTTGTTGTCCGCCACCCAGGGCAGGGGGAAGACGGCCTGTTCGCGGCTGTAGGGACGATCCCACTCGGCCACGATGTCGGCCTGGGTATGGGGAGCGTGCTTCAGCGGATTGTTGTCGGCGGGCCATTTGCCTTGTTCCACGGCGCGGATTTCTTCGCGGATGGCAATCATGGCGGCGATGAAGCGATCCAGTTCGTCCTTGGACTCGGACTCGGTGGGTTCCACCATCAGCGTGCCGGCCACGGGGAAGCTCACCGTGGGGGCGTGGAAGCCGTAGTCCATCAGACGCTTGGCCACGTCGGTTTCACTGATGCCGGTGGCGGCTTTGAGGGGACGCAGATCAAGGATGCACTCGTGGGCGACGCGGCCCTGGCTGCCCACGTAGAGCACGGGGTAGTGGTCCTTGAGTTTGGCGGCCACGTAGTTGGCGTTGAGGATGGCGATTTCCGTGGCGCGCTTGAGGCCCTGGCCGCCCAGCATGGCGATGTACATCCAGGAGATGGTGAGGATGGAGGCGGAGCCGAAGGGCGCCGCCGAGACGGCGCTCTGGCCGGCGTTGGCGCGGCCGGCATCGCCGGTGGCCTGTACCGTGTGGTCGGCCATGAAGGGCGCCAGATGGGCCTTGAGGCCGATGGGGCCCATGCCCGGTCCGCCACCGCCGTGGGGAATGGCGAAGGTCTTGTGCAGGTTCATGTGGGATACATCCGCGCCGATGAAGCCGGGGCTGGTATAGCCCACCTGGGCGTTGAGGTTGGCACCGTCCATGTACACCTGGCCGCCGTGCTGATGGACGATGGCACAGATGTCCTTCACGGCTTCTTCGAACACGCCGTGGGTGGAGGGATAAGTAATCATCAGGCAGGCCAGGTTGGCAGCGTGCTCCTCGGCCCGGGCCTTGAGGTCGGCCACGTCCACGTTGCCGTTGTCATCACAGTTCACCACCACCACTTCCAGGCCGCACATCTGGGCGGTGGCGGGGTTGGTGCCGTGGGCGGACTTGGGAATCAGGCAGATGTTGCGGTGGGCTTCGCCCCGGTTGGCGTGGTAGCGGCGGATGGCCACCAGGCCGGCGTATTCGCCCTGGGCGCCGGAGTTGGGCTGCATGCAGATGGCGTCGAAGCCGGTGATGGTCTTCAGCCAGCCATCCAGGCCGCGGATCATGTCCAGATAGCCGGCCGCCTGCGCGACAGGGGCGAAGGGATGCACATCGCCGAACTCGCGCCAGGTGACAGGGATCATCTCGCTGGTGGCGTTGAGCTTCATGGTGCAGGAGCCCAGGGAAATCATGGAGTGGTCCAGGGCCAGGTCGCGGTTTTGCAGGCGCTTCAGGTAGCGCAGCATCTCGTGTTCGGTGTGGTGGGTGTTGAATACGGGATGGCTGAGGATGGCGTCGTCGCGGAACAAGCCGGACACGGGGCTTGGCGTGGTGGCATCAAGGGACTCAATGTCTATGGTGTTCGCCGCCTTGCCGCTGAGGGCTTCGATCAGCGTCGCCACATCGGCGCGGGTGGTCTTTTCGTTGAGGGAGATGCCGCGCACGCCGTTGGCGACCAGACGCAAGTTGAAGTCGGGCACGTCCTTGTTGGTGGCGACTTGCAGCGTGTCGAACCACGTCTTGTTCAGTACCTGCACGCCGTTCTGTTGCAGGCCGGCGGCGAGGATGCAGGTGAGCCGATGAATGCGCTGGGCGATGGTTTTCAGACCGGCGGGACCGTGATACACCGCGTACATGCCGGCCATGTTGGCCAGCAGCACTTGGGACGTACAGATGTTGGAGTTGGCCTTCTCGCGGCGGATGTGTTGCTCTCGGGTTTGCAGGGCCATGCGGTAGGCGCGCTTGCCCCGGGCGTCCACGGACACGCCGATGATGCGGCCGGGCACGCTGCGTTTGTGTTCGTCCTTGCAGGCGAAGAAGGCGGCGTGGGGGCCGCCGAAGCCCATGGGGATGCCGAAGCGCTGGCTGCTGCCGAGGGCGATGTCGGCGCCCATGGCACCGGGGGATTTGAGCAGCACCAGGGCCATCAGGTCGGTGGCGACGGCACTGACGGCACCCTTGGCCTTGAGGGCGGCGATGACGGCGCTGAGGTCGACGACTTCGCCCTTGTCGTTGGGATATTGCAGCAGGGCGCCGAACACGTCATGGCTGGCGGCATCGGCGGCCTTGCCGGACACCAGCTCGAAACCGAAATAGCCGGCGCGGGTCTTCATCACATCGATGGTTTGGGGGAAACAGGCTTCATCCACAAAGAAGGCGTTGCTCTTGGCTTTGCTCACGCGGCGGGCCATGGCCATGGCTTCGGCGGCGGCGGTGGCTTCGTCCAGCAAAGAGGCATTGGCCAGTTCCAGGCCGGTGAGGTCGATCACCATCTGCTGGTAGTTCATTAGGGCTTCCAGCCGGCCCTGGGCCACTTCGGCCTGGTAGGGGGTGTAGGCGGTGTACCAGCCAGGATTTTCCAGCACGTTGCGCAGGATCACCGTGGGCGTCAGGGTCTCGTGGTAGCCCATGCCGATCAGGGATTTGCGAATTTCGTTCTTCGCCGCGATGGCCTTCAGGTCGGCCAGGGCCTCATGTTCCCGGCGCGGCGCGGGCAGGGGCAGATCGGCGGGCAGACGGATCGCCGCCGGAATGGTCTGGGCCATCAACTGGTCCACGCTGGCGGCGTCGATGACGGCCAGCATGGCGGCGATTTCATCACCGTTGGAGCCGATATGGCGGCCGATGAATTCGTCGGATTGTTCGAGGGCGGAGAGGGTGGAGAAAGTCATGAGTCGATACTCTTGATCGAAGCCATCATTCCCGCGAAGGCGGGAATCCAGCGGAGGTTAAATAACGCCTGTCCATAAGCTGAACCCGAAAATCAAACCCTGGATTCCCGCCTTCGCGGGAATGACGAGGTTTGGGGTTCGTTCCCCAAATGACCAGCGGTGCCGCTTTACAGAATTTCCGGCCATAAATCTCGCCAGCCGGGGTTTTGTTTTTCTATCAATCCAACCTTCCACTTGCGATTCCAGTGCTTGAGTTGTTTCTCGCGCTCAATCGCTTGTGGCATGGTTTCGTGCTGCTCGAAATACACCAGATCATGTACTCCGTATTTCTTGGTGAAGCCTTCTGCCAAGTCTTGCTTGTGTTCCCAGATACGTTTCAGGAGATCCGAGGTCACGCCGATATACAAAGTGCCATTGGGCTTGCTGGCCAGGATGTACACGGCGGGGTGCTTGGGCATGGCACGTTTGTCAAACTATCCCCGTCATTCCCGCGCAGGCGGGAATCCAGGTTCTGGATTTGGTTTCGGTTTTCATAGGCCCAACCCTATTAACCATCGCTGGATTCCCGCTTGCGCGGGAATGACGGCTTTATTTAGTCAGTCGTTGGCGACGGCGGCGTAGCCGGCCGCATCTAGCAGGCTGTCCAGCTCGGTGGGATTGCTCGGCTTGATCTTGAACAGCCAGGTGGCGTAGGCGTCGGCATTCACGCTTTCCGGGGCATCCACCGCGATGCTGTTGGATTCAATGATCTCGCCGGAGATGGGGGCGTAGATATCGGAGGCAGCCTTGACCGATTCCACCACGGCCACTTCCTGGCCGGCCTTCACCACGCGGCCGGCTTCGGGCAGCTCAAGGAAGACCACGTCGCCCAGGGCTTCCTGGGCATGGTCGGTGATACCCACGGTGACGGTGCCGTCGGCTTCCAGCTTGGCCCATTCGTGGGATTTGGCGTACTTGAGGTTGTCGGGGGTGTTCATGGTTAGTTCTCCTGGATCAAAGATTTTCCGTTGCGGGCAAAGGGTGGTTTTACCACCTTTGCCTTGAGCGCCTTATCGCGGATTTGCACGTGCACCGTGTCACCGGCCTGGATGCCGGCGGGCACCCGGGCCAGGGCCACGGACAGTCCCAATGTTGGGGCGAAGCTGCCGCTGGTGGTCTCGCCGTTACCCCGGTCGGTGATGACGGTCTGGTGGGCACGCAGCACGCCGCGGTCTTGCAGCACCAGGCCGACCAAGGCGCGCTTGGGCGGGGTAGCTTCCAGCGCTTTGCGGCCGATGAAGTCGCGGCCGGTGTCCTTGAAATCCACGGTCCAGGCCAGGCCGGACTCGAGGGGATTGACGGTTTCATCCATGTCCTGGCCGTAGAGGTTCATGCCGGCCTCCAGGCGCAGGGTGTCCCGGGCGCCGAGGCCGCAGGGCGCGACGCCCATATCCTGTAGGCGTTGCCAGACGCCGGCGGCTTCATCAGCAGGAACAGCGATCTCGAGGCCGTCCTCGCCGGTATAGCCGGTACGGGCGATGAGCCATTCGCTGCGGTCGACGCCTTCGCCGGCTTCCCATTCGGCGGCCTGGAAGGGCGTGAGCATCACGGTCTTGGCGCGGGCCACGGGAAAGGCCGTCCAGAAGCGTTCGCGGGCATTGGGGCCCTGCACGGCGATCATGGCCAGGTCGCGGCGGGGCGTGAGTTCAGCCTTGAGACCGGCGATCTGCTGGCGCATCCAGGCCAGATCCTTGTCGGCGGTGCCGGCGTTCACCACGATGCGATAGCGCTCGGGGGCGAGGTAATAGACGATCAGATCGTCGATGACGCCGCCGTCATCCTTGAGCATGCAGGAGTAGAGGGCCTTGCCGGCGACGGTGAGCTTGGCGCTGTCGTTGGCCAGCAGGCGGCGCAGGAAGGGCAGGGCGTCGGCGCCCACCAGGTCGATGCCCAGCATATGGGAAACGTCGAACATGCCCGCATCCTTGCGCACGGCATGGTGTTCTTCGAGCTGGGAGCCGTAGTGGATGGGCATGTCCCATCCGGCGAAGTCCACGATTTTTCCGTGGTTGGCGATGTGGGTATCGTAAAGGGGCGTTCTTTGAGCCATGGCGGTCCCAGCAAAGAAAAAGGGGCACGGATCACCTGATCCATGACCCATCTGTCCTTGTACCTGAGAGATTTTCCGGCATGAACTGCATGCCAGGTGCCCCGTCGGTGGGTGAGTCCTGCTCACCGCTCTCCAGATTTTTGCTGCCTTGTCGGCCCTTTTGCCTGAGCGATTCCTGGGGGTTGCGCCTTCGGCGGCTTCGGCGTGGCGAAGCTCTCTCCCGACAATGGGCGCGGATTATCCATGCAACCGGGGGGCAGGGCAAGCCCGCTGGTAGAATCGGCGGATGCTGAATGCCGACCTCCATACCCATTCCACCGTTTCCGACGGCTTGCTGTCTCCCACCGACTTGGTGCGGCGGGCTGCCTTGAATGGCGTGCAATTGCTGGCCCTGACCGACCACGACGAAATCGGTGGCCTGGAAGAAGCCGCCGACGAGGCCATGGTCTGCGGCGTGCCTTTCATCAACGGCGTGGAGATTTCCGTGTCCTGGGGCGACGATTTGACGGTGCACATCGTCGGCCTCGGCTTCGACCGGAACAATGCCGCCCTCAATGAGGGCCTGGCCCAGGTGCGTGGCGGCCGTGACGGCCGTGCCCAGCGCATCGGCGAGGAACTGGCCAAGGTGGGCATCCACGGCGCTTATGAAGGCGCTTTGAAATACGCCGGCAATCCCGCCTTGGTGAGCCGTTCCCACTTCGCCCGCTACATCGTCGAGCAGGGCTTGGTGAAAGAGGTGAAAACCGTCTTCGACTACTGGTTGGCCAAGGGCAAGCCCGGCTATGTGGCCCATCCCTGGGCCACCATGGAGCAGGCCCTGACCTGGATTCACGACGCCGGTGGCGTGGCGGTGGTGGCGCACCCCGGACGTTACCGGGCCAGCCGCGCCGAATTGCGCAAGATATTCGACAAGTTCAAGGAGCTGGGGGGCGAAGGTATCGAAGTGCTGTCCGGTTCGCAAAGCCCCGCCGATACCCACGAATTCGCCAAGGTCACCCGGGAGTACGGTTTCCTCGCTTCCCGTGCCTCGGATTTCCACGGCCCTGGCGAAAGCTGGGTGGACCTGGGCAAGATGCCCGAACTGCCCGAGGGGCTGACGCCGGTCTGGTCCCGCCTGATCTGATTTCACGCGATGTCCCAATTCTTCTCGCTGCACCCGGAGCATCCCCAACCCAGGCTCATCAAGCAGGCGGCGGAGATCATCCGCGACGGCGGCCTGGTGGTCCTGCCCACGGATGCCGCCTATGCCTTCGGCGGCCATACCGGCGATGCCGGCCTGTTGGACCGCATCCGCCGCATCCGCGGAGTGGATGAGCGCCATCTGTTTACCCTGATGTGCCGCGACCTTTCCGAGATCGCCACCTACGCCCGAGTGGACAACAGCCAGTATCGCCTGCTGAAGGCTGTCACTCCCGGTCCCTATACCTTCATTCTCGAAGGCACCAAGGAACTGCCGCGGCGGGTGCTGCATCCCAAGCGCAAGACCCTGGGCCTGCGGGTCCCGGACCATCCGCTGATCCAGGCGCTCCTGGCGGAATTGAACGAGCCGTTATTGGTGTCCTCCCTGATCCTGCCCGGCGATGAACTGCCCTTGACCGATGCCGAGGAGATTCGCGATCGCCTGGAGAAACAGGTGGACCTGGTGCTGGAATGCGGCCATTGCGGTACGGAAATGACCACCGTGGTCAACCTGGCCGACGGCACACCGGAGTTGGTGCGGGACGGACTGGGGCCTTTGGCGCCCCTGGGCCTGGACTGAGCTTCAGGTTCCCCCGTGCAATCCTATGACCCTCTGATAGAATCCCTCCCCATTCCATGGATAGTCTGATACCGACGCTGGCGATTTCGGTGCTGCCGGTGATTTTCGCCATCACTTTGCATGAAGCGGCCCACGGGTATGTGGCCCGGTATTTCGGCGACAACACCGCTTGGCAAATGGGGCGCATCAGCTTGAATCCGATCCGTCACATCGATCCGGTGGGGACGATCCTGGTGCCCCTCCTGTCCTATGCCTTGGGCGGCATCCTGTTCGGTTGGGCCAAGCCGGTCCCCGTGAATTTCGGTCGCTTGCGCCATCCCAAGAAAGACATGCTTTGGGTGGCTTTGGCGGGGCCTGCGGTGAACCTGCTGATGGCCCTGGGTTGGGCGCTGTTGCTCAAGATGATGGCCTTGGCGCCGGATTTCGACTATCGGGCGGCCTTGGTTGGTATGGCGCGGGTGGGTATAGGCATCAATGGATCGCTGATGATCCTCAACCTGCTGCCCATGCCGCCCCTGGATGGCGGTCGCATCATGGTGAGCCTGTTGCCCATGAAGGCGGCCCTGAAGTTTGCGCAGTTAGAGCGTTACGGTCTTTTCATCCTCCTGGGACTGCTTTATTTCGGCGGCCTGGAAAAGATCATGCGGCCCTTGTTGGCCTTGTTTTACGCGGTATTGACTAGCGTTTTCAGCTTTTAGCGATTACTGGCGGTTCCCAAGAAAAATATGTACGCAGAACGAGTTCTCTCCGGCATGCGGCCCACCGGCCGCCTCCACCTGGGCCATTACCATGGCGTGCTCAAGAACTGGATCAAGCTCCAGCATGAGTACCCCTGCCTGTTCTTCGTGGCCGATTGGCATGCCCTGACCACCGCTTACGACGAGCCGGGCACTATTGCCGAGAACACCCGGGGCCTCATCATCGATTGGTTGGCCGCCGGCGTCGATCCTTCCCAGGCCACCCTGTTCGTCCAGTCCAAGGTGCTGGAACATGCGGAGCTGCATCTGCTGCTGTCCATGACCACGCCCCTGGGGTGGCTGGAGCGGGTACCCACCTACAAGGACCAGCAGGAAAAGCTGTCCCACAAGGACTTGTCCACCTACGGTTTCCTCGGTTATCCGCTGCTGATGAGCGCGGACATCCTGATCTACCGTGCCGACAAGGTGCCCGTGGGTGAAGACCAGTTGCCCCATATCGAATTCACCCGGGAACTGGCCCGCCGCTTCAACCACATGTACGGCCGCGAGCCGGGCTATGAGGAAAAGGCCAGGGAATCGGTGAAAAAGCTCGGCTCCAAGCGCGCCAAGCTGTACGAGGAGTTGCGTGTCCGCTATCAGGAAAAGGGCGAGGAGGAGGCCATCGAACAGGCCCACGCCCTGCTCAACGACACCCAGAACCTGTCCATGGGCGATCGGGAGCGCCTGTTCGGTTACCTGGAAGGCGGCGGCAAGATGATCCTGGCCGAACCCGGCGCGCTGCTCACGGAGGCTTCCCGCACCCCCGGCCTGGACGGCCAGAAAATGTCCAAGTCCTACGGCAACACCATCGCCCTGCGCGAGGATGAAGACTCCATCCGCAAGAAGATCCGCGCCATGCAGACCGACACCCAGCGGGTGCGCCGTACCGACCCGGGCGAACCGGACCGCTGCCCGGTATGGCAATTCCATATAATCTATTCCGACGATGCCACCAAGCAGTGGGTGCAGCAGGGCTGCCGCAGCGCGGGCATTGGCTGCATCGACTGCAAGCAGCCCGTCATCGAAGCCGTATTGAAAGAACAAGAACCCATGCGGGAGCGCGCTCGCATGTATGAGGAAGACCCGCAGCTGGTGAAGAACATCATCGCTGACGGTTGCGAGAAGGCGCGCAAACTGGCCCAGGAAACCATGCGCGACGTGCGCGAGGCCATGGGCCTGGACTGAAACCGATTACATCAAGCCACTGAAAATTCGTGACGGAAACGACTGTCATCACTGCCGGTGAAGGGGAGGGCGCATTGTCGCCCGCCGCCATCGCACCCGCCCAAACCGAGGCCCTGGCACCGGGAATGGCGGTTGCGGGGGAGGCGTTCGCCCACGTCCCCAAGGTTTACGGCGAGCTGATGACGGAGATGCCCAAGGATCTCTACATCCCGCCGGATGCCTTGGAGATCATCCTCGATTCCTTCGAAGGTCCCCTGGACCTGTTGCTCTATTTGATCCGCAAGGCCAACGTGAATATCCTCGATATTCCCATGGCATCGCTGACGCGGCAGTACCTGAAGTACGTGGATGCCATGCAGCGGAGCAACCTGGAGCTGGCGGCGGAATACCTGCTGATGGCGGCCATGCTGATCGAGATCAAGTCGCGCATGCTGCTGCCCCGTCCCCCTAAGCTGGAGAACGGCGAGCCGGAAGATCCCCGGGCCGAGCTGGTGCGCCGCCTGCTGGAATATGAGCAGATGAAGGCCGCCGGCGTGAAGCTGAACGAGATGCCCCAGGCCGGCCGCGATTTCGAATGGATCACCGTGTGGGTGGCGGACAAGGTGGTGGAACGCCAGCCCGACGTCAGCCTGCACGACCTGCAAGTGGCCTGGCTGGCCTTGATGCGGCAGGCCAAGGTGACCCAGCACCACAAGATCAAGCGGGAAGAGCTGTCCGTGCGGGAGTTCATGACCAATATCTTGCGCAAACTCCAGGGCCGGACTTTCCTGGTGTTCGAAGACCTTTTCGATGTTTCCGCCGGTGCGCCCGCCATGGTGGTGAGCTTCCTCGCCATCCTCGAACTGGCCCGGGAAAGCCTGGTGGAAATCACCCAGGCCGAAGTGCTGGCCCCAATCTACGTAAGAGCCGCGGATGGAACTCTACAAGCCTGAAGACTTCAAGCGCGTGCTGGAAACCGCGCTGCTGGTGGCCCCGGAGCCGGTGGCCCTGGCCGACCTGAAAAAACTGTTCGACCACGAGTTCGACGACGATACCTGGCGTACCCTGCTGGACGACCTGCGCCGGGACTGGGCCAATCGCGGCATCGAGTTGGTGCAACTGGCCACCGGCTGGCGCTTCCAGACCCGGCCTGAATACCAGGAATACCTGGATAGGCTGAAGAACGAAAAGCCGCCCAAGTATTCCCGCGCGGTGATGGAAACCCTGGCCATCATCGCCTACCGCCAGCCCGTGACCCGGGGCGACATCGAGGACATCCGCGGCGTAGCCGTTTCGCCCAATGTGCTCAAGACGCTGGAGTCGCGGAACTGGATCGACACCGTGGGACACCGGGATGCTCCCGGCCGTCCCGCACTTTATGCAACCACCAAGAAGTTTCTTGACGATCTGGGCCTGCGCAGCCTTTCCGAGCTGCCGCCCTTGACCGAAATCGAAAGGGTAATGGACCTTGGAGACAACCCGTCCCCCCCGCAAGCGGACCCCGTTCCGCCGCCCGCAGAAGAACCGCAACCAATCGAACAATCCGAACAACCCGGGCCAGACCTCCTCTCCTGAGGGGAGTGGCGGCGAGGGCGGACAAGCTCCCCAGGTCGCGGGAGGCGAGGGCGCGCCTGTCGGTGAAGGCAACGGCGGCAATCGCCCGCCCCGGGGCCCGCGCCCACCCCGTCCCCAAGGACAGGGCGGCCCAGGCCAAGGACAAGGCCGCCAGGGGCGCGGCAAGCGTCCCCAACGTGGCCCCCGCCCCCAAGGGCAGGGCGATGGCCAGCCGCGGGAAGGCGCCAGTGACGATCAGCCGCCCCGCGAAGTGGATGGCAATCGTGCGCCCCGTCAGGGCCGTGGTCCTGGCGGCCCCGGTGGTCCCCGTGGCCCGGGCGGGCCCCAGGGACAGGGCAATCGTCCCGGTCGCCCAGGTGGCAAGCCGGGTGGTCGCGGCGGCAAGCCGAAGAAGGAGCAGTTCGGCGGCGGTTTCGCCGGCGGCGCCTTCGACGATGAGGATGGCGAAGCGCCCAAGCTGCACAAGGCCCTGGCCGACGCCGGCCACGGCTCCCGCCGCGAATTGGAAGAATGGATCATCGCCGGCCGCGTCAGCGTGAACGGCATGCCCGCCCACGTCGGCCAGCGCATCGGCCCCACGGACAAGGTGCGGGTGAACGGCAAGCTGGTGAACCTCAAGGTGGGCCGTTCCCGTCTGCCCCGGGTGGTGCTGTATCACAAGCCGGAAGGGGAAATCGTTTCCCGTGACGATCCGGAAGGCCGGCCCTCCGTGTTCGACAACCTGCCCAAGATCCGGGGTGGGCGCTGGATTACCGTCGGCCGTCTGGACATCAACTCCTGCGGCCTGCTGGTGGCCACCAATAGCGGCGACCTGGCGAACCGGCTGATGCATCCCCGCTACGGCATTGATCGTGAGTATGCGGTTCGGATACTGGGCGACCTGTCCGAAGAGGCTTTGGAAAAGCTCTACGACGGCATCGAGTTGGAGGACGGCCCCGCCCGGTTCACCCGCATCGAGGAAGCCGGCGGCGACGGCGCCAACCGCTGGTACAACGTCACCATCGCCGAAGGCCGCAACCGCGAGGTGCGCCGCATGTTCGATTCGGTGGGCGTCGTGGTCAGCCGCTTGATGCGGGTGCGTTACGGCCCGCTGCCCCTGCCGCCGCAACTCAAGCGAGGCCAGACCCGGGAGTTGACCGAAACCGAGGTCAAGGCTTTGATGACCGCCCTTAAGCCGGTGAAGAAGTCGGAGTACGGCGTGGCTTGATGACGCTCAACTTCTGAGTTTCACCCAACAAAAAACCCGGCTTAGCCGGGTTTTTTGTTGGGTGATGGCCTGGCCGCTCGATTCGATCAGTGTTTCTTTTTCTTTGCTGCCGCCTGGGGCGTCGCCTTGGTTGAAGCGGTTTTACCTGCGGGTTTTTTGCCTTTAACAACTTTGCCGGATTTGGTGGCCACGGCGTGGCGTGCCTGGCTGCCCTTGGCCGGTTTGCCACTGTGTCGGCCGTTGTGATTGGTAGAACCGCCATGCCCATTGGTGTGGCCGTTTTGTGCGGGAGCCGGCTGTTCCACCGGAGGCTGGGGCATGTGGGCGGCAATTTCCTGGGCTGCTGCCGGGCTCGCAGGCACCAGGAGGTTCATGCCGGGGACGATCTTGGTCCGCGGGCCGATGCTGTTGATCTGTTTCAAGCGGGCGGTGGAAATGCCGTAGCGGGCGGCCACCGCATCCAGCTTTTCCTTGGGCTTGAGGACGGCGGTCTTCCACAAGGAAAGGGGCTTGTCCTGGTTTTCGTGGCGGACCAGATTGGCCTGGAAGATGGATACGCGGTCGGCGGGCAGCACCAGGGACGAGTTCCCGTTGTCCGGCATCAATGGGCGGCTGTAAGCCGGGTTGAGGGCCATGAATTCGTCCAGGGGGATTTCCGCCAGCTTGGCTGCCGTGGCCACGTCCATGGTGGCCGGCATGTCCACGGTTTCGAAATAGGGCTTGTTGGGGATGGGGTCGAGCTGGATGCCGAACAGCGCCGGGTCGGCGATGATGTTTTTCAGGGCCTGCAATTTGGGCACGTAATAGCGGGTTTCGCCGGGCATGGTGAGATGCAGGTAATCCGTCGGCAATCCCTTGGCCTGGTTGCGCACCACGGCCTTGGCCACCGCGTTCTCGCCCCAGTTATAGGAGGCCAGGGCCAGGTGCCAATCGCCGTTCATCTCGTAGATGGTTTGCAGATAGTCGAGGGCGGCATTGGTGGAGGCGATGATGTCGCGCCGTTGGTCCAGCCACCAGTTCTGTGTCAGGTTGTAGTTGCGGCCTGTGGAGGGGATGAACTGCCACATCCCCAGCGCCTTGGCGGGGCTTTGGGCGAGGGGGTTGTAGGCGCTTTCCACCATGGGCAGGAGGGCCAGCTCGGTGGGCATGCCGCGTTTCTCCAGCTCACTGACGATGTGGTACAGATAGCGGCGGCTGCGTTGCACCATCACCTTGAGGGCCGCCGGGCGGTTCAGGTAATAGGCTTGGCGGTCGGCCACCAGCGGGCTTTCCAGGTTGGGCATGGCGAAGCCGTTGCGGATGCGTTGCCATAAATCCGTCGGCGGGGCGGTGAGGTCGATGGTGGCGATACGGGGCAGATCCTCTTCCACCGGCGTCGGTTGGGTACGCGGTGGCGTCGGCGTCATGGCCGTGGGGATCGGCGTGCTTGGCGGCTCGTCCCCAAGGCTGGGGCTCAGGCGCAGGGGCGTTTCCCGTTCATGGATGATGAGTTCGGCGGCACTGGCGCTGCTTGCGGCACAGAACGAAGCGACGCAGCACAAGGCCAGCCACAAGGCCAGCAGCGGCTTGAAGAGGGAACGGGGGAGGGTGGCGAGCGCACGCAGGCGTGCGCGACACAAAGGAAGCCTGCGACGCATAGTGGCCGGGATGGTAGCGGAGGGGATGGCCTGGGTCAAATCGTCGGCGGCTTATAACCGTTGCGCCATTCACGCAGGGCGGCAAACACTTCCGTCGGCGTGGCCAGGGTGGTGTCGCCGCCGGTCTCGCTGCGATAGCGGCGGGCTGCGGCAATCACTTCGGGTTGTGTGGGACGGAGGAAGACGTTGGTGACCAGTTCGTCGCCCAGGGTGTCGGGCACGGTGGCGATGCCGAGTGAAATTTTTTCCTTCAGCTTGACGGACCGGGCTTGGAGTTGGGGATTACCCGGCTCCACGGCAAGGGCGAAGGGCAGGTTCATGTAGGTGTACTCGTGGGCGCAATACACCTGGGTGTCGGCGGGCAGCGCCGCCAACGCGGAAAGGGATTGCCACATTTGTGCCGGACTGCCTTCGAACAGGCGGCCGCAACCCAGCAGGAACAAGGTGTCGCCGCAGAACAACGTGCCTGGGCGATAATAGGCGAGGTGGCCCAGCGTATGGCCGGGAACGGCGATGACCTGAAACGCGCCCTCGTCACCGAACTCGGGCAAAACGATGGTTTCGCCGCCCTGGAGCGCACGATTCACCTGGGGGATGTGGTTGGCTGCCGGACCGAACACGGTGATGGGGTTTTTCTCGTCTTCCAAAGCGACCAGGTCGGCAAGGCCGCCGATATGATCGTCGTGGTGGTGGGTCAGTAGGATGGCGACGAGGCGGTCGCCGCTTTGCGCCAGATGGTCCAGCACCGGGCCGGATTCGCCGGGGTCCACCACCGCGAGCAGGCCGTTGTGGCGCAGGCTCCAGATGTAGTTGTCGGTAAAGGCGCGCAGGCGCAGGATTTCCATGGTGTGATCGGTCCCGTGATGCTCGATGTTGTCAGCTCCCTATTTTCGCAGACTTTGAACCATGCCCATTGAAGGCTTCAGAGATTGGCTGGATACGCCCCAGGGGCAGTATGTGCTCCACTGGGAACAGCAAAAGCACGACCAGTTGCTGGCGGATGTGTTCGGCTTCAATGCGGTACAGATCGGCCTGCTGGAAGTGGACTACCTCCACGCCAACCGCATGCCCTTCCGTTTCCGTTGCGGCAGTCCCGATTATCCTCCCGCGCCGGGGCGGGAGGAGTTGCTGGCGGATTTGCACCATCTGCCTTTCGCCGCCAACAGCGTCGACCTGGTGGTGCTGCCCCATGCCCTGGAATTCGACCCCAATCCCCACCAGATCCTGCGCGAAGTGGAGCGCATCCTGGTGCCGGAAGGCCAGGTGGTCATCACCGGTTTCAATCCCTTCAGCCTGTGGGGCATCAAGCGCGCTTTCAAGCGCCGCAGCCAGCAACCGCCCTGGGCTGGACGTTACATCAGCGTGCCGCGCCTGAAGGATTGGTTCGCCCTGCTCGGTTTCGAAACCCGCGCCGGTGCTTTCGGTTGCTATGCCCCGCCCCTGGAGCAAGGCAAATGGCTGCGCCGCTATCGTTTCATGGAGCCGGCGGGGGACCGCTGGTGGCCCTATGCCGGGGCCGTGTACATCATGCAGGCCATCAAGCGCCAGCACGGCATGCGTCTTATCACCCCCCTCTGGAGCGACCGCATGGCGAGGGCCAAGGCCCTGGTCGGTGTCGCCCGTAAAAACCAGACCCTGAGCAATGACTGAAGAAAACAACGAACAACTCATCGACATTTACACCGACGGCGCATGCAGCGGCAACCCCGGCCCCGGCGGCTGGGGCGCCATTCTGCGCACCGGCGATCATGAAAAGGAACTCTTTGGCGGAGAGGCGAATACCACCAACAACCGCATGGAGCTGATGGCGGTGATCGAAGCCCTGCGCGCCCTCAAGAGATCGGTCAAGGCCCGGGTGCACACCGATTCGCAATACGTGCAGAAGGGCATCAGCGAATGGATTTCCGGCTGGAAGCGGCGCGGCTGGAAAACCGCCGACAAGAAGCCGGTGAAGAATGTGGACCTGTGGCAGGCCCTGGATACCGAGGCCAGCCGTCACGAGGTGGAATGGCTCTGGGTGCGCGGCCACAACGGCCATCCGGAGAACGAACGGGCCGACGCCCTGGCCCGGCGGGGTGTGGACCAAGTGCGGAGGGGAAGCTGATGGCCTTGCGGCAGATCGTATTGGACACGGAAACCACAGGCCTGGAGTGGCGCCTGGGGGATCGCATCATTGAAGTGGCCGGGGTGGAGATGGTGGAGCGCAAGCTCACCGGCCGCCACTTCCATCGCTATATCAACCCGGAGCGGGACATTGATGCCGGCGCCCAGGCGGTGCACGGCATCACCCTGGAGTTTCTCGCCGACAAGCCGCGTTTCGCCGAGATCGTCGACGAACTGGCCGATTTCATCCAGGGCGCCGAACTGGTGATCCACAACGCCAGTTTCGACGTGGGCTTCCTCAACAACGAATTCAACCTGCTGGACCGGGAGCCGGTGGACAAGCTCTGCGCCAGTGTGGTGGATACCCTGCGCATGGCCCGGGAACTGCGTCCGGGAAAACGCAACAACCTGGACGCCCTGTGCAACGAATACGCCATCGACAATTCGGGCCGCCAGCTCCACGGCGCCCTGCTCGATGCCGAACTGCTGGCCGAGGTGTACCTGGCCATGACCCGCGGCCAGGAAAGCCTGGTCATGGAACTGGAATCGCCCCAGCCCGAAATCAACGCCAGCCTTAGCGGCGAACGGCCCCCCCTGCGGGTGCTGCGTGCCACGGAAGCCGAACTGGCCGACCATGAAAGGGTCTTGCAGGAAGTGAACAAGGACGCCAAGGGCAAGTGCCTGTGGCTGCAGGAACCGGAACCGAGCGAAAGCGCCGTCGGTTGAAAAGAACAGGAACGACCGTGGAGAAAATCCGCATTTATCACAACGCCCGTTGCTCCAAGAGCCGCAGTGTTTGCGAACTGGTGGCGGCCAAGGGACTGGATGCCGAAGTGGTGGAATACCTGAAGACGCCGCCCACCAAGGCCGAGCTGGCGCGGCTGGTGAAGCTGCTGGGCATCGCGCCGCTGGACTTGATTCGCAGCGGTGAGGCGATGTTTAAGGAACACTACGCCGGCAAGACCCTCAGCGACGACGAATGGCTGGACGCCATGGTCACCCATCCCATCCTGATCGAACGGCCCATCGTGGTCAAAGGCGCGCAGGCCGTGATCGGACGTCCGCCGGAGAAGGTGCTGGAGCTGTTTTAGTACGCCACCCGCAGTGGCTCTTCGTCCATCAGCGCGATCTGTTCCCGCAGTTCCAGGATGCGGTCCTGCCAGTAGCGCTGGGTGTTGA
>RXJP01000074.1 GCA_003963315.1 Rhodocyclaceae bacterium | reverse complement strand
TTCGGCGTAATGGCCCTGGCGGCCCAGGCCTTGCTGGCGGCGGGGCTCACCAGCGCCGGGTTCGCCGCCTGCACGGGTTTCCGCCCGATGTTGCGCTGGAGCGGCGAGGCCTTCCGCGCCGTGGCCGGCTTCAGCGGCAGGCTGTCCCTGTTCAATATCGTGCTTTACCTCTCCCGCAATGCCGATAGCGCCATCATCGGCCGCCTGCTCGGCGCGGCCGCCCTGGGCGTCTATTCCCTGGCCTATCGGGTGATGTTGTTCCCGGTGCAGAACCTCACCCATGTCGCCGCCCGGGCGCTGTTCCCCCTCATGAGCCGCAGCGGCAGGGAAGAGGGGGCCGAACGCTATCTCAAAACGGTGGCTTTCATCGCCTTCATCACCGCGCCCCTCATGGCCGGCCTGTTCGTTCTGCGCGAGCCCTTCGTCGCCGTGGTGTTCGGCGAGCGCTGGCGGGAAACAGCCACCGTACTCGCCTGGCTGGCGCCGGTGGGATTCATCCAGTCCATCGTCAGCACGACCGGCACGGTGTTCATGGCTGCCGGCCGTTCCGGCTTGCTGCTGGCCATGGGCTGTCTGGCAACGGTGTTGCAGGTGCTCGCCTTTGCCGTCGGCACCCGCTGGGGCGTGGAAGGCGTGGCGGCCTGCTATCTGGTTGCCAATGTCATCAACGCCTTTCCCGCACTGGTGTGCGGTGCGCACTTGCTGGGCCTGCCCCCCTTGCGTCTGCTGCGGGAGATCGGGCGGCCCCTGGCGGCGGCCCTGGCCATGGCGGTGGTGGTGGTCCAGCTCTCGGCATGGGTGGCGGGCCATGGCGGCGACACCCTGGCCGTGCTGCTGTTTTCCATCCTCGGCGGTATCGCGGCCTACGCCGCAGCGGGCTTGCTGATGCGATCCCAGGTGCGCCAGTTGCGGCTTTTTCTCGGATTCAGATAACCCACCATGGCGACTTTCGACGTACTGCTGCCGGTCAGGAACGGCATCGACTATCTGGCCCAGGCCCTGGACAGCATCCAGTCCCAATCCTTTCGCGACTGGCGACTGCTGGTCCTCGACCACGGCTCCAGCGACGGCAGCACCGAATTGGCGCGGGCCTACGGCGAACGCGACCGGCGCATCCAGGTCCATGTCATGGCCGACGCCCCCGATCTGTCGGCCCTGCTCAACCGGGGCCTGGACCTGTGCGATTGCCGCTACGTGTTGCGCCAGGATGCCGACGACATTTCCCTGCCGGACCGCATGGCCGAATTGGCCCGCGCCTTTACCGCCGACCCCGAGCTGGTACTGGCTGCCTCCCTGGGCGATGTGATCGACGGCCGGGGGCGCATCATCGGCCGCATCGACATGCCCACCGGCCCTTGGGGTATGCGCGCCGGGGCGCTGTTCCGTACCCCGACGGCCCATCCCGCCGTAGCGCTGCGTCTGGACGCCCTGGTTCGCCTCGGCGCCCGCTACGGCGAGGATTTCATCGGTGCGGTGGCGCCGGCCGCTAGGCTGCGGGTGCCGGGCCTGGCGGAAGATTATTTCCTGTTCGGCCAATTGGCCTTGACCTGCCGCTGCGTGAACCTGGCGCGCAAGCTGATCCGTTATCGCTGGCATGGCGCCAACGTCGGCGCGGTGCACGCCTCGGCGCAAATGAAGATGGCTTTGGACATATCGCGCTACCTGGCCGAGTCCCTGGCGATCATGCAGGGCACCGCGTCCTTCGATCCGGCGCCGTTCTGCAACCACGGCGAGCGTCTGTTCGACATGGGCGAGGGGCGGGATTTTTCCGAGGCCTACCGCGTGATGGAACAAATCCTGTCGAGGGTGATGCCCCCTGGACCCGAGCTGAGGCGGGAGCTGGCTTTCCGCAAGCTGCTGGCCCGGCGCGACGCCGCCATGGCGCTGCGCTACGGCATTTTCCTGGGCCGCCACGGCTTTCGCCCTAGCGAATGGCGCACGGTCAAATCCTGGTTGCTGCGCAATTCCCGACGCCAGCCCCTGGTGCGGGCAGGCGTCGTTTCAACCACCGAATCGAGGAGGACTGCCGATGCCGGCTATTAGCGTAGTGATTCCATCCTATAACCGCGGCTATTGCATAGGCGACACCTTGCAAAGCCTGTTGTCCCAGACCTACGGCGATTTTGAGGCCATCGTGGTGGACGATGCATCGGAAGACGACACCCGGGAGCGCGTACAGGCCATGGCCGATCCCCGTATCCGTTACGTCGCCCATCGCTACAACCGGGGCGGCAACGCCGCCCGCAACACCGGTATCCGCCACGCCCGGGGCGACTATGTGGCCTTCCTCGACAGCGATGACCAGTGGGCGCCGGACAAGCTGGGAAAACAATTGGAGGGCATGCTCAGCCTGGGGCCGGACTATGGCGCCAGCTATACCTGGATGGTGTGCGTGGACCAGCACGGACGGGAATCGGAACGCATCAGCCATCGTTTCGAGGGCGATTGGCGGGAGCGGATCCTGGTGTCCAACTTCATCGGTTCTTTTTCCGCCTTCATGGTCAGGACCAACCTCCTCAACCAGATCGGCGGCCTGGACGAAAACCTGCGCAGTTGCCAGGACTGGGATCTGTTCATCCGTCTCTCCCGGCACACCCGGTTGCATTGTCTGGCCGAGCATCTGGTGGGTTACACCCGGCGTGTCGGCGGCGGCAACCGTATCTCGGAAAACAGCCCGGCGGTGGTGCAGGGCCACCGCCACATCCTGTTCAAGTTTTCCACCGACTACAACGCCTTGCCGCGACCGCGCCGAACCGAGGCGATGAGCGTGTTCTTCAACGTCTTCTCCGCTGCCGGGGCGGTGGGCGATGCGGCCCGGGTCGGCCTCGAAGTCCTGCGCGGCGACATCAGGCCCACGCGCCTGCTGCTCCTGGCGCGGGGCATGGGGCGAGCGATGAAACGGGCGGCGGTGCGGCGGCGGGCCATGGCCTTGCAGTCGTCCCGTTCGCCGATCGCGTCACGGGTGGCCTGAGGAGAATCTGTCTTGGCAAATGTCGGCGGGCAAACACCGCAACCCCACCGGCCCCCTTTATCAGGTGGGAGTCCGAGCGGCTCACCCTTCAGGATGGAAGCGAGGCCAACCCCCGGCTTCCCTTGCCAGGGAGGAGTCCGGGTAGCGATGCTTTACGCAGTAGGCCCCTCCCCTGATAAGGGGAGGACGGGAGCGGTTACGGTTCCCAGCGAATCCATCGCTTGAATTTTTGAGACAACTTTCAAGGAAAGCGTCATGCGACTTCCCCTGGCTTTGCGTCCCCCGCAGACATCGGCCGTCTTCCTGACGTTGGCCTGTGCCACATTGGGCGGCCTCACCGCCGCCTATGTCGGCTGGGTGGGGGACAGCCCCTTGCGCATCGCCTTCCTGCCCCTGGCCGTGGTGCTGGCGATAATGTTGGCGGTGGACCGGCGGGGGCTGTTCTTCGTCATCATGCTGTTCCGCGCCGTCGGCGATCCGGTGTTCGACGCGGGAAAGTTCGACCTGGGCGGCGCCAGCATCGGCATGGGTGCGGCCCTCAATGCCTTGATCCTCCTCCTCGCCGTCCTCTTCCTGGCGGAAGCGACGCAATCACGGCAATCTCCGCCCCTCGCCCGCTGGAGTCCGTTGTTGTTGCTGCCGGCCCTGGCCGGGGCCGTGCATAGTCCCGAGCCGGCCAGCGCCCTTCGCACCTTCCTCGTCCTCCTGTCCTATGGCGCGGCCTTTGTCATTCCCTTTGTTTCGGTGCGCTCCGCGGCGGAACGGGACCGCTGGCTGGACATCGTTCTCTGGTCCTCGCCGCTGCCGGTGCTGTATGCCTGCGTCGACCTGGCCCAGGGCTGGGGTGGCGAGGGTTTCCGCCTGAAGAGCAGTTTCAGCCATCCCAACATCTTCGCCTTCTACCTGGTGTTGGTGCTTTCCCTCTGCCTCTATCGGCTCAAGGCCGCCGCCGTGGCGCCGTCCGCCGTGCTGGGCCGCATCCTGCCTTTTTACATGTTGTTTCTGCTAACCCTGTTGGCCCTGACGCAAACCCGTAGCGCCTGGCTGGCAGCACTGTTGGTGTTCGGCATTTACGGCCTGCGTTTCGAACGGCGCTTCCTGCTCTATCTGTTGCTCCTGCCCTGCGCCTTGCTGCTGCTGCCGGGCATGGCCGAGCGGATATTGGATCTCTCGGCGACCAGCGTCTACGATCCCTACGCCAAGCTCAATTCCTTCGCCTGGCGGCAGGAAATATGGAAGTCCGGCCTGGCCTGGATGAGCCTCTCCCATTTGCCTCTGGGGTACGGCTTGAATGCCTTCACCCATTATTCGCCGACGTTCTTTCCCCTGGCCGGCAACACCAATCCCGGCGCCCACAACGTGTATGTGCAGATGTTGTTTGAAACCGGGCTGGCCGGCCTGGCCGCCGCGGCCTGGCTGTTCTATCGCCTGATTCGCCGCTTGGTTCGGAGCAACGAGGCGGTGGGCGCCACCCTCCTGGTGTCCCTGGCGGCGGCTTACCTGCTGGTGTGCGCCTCCGACAACATGATCGATTACCTGTCCTTCAACTGGTATTTCTGGTTCGCCATGGGGGTCGCCTGCGCCCTGGGGCGGACCGGCACAGGGGAAAACCATGAGCAAAGCCATGAACCCGCAAATCGATGAGGCTTGGTGCGGCGATTTGGCGCGCTACCCGACGCGGCCCTTCTTCAAGGAGCAATCGATCTGGGCCGTCTGGGTGCACCGTTTCGGCCAGCGGGTGGATCGGCGTCCCGCCGGCTTGCGCCGCCGTGTCCTGACAGGGCTTTACTGGCTGCTGTTCCGGGCGGTGGAAACGGTGGTCGGTATCAGCTTGCCCAAGGAAGCCCGTATAGGCCCCGGGCTGCGCATTTGGCATTTCGGCGGCATCTTCGTTCATCCCGGCACGACGATGGGCCGCAACTGCACCCTGCGCCAGGGCGTGACCCTGGGCAACCGCATGGAAGGCGGGCCCGCGCCCATCCTCGGCGACGATGTGGAGGTGGGGGCCTACGCCCAGATCCTGGGCGATGTACACATCGGCCATGGCGCACGCATTGGCGCCATGGCCGTGGTGCTGGCCGATGTACCCGACGGCGCGACGGCGGTGGGCGCCCCGGCGCGGGTGATTCCGCAGCAGGGCGACCGGCGCACGGCAACGCAACAGCCACGCGCCGGCGAGGCGCCGCGCTTGATATGGACGGAACATTCATGGAGATGACGATGAACACGACAGCCGACAGATGCTATCTGGATCTGCCCGACGCCCTGGATGGCGAAGGGATCGACCGCGAAGAGGGGGGGCCCCTGCGGGTGGCCTATCTGGTGAACCAATATCCCAAGGTGAGCCATAGCTTCATCCGCCGCGAAATCCAGGCCCTGGAAAGCCAGGGCGTCGAGGTGCAGCGCATGGCCTTGCGCGGCTGGAACGAGGAGTTGGCGGACGAGGCGGATACGGAGGAGCGATGGCGTACCCGCTATGTGCTGGAACGGGGCGTGTTCGGCTTGGCCATGGCGGTCCTCGCCAGCCTGCGGCAATCCCCCTTACGCCTGGCCAAGGCCCTGGCCTTGACCTTGCGCATGGCGCGGCGGAGCGAGCGGTTCTGGCCCTACCACCTGGCCTACCTGGGCGAAGCCTGTCGCGTGGCCCAGTGGTTGCGGCAGGGGCGCAGCCAGCATCTGCATGCCCATTTCGGCACCAACTCGGCCCAGGTGGCCATGCTGGCCCATGTGCTGTGCGGCGTGCCTTACAGTTTCACGGTGCATGGACCGGAGGAATTCGACAAGCCGGACGCCATCGGCCTGGGGGAAAAGATCCGCCATGCCGCCTTTGTCGTCGCCGTCAGCGCTTTCGGCCGCAGCCAATTGCTGCGTTGGTCGCAACACATCCATTGGCAGAAGCTGAAGGTGGTCCATTGCGGCGTTGATCGATCCTTCATTGATCTGCCATCGGTGCCGCCGCCCGCCGTGCCGCGCCTGGTGTGCGTCGGCCGGCTGTGCGAACAGAAGGGCCAATTGCTCCTGGTGGAGGCGGCCCGGCGCCTGGCCCAGGAAGGGGTGCCTTTTGAAATCGTGCTGGCCGGCGACGGCGAGATGCGACCGCTGATCGAAGGCCACATCAAACTCTGGGGCCTGTCGCGGCAAGTGCGCATCACCGGCTGGCTCAGTGGCGACCAGGTGCGCAAGGAAATCCTGGCGGCGCGGGCGGTGGTGCTGCCCAGCCTGGCCGAAGGCCTGCCGGTAGTGCTGATGGAAGCCATGGCCCTGCGCCGGCCGGTGCTGACCACCTTCGTCGCCGGCATTCCCGAGCTGGTGATGCCGGGGGAGAACGGCTGGTTGATTCCGGCGGGGAATGCCGATTGGCTGGCGTGGACCATGGGGGATTGCCTGGCGACCTCCGACGAAACCCTTGTCCGCATGGGCGAGGCAGCCAGGGAAAGAGTGCTGCAACGGCACGACGCCCATCGGGAGGCGGGTCGCCTGGCGGAATTGTTCCGCGACACGACGATGACGAAGCGGCTGCGGAGCGCGGCATGAACATCCTGGTTTCCGTGGGTGGTGCGATGGAGGCCGTGGCCTTGGCCCTGGCCGGGCTGGGGGTCTTGCCCTCGTCCTTCCTGCTGCTGCAAACCTTGGCGGCGTTGGTGCCGCGTAAATCACCGGCACTGAGGACCGCATTGACGACTGTGCGGCGACCGCGCCTGGCGGTGCTGGTGCCCGCCCACAATGAGGCGGCGGGCATCGCCACGACCCTGGCCGGATTGCGGCTCCAGTTGCATCTGGGAGACCGTTTGCTGGTGGTGGCCGACAATTGCAGCGACGACACCGCGCTGCGCGCCGAGGCCGCCGGCGCGGAAGTGGTGCGGCGAGAGGATGCGGCCCGGTGCGGCAAAGGTTATGCTCTGGATTACGGCTTGCGTTATCTGGCCGCCGATCCGCCGTCCCTGGTGGTGGTGATGGATGCCGACTGCGAGGCGGAGCCGGGTGCCCTTGACCGCCTGGCCCGCGGCAGCGCCGCCAGCGGACGACCAGTGCAGGCCCTGTATCTGATGGATGCCGGAACCGGCGCGGCCGGCGGGGTTCCCACCCTGTCGGCCATCGCCGCCTTTGCCTGGACCGTGCGCAATCGCGTGCGCCCCTTGGGCTGTCTACGCCTGGGTTTGCCCTGCCAGTTGATGGGCACCGGCATGGCCTTGCCCTGGTCGCTGTTGCAAGGCGTTTCCTTGGCCGACGGGCACATCGTCGAGGACATCAAGCTTGGTCTCAATCTGGCCGAGGCTGGTGCCGCGCCCCTGTTCTGCCCTGAAGCGAGGGTGCGCAGCCGTTTCCCCGAGACTGCCGAGGGAAGGCGCCAGCAAAGGCGGCGCTGGGAACATGGTCACCTGGGGATGATGCTCGGCGCCGTGCCGGGCTACCTGTGGCGGGGCCTGCGCCGGGGGAATTGGGCCCTGGTCGCCCTGGCCCTGGATCTGTGCATACCGCCCCTGGCGTTGCTGGTGCTGGTCATCCTGGGGGCGCTGGCGATGGCGATAGCCGCCTGGTTCATGACAGAGGCCACGGTGCCCCTGGGTTTGAGCCTGGTGGCCATGGTCATGGTGGGCGCTGCGGTCTTCTCGGCCTGGTCGGGCTACGGTCGCCAGATCCTGGGTGCGGGGTCCTTACTGCTGGCGCCGTGGTACGCCTGCGCCAAGCTGCCCCTTTATTTGGGTTTCCTGGTGCGACGGCAAGTCGCCTGGGTGCGCTCCGAACGCGGGCCTGGAAAGGGCGATTAAGCCCCTCCGTTTTCGCCATGAAGCCGATGCGTGCTTGATGCGTTGTGGCCGCTACCGCGCCTGGCGGCTCGGCTTCAGGTTCGGCCATAGGTGTCTTCGAAGCGGACAATGTCGTCCTCGCCCAGATAGGCGCCCGACTGCACTTCGATGATCTCCAGGGGAATCCGGCCTGGGTTTTCCAGGCGGTGGGGCTGGCCGAGGGGGATGTAGGCGGACTGGTTTTCCTCCAACAGGAATTCGTCCTCGCCGCAGGTCACCCGCGCCGTGCCGCTGACCACGGTCCAATGCTCGGCCCGGTGGAAATGCATTTGCAGCGAAAGCCGGGCGCCGGCATTGACCATCAGCCGTTTCACCTGGAAGCGGGCGCCGGCATCGACGCTTTCAAAGAAGCCCCAAGGGCGGTGGATGCGGCGATGCACGTGGCCTTCGCTGCGGTGTTCATGGCGCAGGCGAAGGGCGATTTTCTTGACATCCTGGGCGCGGCTCTTGGGCGCCACCAGAATCGCATCGGCGGTTTCCACCACCAGCATGTCTTCCAGGCCGACGCAGGCCACCAGGCGCGAGTTTGAGATGGCCAAGCAGGAACGGGTGTCGATGGCCACCACATCGCCGCGGAAGGCGTTGTCCTCGGTGTCCCGCGGCGATATCTGCCAGAGGGCGTCCCAAGCGCCCACATCGGACCAGGACGAGGCGAGGGGCACCACCACGCCGGCGCCGGCGGGGATGCGCTCCATCACCGCGTAGTCGATGGAATCGGCGGGGCATTGGAGAAAGGCTTCCGCGCCGACGCGGAGGAAATCCTGTTCCTGCTTGCGGCCGGCGTAGGCGGCGCGGCAGGCTTCCAGTATGTCCGGACGACAGCGGCCCAGGTGTTCCAGCCAGACCGAGGCCAGCATCATGAAGATGCCGCTGTTCCATAGGTACTCGCCGCTGGAGAAATAGCTTTCCGCCAGTTCGGCATCGGGTTTTTCGACAAAGCTGTCGATGACGAAGGCATGGCTGTCGGCGATGGAACGCCCGACACGGATGTAGCCGTAACCGGGTTCGGCGCGGTCGGGCTTGACGCCCAGGGCCACCAGTCGTTTCGCCGCCGCGTGGCGGGCGCCCTCGGCGACGGCCGCGCAGAATGCCCCGGGTTCGGCGACCACGTGGTCGGCGGGCATCACCAGCAGGATGGGGTCGGCGCCGTCCGCCGTCGCCACCAAGGCGGCCAGGGTGAGGGCGGGGGCGGTGTTGCGGCCTTCCGGTTCGATGATCAGCGCCTCCGGCCGCACATCCACTTGATGCAGTTGCTCGGCGGTGACGAAGCGGTACTCCTCATTGGTCACCAGCAGGGGCGGGCGCAGGTCGGCGTCGCCCCGGTAGCCGGCCAGGCGGCGCACGGTGGCTTGTAGCAGGGTTTCGTCGCCGGTCAGGGCCAGCAGTTGTTTCGGATATTGCTCCCGCGACAGGGGCCACAAGCGGGAGCCCGCGCCGCCGCAGAGGATCAGGGGTTGCAGTGTCATCGGTGATGGCCTCGTGGCGATGATCCCAGCGGATCAGAACAGAAATTCCCGCAGGGCCGCGCCCACTTCGGGATGGCGCAGGCCGAACTCGATGGTGGCCTGGACGTAGCCGAGCTTGCTACCGCAGTCATAGCGGCGCCCCTGGTAGCGGTAGGCCAGCACCTGCCGTTCCCGCAACAGGGAGGCGATGCCGTCGGTGAGCTGGATTTCTCCGCCAGCGCCGGGCTTCACCAGGGCGAGGTGGTGGAAGATGTCCGCCGGCAGCACATAGCGGCCGACCACGGCCAGGGTGGAGGGGGCATCGGCGGGGAGGGGTTTTTCCACGATGCCCCGTATCCGGGCGATGTCGCCCTCCATGTCCGTCGTATCCACGATGCCGTAGCTGCCGGTGTCCTTGCGTGGCACGTCCTGCACGCCGAGGATGGCGCATTGATGGCGGTTGTAGGCATCCACCATCTGTTTCATCACCGGCGGTTCGCCATCCAGCAGATCGTCGGCCAGGAGCACGGCGAAGGGCTCGTTGCCCACCGCCGGTTGGGCGCAGAGCACCGCGTGGCCGAGGCCCAAGGCTTCGGATTGGCGGATGTAGATGCAATTGATGTTCTTCGGCAGCATGCCGCGGATGTCGTTGAGCAGGGCGGCTTTGCCGCGCCGTTCCAGTTCGCTTTCCAGTTCGTAGGCCTTGTCGAAGTGGTCCTCGATGGCCCGCTTGCTGCGGCCGGTGACGAAGATCATGTCGGTGATGCCCGCCGCCACCGCCTCTTCCACCGCGTATTGGATCAGGGGCTTGTCCACCACCGGCATCATCTCCTTGGGGCTGGCCTTGGTGGCGGGCAGGAAGCGGGTACCCAACCCAGCCACAGGCAACACGGCCTTGGTGACTTTCTGCCGCGGCGCATCCGCCCGTGCCGGGAAGGGGGCCCCGATACTGCGGGGCTTGTGCCGTCGTTCGTCGCCGGCCGTTCGTTCGAAATCACCGGCGTCGGCCCGTTCCAAAAGTTTGAGCGTGTTTTCCATATCAATGCCTTCCCATGCCCTTGCCGACGATGGCCAGAATCAAGCCCAGGCTGGCGAGACCGACCAGGAGCGGCGAACGGTGGATGCTTGGCCCCTGGTCCTGCAGGCTGTGCGCCGCCCTGAGCGCGAGGGCGGCCACGGCGTCGGCCGCGGCCAGGGCGCTGGGCGTATTGGCGATCAGGAGCAGCAGAAAAATCGCTGAGCCGATAGCCGTCATGCTTTTAAGGCGCGTGTTATCCATGTCATGTTTCCCCATGTGTTGATGTCGCGTTCGATGATGTGGGTGGCGCCCCGGTGCGGCAATAGCCCGAACGGACTGCCCTTGGGGTAAACCCGCAGCCGGCGCGGGTTTGCCGTTGAGTGGGGAGGGGGGGGAAGGGTGACGAGGAAATCACCAAGGACACCAAGTTCACCAAGGCGCACCAAGAACGGCAAAGGCAATACAGCGGGGTTTCCTTGGTGCCTCTTGGTGAACTTGGTGTCCTTGGTGATCCATTCGTCGCATGTCGCCATCCCCATGTCTTATGGACGACCGAAATCCCGGGGCAGGAATTGCAGGCGGTCCCAGGGGAAACCGTTGAGGATTGCGTAGCGGGGGGTGCCGCCGAACAGGGCGGGATAGGGGTCGGCCAGGCCGCGGGCGGTGTAGCTCAAGGGGTTCTCCGCACGCAAGGAGATGGCACCGGCTTTGTCCCAGACGACAAAGCCGTATTTCTGAGCCGCCTTGGCGATGATCTTCGCCACAGGATGCAGGTGCAGGGCGTCCACATTCACCGCAGGGTCGAGGCGGAAGCGCAGGCCTTCGGGAATCCGTCCCGATTCCCCCTTCGGGTTGTAGCCGTCGGAACGCCTTGCAGGCCAGGAAAGCTGGCTGGCGGAATCGGTATCCACCAGGGCGATGCCGATGGCGTGGCGGATTTCGCCGTTGCGCAATTCCTCCGCGGTGATCTGGCCGCCGAGGAAGGGCAGGCCGGTGGCGGTGGCGCCGTAATGCTTGGGCCAGATGCCCTCGTTCCTGGATACCTGCGCCATGGCGCCGCCCCAGCAGGCTTCCCAGCGGCCGTTGCTATTGCGCATGCGCCAAAACTCCCACAGGGTGTCGCTGGCGGGCTGATAGATGGTCATTTCGCCGTCGGTGCCGGCCGCCGGTTGGGCATAGGCGGGGATGGGCACGGCGGACCACTGTCGGGCCAGGTCCGGATCGCGGAAGCCCTTGCGCTGGCAATCCCATTCGCCGACGACCACTTTGGGCACGTCCGCGTCCACCACATACACCGGGCTGGCATAGGCGGTGGTGTTGATGGCGACGTTGCCGTAGTAGGCCTTGATCTGCCGCAGGAATTCAGCCGTGAAGCGGCTGGAATCCGGGTGCAGCGGAGCATCCGCCGGGATAGCCGTGTACCAGAAGCTGCCCGCTGCGAAGACAGTGCGTCCATCACCTCCGGCGGCTAATACGGCGCCGGTCAGGAAGAACAACGCAAGGAGCAAGGTTGGTCGTCTCATGTCAGTTGCTCCCTGTGCCGCCGGACTGCTCCAGCAGGCGGCCGCCCTTGATGGAAAGGAGAGATTCCCGACGTTCGGCCAGGCGTTTGCCGAGGGCGGTCCATCGGCCTTCGAAGTGCCGGCTCAGGAGATGGGCGACCACCAGCAGCACGACGAACAGCAGGGGGCGCTTGAGGTATTTGTCCCAGTCCTCGCCGCTGCCCAGCCAGGTGCTGGCGAGGAGCGGATGGATCACGTAAAGGGCATAGGAGATGGAGGCGAAATAAGCCAGGAGACGCAGGCCCAGCAGGGGCGCCAGGGGACTCGTGGGGGCGAGCAGGGTCGTTCCCACCAGCAGGGCGGCGCAATAGGGCCGCAGGTAGTTGAGGAAACCGCCGGCGGGGTGGCAGGAAAGTAGCAGCAACAGCAAGGCCGGCAGCGTGGGGCAACGGGCCAGGCCTGCGCGGATGAGCTTGAACGCGGGGTGTTCACAGACCAGGGCCAAGGTGGCGCCGGCGAGGATTTCGTCGACGCGGTATTGGCTGAGGCTGGAAAAGTGGATGCCGTCGGCGATGCGCAGGGCGGTGAAGGCGAGACAAAGCAGGGGCAACAGCAGCAGGCCCCGTCTTTGCAGGCAGGCCACCAGAAGGGCGACGCCGAGATAGAACTGCATTTCCACTCCCAGGCTCCAGAAATGGGCGGTGGCGCCTTGCAGGGCCTGGGGCATCAGATTGGCATAGAAGAGCAGATGGGCGACCCAGGCGGACAAGGGGGCGTTTTCAAGGCTCAGCGCGACGATAAGATAGGCCCAGGCCAGGGGAAGGATGCGAAACAGCCGCCGCAACAGGAAGCCCGGCACATCGGGACGGTGCAGCAACATGCGGGTGACGAGAAAACCGGAGAGGACGAAGAAGCAGGCCATGCCCACCATGCCCGCCGCCACATTGAGCTGCCAGGTTTTGGGCCCCAGGGGCAGGAGGTGGGCCGCCAGCACCAGCAGGATGCTGATGCCGCGCCAGCCGTCGAGGACCGGCAGACGTTCGTCCAATCGTGTGTCCTGCATGGGGTGTCTTGCCGTCGCGGCTTACGCCGCTGTCGGCGGGCCTTTCGCCGGCGATGGCGCCATCAGGAATTCGGCGCAATGCAGCCACAACAGCAGACGGGCGCGGCCGCTGGCGGCGACCATGGTGAAGGCGGCGCGCCGTCGGGTTTGTTGGGTGTACACCTGCATGAGCAGCCCGACAAAGGCGCTGTCCATGTCCGTGAGCCGGGACAGGTCGAGGGCGATGTCCGTTTCCGCTATCCGCGCCGTTTCGAAAATGCCCCGGGCGGCGGTAAGTTTGTCTTCGCGCCATGTGCCGGAAAAACTGATGCATGTCGTGGCGCCGTCACGGCGGCTATCCATCCGGGATTGAGCGTGGGGCCAGCCGACCAGTTTGACCAGGCGGCGGTAGACAGCCAGGGGCAAAACCCGGCAGACCAGGAGGCTTAGCAGCAGGGCGCCGTCGTGCAGGTAGCGCCGGCGCAGGGTGGGTTCCTCACCGATGCGCCACAGCCATTCGAGGCCGCTGCGGCGCATCCAGCCGGGCGCCCGCTGTACCGTGCCGGCGGCGAAATTGATCACCGCCCCCAGGTGGCTGACCACCGGCACCGTGAGCCGGGCACGATTGCGGGCGATCCAGGCCTGGCCTTTCTGGGCACCGAGGGCGAGCACGAGGAAGTCGGCGCCGCTGGCGTTGATACGCGCAAGGATGTCTTCGCTGCTCAGGTCTTCCATGCTGCCGAAACCGGGGGAAGCGAAGCCGACGCATTGCAGCCCGCCGCCCCGGCGATTGATGGCGGTTGCCGCGGCGAGGGCGGCGCCGTCCGGGCCGCCGAATAGGTAGATGCGTAGCGGCCGACCGGGCTGTTGCGCCAGATAGTCGAACAGGTCCGCGCCGGCCACCCGTTCCCGGATGGGCAACCCGAGCAGCCTTGCGATCCATACCAGGGGCATGCCGTCCACCACGCACAGATGGCTGTCCATCACGGCATCGCGGAAGGCGGGATCGGCGAAGGCGGTGGCGACGAAATTGACGTTGGGTGTGGTCAGCACGCAGGGGCGACGCAGGCGGGCGGAGGCCTCGATGCGGCGGGCGGCGGTGTCCATGCCCACCGCGTCGAAGGGCAGGCCGAGAAGACAATGCACCGGCCGGTGGATGGACTGGGGACTCTCGGCAGCGGGTAACTTCCTCATTTGCTCATCGGCGGGCGGGGAGGAGGTCTGTCTCAGTGGATAGGCGGGATAGGCCATGGGAACTTCAGTTTTTCTCGCGGGTGCGGCGCCAGACCACGATGCCCATCAAGGCTAGCCCGGCCGCCAGCATGGCCAGGGTTTCCGGTTCTCCGGTGTCGTCGGTCGGTAAGTCCTGGCGAGGCGGCGCTTGTTCCCGATGGACCATGGCGGTGGATCGCATCGCGGCGCCTTCGTCTCGGCAAGACGCGGTGACGGGCGGCGTTATCGGCGGGGGCGCGGATCTTTTAGTCTGTCCATCCGTCGGGCAGGGGTACGGCGTCGAAGCCTTTCCCATGACGTTATCGTTTCCGTAGACCGGAATGGGTTGGACGCCATCACGGGCGGCGGCATTGGCTGCGGAGGGGATGACGGCCAGGATCAGAATGACTGCCAAGGCAAGAAGAAAGCAGTCCCAGACAGCGAAAAATCGTCGATGGAGTTTCATGGCGGAGGCTCCTGGCTTGAGGATCGGGCGGCAGCACGGATGTCGGGCGTCCCTGCCGGGTATCTGACCGCGTGCGGCGGGGCGGCACAATAGGACGTTTGTACTAAGCGCGACGGGAAAGGCCGTGGTGAGCAGAACCAAGGGCAGGGGCAGGAGTCGGAATGGGGGTATTCCTCATCTCTTGCATTGGGGGGCTGCCCATGGGGCTCGCGTTTTTTGACTGGATCGATCAACAACCTTGGGTCGAAACCATCGCCGGTGCATTGATTGCCCTGGTGGCGGCCTGGTTGGCCCATCGTTCGACCCGCCACCTCCTGATGCGCCTGGCGCGGCCCTATGCCACGGCCAATGCCGTCTTGCGCCAGGGCGACCGGCCGATGGCCTTTGTGCTGCCCTTGCTCGGCTTGCAATTGGTATGGAACGCAGCGCCGCCGGGCATGCACGGCATCGAGCTGATCCGCCACCTCAACTCCCTGGCCTTGATCGGCGCCATCACCTGGCTTGGCATGGCCTGCATCCGTGGGGTGGACGAGGCGGTGGCGGCGTTCAATCCCATCAACGTTGAAGATAATCTGCGGGCGCGGCGCATCCATACGCAATCTCGGGTGATTTCCCGCATGCTGATGTCCCTGGTGATGCTGATGGGGACGGCGTCGATCCTGATCACCTTCCCCGGCGTGCGCCAATTGGGCATGAGCCTCCTGGCGTCGGCGGGGGTGGCCGGGCTGGTGGCGGGTATTGCCGCGCGCCCTGTCCTAGGCAACCTGATCGCGGGTTTGCAGATCGCCCTGACCCAACCGATCCGGATTGATGATGTGGTGATCGTGCAAGGGGAGTGGGGCTGGATCGAGGAGATTTCCAGCACCTATGTGGTGGTGCGGCTATGGGACGAGCGGCGACTGGTGGTGCCGCTCCAGTGGTTCATCGAGAACCCGTTCCAGAATTGGACGCGAACCACCTCCCGCATTATCGGCACGGTGTTCCTCTGGGTGGACTACCGCATGCCCCTCGAGCCGCTGCGCGTCGAGCTGGAGCGGATTTGCCGCGGGGCGAAAGAGTGGGACGGCAGGGTTTGCCTCCTGCAAGTTACCGATTCCACCGAGCACGGCATGCAGCTGCGGGCCTTGGTCAGTTCCTCGGACTCGCCGCGCAACTGGGATCTGCGCTGCTTGGTGCGGGAGGGCCTGGTGGCCTTTGTCCAACGCAGCTTCCCCGATTATTTGCCGACCCTGCGCGCCACCTTCAGCAACGGAGCGCCCGGCTCAAGCCCAGTTGCAAATTGAGGAACAGCAGCAGGTCCCCCATCTCCTGCTGCGCCGGGAGGAAGTAGCGGGCGGCGCTGCGTGCCGACTCGCCGACGCGGACGGTTATCCAGTGGGGTGGCGCCCGCTCGAACACCAGTTCGTCGCATTCGTCGTCACCCACATAGAGCACGTTGCGCGCGCCGGCGTGGCGTACCAACAGGTCGAGGGCGTCGTCCTTGCAGATGGCGCCGGGCGGGATCAGGTTGAACAGGCAGGGGCCGTCCACGATGCGCGGCTCAGGGTCGAGGGCGGCCAAGGTATCCGTCAGGGCGTCGGAGATGGAGACGTAGTCCTTCATGTGGCGGGTGTGCACCGACAGGGTGACCCCTTTGTCCTCCAGCAGCATGCCGTGGAAGCGCTTGCGCTGATCGAAGGCCCGGTGGAGCTGGTCCAGCCACCGCCGGCAGATGTCGACGCAGGTGGCGCGATCCACCGGGGCCTTGGCCAGGCCTTCGTTACCGTGGTTGCCCAGCAGATAGCGGACGGTTTCCGGGACGCGGGACGAGAGGTCATCCAGTTTCCGCCCGGAAATCACGGCTACCTGGGCGAAGGCGCAGAGCCGGCGCAGTTCGCGCACGGTGCGCGGGGCGATGGCGGCCCGTGTGGGCTGGCTGACGATGGGCGCCAGGGTGCCGTCGTAATCCAGGGCGAAGAGGGTGGCGCCGGTGAGGCGTTTGAGGGCCATGCGGCCGTCGCGGGAGAGTATGTATTTCATCGTTTCCTCCGTGAGGGAGATGCGCTTTGGTAAAAGATGCGTTCCTGGATGCGGGCCTGGCGACGTGCAACGGCGGCGTCCACCAGCATGCGGCCGGCCCAGCGGTAGATGTTGAAGTCCCGGACCAGGGCGCGCAGGCTGCGCATGCGTTCGCGCTGTTCCGCCGGCGCCATGGAAAGGGCGCTGTGCAGGGCGGCAGCGGTTTCCTCGCGGTCGTAGGGATTGATGACCAGGGCTTCCCGCAGCTCCCCCGCGGCGCCGGCGAATTGGCTGAGGATGAGTACGCCGGCTTCGTCCTCCCGGGCGGCGACGAATTCCTTGGCGACCAGGTTCATGCCATCGTGCAGGCTGGTCACCATGCAGATGTCGCAGGCCCGGTAGTGCTCCACCACGGCCCCATGGGAGTGCTGCTCGATGCGCAGCAGGATGGGGGGGATCCGGGCATCGCCGAAGCGTTCGTTGATGCGGGCTGCTGTGGCCCGCACCCGGCTTTCGAACCCTTGGTATTCGTCCAGCAGGGAACGGGAGGGGGCGGCGATTTGCAGTAGGCAGAGGCGGCCTACCCATTCGGGCCGTTTTTCCAGCAGCCGCTCCACGGCCTCGAAGCGTTCGATGATGCCCTTCGTGTAGTCGAGCCGGTCGACCCCGAGCAGTAGCTTGTCCTCATCGTCGAGTCCAAGCTGTTGCCGAATCCGCTGTCTCGGTTCGGCCACCATATCGGCACCATCCGCGGTGGCGCCCGGCCAGTGGATGGAAATCGGATAGTCCTGGACCATGGTCAGTTTGCCCCGATAGGAAATGGTCGAGTTCTCGTGTTCGATACGGGTTTCGAGGAAGCGGTCCACCGTTTCGATGAAGTTCTTGCGGTGGTAGGGGGTGTGGAAGCCGAGGATGGTGCTGCCGAGCAGGCCTTCGAGTATTTCGTTGCGCCAGGGGCAGATGCCGAAGGATTCCGGATTGGGCCAGGGGATGTGCCAGAAGGTGAGGATGGTGGCCCGCGGCAGCAGCTCGCGGATCATCCGCGGCAGCAGGGCGAAGTGGTAGTCCTGGACCAGGATGACGGGATCGTGGGTGTTGGTTTCTTCCACCACGGCATCGGCGAAGCGCTGGTTGACCTTGACGTATTGTTCCCAGTCCGCGCCGCGGAAGTTGGGACGGACGTGGGCGATGTGGCACAGGGGCCAGATGCCTTCGTTGGCGAAGCCGTAGTAGTAGCCCCGCTCCTCTTCCTCGCTGAGCCAGATGCGGCGCAGGGTGTAGCTCGGACGGTCCGGCGGCACCCGTAGGCGGCCCTTGGCGTCGGCGCTTTCCTTGTCCGCCGAGCCGCTACCCTGGGCGATCCAGGTGCCGGAGCAGGCGCGCATGACCGGCTCCACGGCAGTCACCAAGCCGCTGGCCGGACGTTGCACCTGAATGCCCTGGTCGGTATGGACGTGGACGTAGGGTTCCCGGTTCGACACCACCAGGATCTCATCGCCGTAAAGATGGTCGTGCAGCAACTGGCGCAGGGTTTCGGGTCCCCACTGGGTGGTGGCGTCGTCGCGCAGGGTGGAGCGGCGGGAGGCATCGGACAGCATCTGGTTCAGGTCGCGAATGATGGGCCGCACTTCCGGGTCGGCCTGCTCCATGGCCCGGATCGGGTTTTCCCCGCGCAACACGGCGCGGATGCCGGCCATCCAGTTATGCCAGCTCAGGTGGGCGACGAGCAGGGTGATCATCATCACCAGGACGGCGAGGATGGTGAAGGCGGCGATCACGTAGCCCCGGGTCTCGCTGCTGCGGTGTTCGAGATAGCCCATGTCGTGCACGAACACCAGGTAGCCGAATACTTGCCCCTCGTCTTTCAGTGGCTGGATCGACAGGTGCACCGGGCCGCCGCGGCTGTCGTCGCTGTTGATGCGGACGACGCCGTTTTCGCCGTTGCTGGGCGCGCAGCCCAGCTCCGTGGGGAAGGTTTGCGTCCAGCGCCGCATTTTTCCGGCTTCGTCGCAATAGGCCAGGGCGTAGAGGCGCTTTTCCTTGATGGCGGAGTTGAGCATGGCCTGCACCTTGGCGTAATCCTCCTTGACGATGAGTTCCACCAGGGGCTCTTTCAATGTTTCCGTGATCAACTGGGACTGGTTGTCCAGATCGCGGATCGACCAGCGCAGGTTCCAGGCGTCCACCAGGGGCATCATCAGGGTCGCCAACAAGGCGAACAGCACCGAGATGGGCAGCAGGAAACGCAAGGACAATCGCATACGCGGCATGGTTTTCTTCCGTGGGCGCCGGGGGCTCCGGCGGGCAGTGGGCAGAGGCGCGAATTACCCGGAGGCGCCTCCGTGCCACGCGCCATGGGCGGCGGGCAGGGTGGCCACCATGCGGTGCAGTTCGCACAGGGCCGCGGGGTTGTTCAACACCCGGTGCTTCTCCGCAATGGAGAGGGCGCCGGGGCCATCGGCAAAGGCCCGGGCAAGCAGGGGCGATAAGCGGTCGGCACGGGCCTGGCGCAGGGGCGATAAGCGGTCGGCACGGGCCTGGCGCAGGGGCGCGGTGGTGCGCAGCAGGGCGTTGACGAAGGGGTTGCGGATGGCATCGACGAATCCGGCCGTCTGCCCCGGATGTTGGCTGGCGCTGCGGGTCCAGGCCAGTTCCTTGGGCGGATCGGTTTCCTCGGGGATGAGGAACAGGCGCAGGCGGCGCAACAGCCTGCCCAGACGGGCGCGGCTGGTGAGCACCGAGAGCGGCGCCGAAAGAACGACGGCGCAGACCACCGGCAATAGCCACCAGAGGCAGGCGGGATCGATCCGATAGGCGCCGCCGCCGCAGGCCAAGGCGAACACGGTATGCGCGCTGTGCCGACGCAAGGCTTCCGGCCAGGTGGTTTCGACATCTTCCCGGGGCGGCGATTTCCATCGCAGGTAGCGGCCGGAAAGGGCGGCCAGGACGAAGCCGCTATGGAACAGCATCTTGACCGGGGCCATCAGGGCCGAGAACACCGACTCCAGGACCACGCTGCTGACCAAGGCCGCGCCACCGCCGAAACGCTTGGCCCCCTGAAGCAGCACCAGGAGGGTGGCGAGAATCTTCGGCGCGAAGAGCAGGGTGGCGGTGGCGGTGAACAATTCCAGGCCGCGTTGGGGGTTCCAGCGCGGCCACAGGGGAAACAGTTGGTGGGGGTGGTGGAAGTAGGCGCCGGGGTCGACGGGGGAGTGGGTGGCCAGCAACCCCAGGGTGGCGCCGATGAACAGGAGCCAGAGGGGGGAGGACAGGTAGGCCATGACGCCGGTGAGGAACATGGTCCGGTGCACGGGGTGGATGCCCGGTGCCGCGAACAGGCGGAAGTTCATCAAGTTGCCCTGGCACCAGCGGCGGTCGCGCTTGAGCTCATCCACCAGGTTGGGGGGCGACTCCTCGTAGCTGCCCCCCAGGTCGTAGACCAGCCACACGTCCCAACCGGAACGGCGCATCAGGGCGGCTTCGACGAAGTCGTGGGAAAGGATTTCGCCGGACAAAAGCCCGCGGCCCTTGAGCCGGGGCAGGGCGCAATGGCGCATGAAGGGGGCGACCCGGACGATGGCGTTGTGGCCCCAGTAATGGGATTCCCCTAGTTGCCAGAAATGCAGGCCGGCGGCGAACAGGGGGCCGTAGACCCGATTGGCGAATTGCTGGATACGGGCGTAGAGGGTGTCCCGCCCGGCGGTGTTGGGTGTGGTTTGGAGAATGCCGACCTCGGGGAGGCGCTCCATCATGCGGACCAGGGTGGTCAGACAGTGACCGCTCATGACGCTGTCGGCGTCGAGGATCAGCATGTAGCGATAGTTGGCGCCCCAGCGGCGGCAGAAGTCGCCGATATTGCCGCTCTTGTGCTTGATGCGGTGGCGGCGCCAGCGGTAGAAGATGCGCCCGAAGGCGTCCATCTTGCGGCAGAGGGCGCTCCAGGCGGCGATTTCGGCCACCCGCAGGTCGGGATCGTTGCTGTCGCTGAGCAGGAAGACATCGAAGCGGGCGTCTTCGCCGGTCTGCCGCAGGGAACGGAAGGTGGCTTCGACGCCGGCGAAAACCCGCTCCACATTTTCGTCGCAGATGGGCACCACGATGGCGGTCCTGGCGTGGTCGGGAATCGGCGTATCGCCGGCATCCCGGGCCGACAGGGTATGGCCGCCGTCCTGGCGCAGCAGTTGTACGAAACCAATGATCGCCGTCCAGAAGCCGGCGGATACCCAGAGGAAGAGGAGGGCGAACAGGGTCAGGATCAGCGCTTGCAGCATGGCTCCGCCGCGATTGCCCAGCACATCCTGCATGAACCAAGTGGCCAGGGCGCTTTGCCCGCAGATAAGGACCAGTAATGCCGCCCGCCGCAGGAAACCCCGCTGCGGGCCCGGGACGGACGGCGTGTTTGCACTGCCCTGGGCGGCACCCTCGTGTTTCGATTTCGTCCGGGGTCGTCCCAAGGGGATTGGCCAGCGCGCCGGTGCCATGGGGGTGCGCCGGATCGGCGGCGCCAGGGGCAGGCGGACTTGCTGGGTAACGGGCGTCGGTGCGGCCTCTAGTCGGGGGGAAGGATGTAGCTCCATATTTCGCTCGGCAGGTTGTCGATACCCAATAGTTGGGCGCGAATTTCGGTGGCCTTGGTTGGGTCCAGGCGGCGCAGCCGCAGGGACAGGCGCCAGGCATCGGTGGCCTCGTTTTTGATTGGTATGGCCTCCAGAATCTGGCCGTTGGCATCGGTGGATGCCAGGACTTGGGGTTTGGCGTCGGCGGCGATTTTCTCCAGGCCGGGGCCGTCGAAATCCACCATGAAGGCCACACTGTCGTCGGGTCGTTGGCGATAGCCGTGGCCGCGGCGGCTTTGGGCGACCCAGGCATTGGCGGGGCGCGGACCGTCACCCTGCCAATGCAGGCGGTATTCAAAATCCAGGGCTTGTCGCGGTGGCGGCAGTTTTTCCGGAACCCAGTAGGCGACGACGTTATCGTTGGTTTCGTCCTTGACCGGAATCTGGACCAGCTCTATCCGGCCAGAACCCCATCGTCCCAGGGGTTCCACCCAGACGCTGGGCCTATCCTGATAGTGGGCTTCCGTGTCTTCGTAGTGGTGGAACTTCCGGTCCCGTTGCATCAGCCCGAAGCCCGCCGGATCGCGTAGGGCGAAGGAGGTGACCAACAGGCGTTTGGGGTTCTGCAAGGGGCGCCAGATCCATTCTCCATTGGCATTGCGGATCGACAGGCCGTCGGAATCATGCACCTCGGGACGGTAGTCCTCCGTCGCCGGCGCCTGGTTCTCGCCGAACAGGAACATGCTGGTGAGCGGAGCGAGCCCGAGCAGGCCCACTGCGCTCCGCAGGTAGACGCGAGCCTTGACGTCCATGGTGGTATCGGCGCCGGGGCGCAAGATAAAACGGTAGGCGCCGCTGACCCGGGGCGAATCAAGCAGGGCGTAGACGGTGAGTTCCTTCGTCTCCGGTTCGGGACGTACCAGCCAGAATTCGACGAAGCGGGGGAATTCCTCGCCGGAATTCTGGGCAGTGTCCACCGCCAATCCCCGCGCCGAAACGCCATAGCGCTGGGATTTTCCCAGGGCGCGAAAGTAGCTGGCCCCGAGGAAGGCGAGGACTTCATCCTTGTAGTTCTTGCGGTTGAGGGGATAGTGGATACGAAAACCGGCAAATCCCAAATGACGCAGGCGGTTCGGATCGAATTTGTTTTTGCCGTAATCGAATTGCTCAGGATCGAACTTCAGGGGTTGGGTGACGTTTCCTTTGACCTCATTGATGGTCACCGGCAAATTGAAATACCTGCCCTGGTGGAAGAAGGCCGCTTCGAAGGGCAGGTCGTCCCGACGCCAGAGGGAGAGCGCGGGCTTGAAACGTATGTCCCGGTAGAGATCGTAGGACAGGTTGTCCGACGACAATTCCGTGGGCAAGACTCCGCCCTCTTGACGGAAGGGCGCCGCAGCCAATTGTTTCGCCTTGGCGTCCACGTTGTCGAAACCGAAGGCGATGGCGCGGGGCGAATTCCCCAAGGTCCAGGACAGCAATAGCGCGAGGAATGCGACCCTGCCCGCAAACACCCGTTCCGGCTTTGGCCGGAGGCGCAGCGCCAATTCGCCGGGGGACGGAAAACCTATCCATACCATTCCGTGATTTCAGGATAGACGCGGGAAGGGAATCACGAAGCTTTGGGCAATGCGGCTCCAGGCGGCACCGGCGCAGTAGAGACGCAACACCCCGGGCAATTGCACCATGGCCATGCCGATGGACAGGGTGCCGCCCATCAACGCCGTGACGATCTGGGCAGGATTGGGGCGTTCGATACCGATGGACGACAGGCCTTCCCGGGCCAGGCTGAGGATTTTCTGCACGTGTTCCCATCCCATGCGTGTCGCGGGCGGATTGAAGTGGAGGGTTTCCCCTTCATTGTCGAGGGTCACGGCGTTTCCGCTACGCAGACCGGCAATCAGGCTCAAGGCGTTGTGGGGTGTTCCCGCAAACCCGCTGTATTGCCGTGCCAGCCTCAATAGTTCCGGATGGGCGCGTGACTCCTGCAATGCCGGGTTCGCAGCCAGGGGATGATTGACGGGTACCGCAATGTTTGACTGGTTCATGGGAGGCTTCTCCGAAAAGTCTGGGGTTTTATGAGGGTCGGCAGGGATTCCAGTAAAAAACAGCCAGAATTAATTTAACCTATTGTAGCTAAACGATAATCTTTGTATCGAAAAT
>RXJP01000041.1 GCA_003963315.1 Rhodocyclaceae bacterium | reverse complement strand
CTTGAATTTGACCGAGGCATAGCCCAGGGCCGCGCCCAGCACGATGGCGCCCAGAGCCATGACGAGAATTGCGGAAATCATGAGTGGGAAACCTCTTTAAAGACAGAGAACACTGAGGCACAGAGGGCACGGAGGAAAACAAAATCCTTAAAAAGATTCTCTCTGTGTTCTCTGTGCCTCTGTGCCCTCTGTGTCGAAAGCGGTTGGGTTTCGCGTTTGGTCATTTGAATTTATCCAACCCGGCAAAGCCCATGAACGCCAGGCTCATCAGGCCGCCGGTGACGAAGGCGATGGCGGTGCCCTTGAAATATTTGGGTACATCGGCGCCTTCAAGACGCTCGCGGATGCCGGCAAAGAGGATCAGTACCAGGGTGAAGCCCACGGAGCTGCCGAAGCCGAACAGCAGGGACTCCATGAAGTTGTGCTTCAGATTGATGTTGAGCAGGGGGATACCCAGCACGGCGCAGTTGGTGGTGATCAGGGGCAGGTAGATGCCCAGCAACTGGTGCAGGCCGGGGCTGGTCTTCTGCACCACCAGTTCGGTGAACTGGACAATGGCGGCGATGGTGACGATGAAGGACAGGGTGCGGAGATACTCCAGCTCAAAGGGCATCAGCAGGTGTTTGTCGAGGATGTAGCTGGTGCCGCAGCCCAGGGTCAGCACAAAGGTGGTGGCGGCGCCCATGCCCACGGCGGTTTCCAGTTTTTTGGAAACGCCCATGAAGGGGCACAAGCCCAGGATGCGGACGAGGACGACGTTGTTGACGAGAACCGCGCCGAGCAGAAGAAAGAGGTAGCTGGCCATGGGCACTGAAAACCGGGAATGAGGCCATGGAGACCATGGCGAAGGGGCGTAATTATCGCCGTTTCACCGACGCCGGACAAGCCGAAAAAGCTTATCTTTCCGTCGGATGAGGCTTATCGATGAAGTGAATTACCCGGTAGCGGCGACGCATTCCTTGATGAGCTCCGGTCCCCGGTAGATCAGCCCGGAATAGAGTTGCACCAGGCTGGCGCCGGCATCGAGCTTGGCCTTGGCCTTGGCGCCATCGGTGATGCCGCCAGCGGCGATGATGGGCAGTTCCCCTGCCAGGGCTTTGGCCAAGGCACGGACCACGGCGGTGGATTTCTCGAACACCGGCGCGCCGGACAGGCCGCCGGTTTCCTCGGCGTGGGGCAGGCCTTCAACCCCTTCCCTGGACAGGGTGGTGTTGGTGGCGATCACCGCGTCGATATGGTGGCGGCGCAGGGCGTCAGCGATGTTAACGATCTGGGCATCGTCCAGGTCGGGGGCGATCTTGAGGGCCATGGGCACGTAGCGGCCGTGTTTGCCGGCCAACACGGTCTGGCGCGCCTTGAGGGCGCCGAGCAGGGCGTCCAGTTCCGATTCGCCTTGCAATTGGCGCAGGTTCTTGGTGTTGGGGCTGGAGATGTTCACCGTCACATAGCCGGCGGCGGCGTAGACCTTGTCGAGACCGACCAGGTAGTCGTCTACCGCCTTTTCCATGGGCGTGTCGGCGTTCTTGCCGATATTGATGCCCAACACGCCCTTGAATCGGGCCTCCTTCACGTTGGCCAACAAGGCATCGACGCCATGGTTGTTGAATCCCATGCGGTTGATGATGCCCTGCTTCTCGGGAAGGCGGAACAGGCGCGGCTTGGGATTGCCGGGTTGCGGGCGGGGGGTGACGGTGCCGATTTCGACAAAGCCGAAACCGAGTTTGCCCCAGCCGTTGATGGCTTCGCCATTCTTGTCCAGGCCGGCGGCGAGGCCGACCCGGTTGGGAAAGTGGAGGCCCATGACCTCGATGCCGCGGCTATGGAAGTGGGCGGGGGGCATCAAGGCTCCCAGCTTCTTCATGCTGGCGATGGTGAGTTCGTGGGCGGTTTCTGCGTCCAGGGAGAAGAGGACGGGTTTGAGTAGGCAGTAGGGAAGCATAGGCCGGGATTTTATCCCGGCCTATGCTTCCCTGCGGGATATTGAAGCACTCCTTTCCCCTTGTACCTTGTATCGAGTATGGGGAGTGAATGCTTGAGAATTCGACTTCTTCTCAGGATGGCTAAGGCGTGCGAGCCACTTCTGGAACAGCCTCGATCCATTCACCCTGGCGGTAGACCTCCAGGGGCTGGAACTTGATTTTGTAGGCCATCTTGCGGCTCTCCCGAATCCAGTAGCCGAGGTACAGATAAGGCAGGTTCTGGTATTGGCACTGGGCGATCTGCCAGAGCACCGCCCAGGTGCCGTAGCTGGCATTGGGCACGTCGGGATCGTAGAAGGTATAGACCGATGAAAACCCGTCAGAGAGCAGGTCGATGATGCTCACGCCGCGCAACACGCCATTCTCGCGGAATTCAATGAGCCGCGTTTCCACATGGCTTTGCAGCAGGAAATGGGCGTATTGGTCACGGCTGTCCTGGTCCATGCCGCCGCCCTGGTGGCGGGCAGCCTGATAGCGCTGGTAAAGCTGGTAATGCTCTTCGCGGAAACCCAGATAGCGTTCGCTGGCCACCAGGTTTTCGTGGGCCTTGAGCACCCGGCGTTGGGCCCTGGTGGGGGTGAAATCGTTAACCCGCACCCGGGCTGGTTGGCATTCCTGGCAGGCATCGCAATGGGGACGGTAGGTGAATACGCCGCTGCGGCGGAAGCCCACCCGTACCAATTCGCTGTAGGTGGCTGGATCGATCAGGTGGGTCGGCGTCGCCACCTGGGAGCGCGCTACCCGGCCCGGCAGATAGGAACAGCCATAGGGGGCCGTTGCATAGAATTGCAAAAGGGGGAATGGCGGCAGGTCCTTCAGGTGGGTCATGGCGTTACGGGTGTTCCGTTGCGAAAGGCGTTGAGAATGCCATCGGCCGGCCAGGGGGCAGGGGTCTCGTCCTTCGACGGCGGGATCAGTTGCTGCAAACGATCCAGGAATTGCCGGCGGGGTATCGGTCGTGCTCCCAGGGAGGCCAGATGGGCAGTTTCCATCTGGCAGTCGATTATGCCGAAATCCCGGCGCCTCAAGTAAAGGCAAAGGTGGGCGAGGGCAATTTTTGATGCATCCCGTGCCGTGCTGAACATGGATTCGCCAAAAAAAACCTGGCCCAGGGCGATGCCGTAGAGTCCGCCCACCAGTTGTCCATCCCGCCAGGTTTCCACGCTGTGGGCGTAACCCAGGCGATGGAGACGACCGTAGGCAGCCCGCATCTCCGGCAGTATCCAGGTGCCATTCTGGCCTGCGCGCGGCATGGCCGAACAGGCGGCGACCACTTGGTCGAACGCGGTATCGAGGCGCACCTCGTAGGGGGCGTTGCGCAGCGTACGGGCCAGGGACCGGGATATCTTGAATGCATCGGGATGCAGCACCATGCGCGGATCCGGGCTCCACCAGAGAATGGGATCGCCGACACTGAACCAGGGGAAAATCCCCCTGCGATAAGCCGCCAGGATGCGTTCCGGCGATAAATCGCCTCCCGCCGCAAGCAAGCCATTGGCGCCGTCAGCCGCCGTCAGTGCCGCGTCGACAGGGGGAAAGACGGCAGGGTTGGGGGGAAGCCAGGGGATCATCGCAACGTGCAAATGGGACGTGAGCGCCAGAAATTGGGTGCGCGCAGATTATATGCACCGGGTTTTTTCGCTACTTTTTATATCTAAAGTGGAAATATGATTTGCCTAATTGCACAAGGGGCCCCATACTGCGCGTCCACGGGATTTATCAGGGCGTGTATTAGCGCCTACGACGTGCCTATTCAAGCGGTACACCAGTTTGTAGCTGTTCAGTCTTGATTCTCGTTTTCCCGGGCCTAGCCCGTTTATTTTTTATGTAAGGAAGCTATCAATCATGGCAACTGGTACCGTTAAGTGGTTCAACGACTCCAAGGGTTTCGGCTTCATCACTCCCTCCGATGGTGGTGATGATCTGTTCGCCCATTTCTCCGCAATCCAAGGCTCCGGCTTCAAGACCCTGGCTGAAAACCAGAAGGTCACTTTTGACGTCGTGACCGGCCCCAAGGGCAAGCAAGCTGCCAATATTCGTCCCGAATAAGCACGCTCTGCGGAGTATTGAAAAAGCCCGGCTCGCCGGGCTTTTTTCGTCTACATTCTTTATCCACCGCGTAATTCAACATTGTTGTGTCCTGTGCTCCGCGCGCAGTCCGGCACAGGAAGGGCTTTGATGGCCAAGGAAGAAATCATTGAAATGCTGGGCACTGTCGCCCAGGTACTGCCCGACACCCGGTTCCGGGTCACCCTGGAAAACGGCGTCGAAGTGATCGCCTATGTTTCGGGCAAGATGCGCCAGCACCGCATCCGCATCATCGAAGGCGATAGCGTCACCCTGGAGTTGTCCCCCTACGACTTGAGCAAGGCGCGCATCAGTTTCCGCCACAAGGACGAGAAAACCTCGGCCAACGTGTCCCGCACCCCCCAGTTCCGCCGGCGCTGAAATACCGCACAAACAAAAAGAGCCGACCTGCTGCCAGGTCGGCTCTTTTGCTTTGGGGCGTCGGGTCAGGCTGGCAGGGGATCGGCGTTGCCCAGGGCGGTGGTGTTGAGGCCGCCGTCCACATACATGATCTCGCCGGTGATGCCGCTGGCCAGGTCGGACAGCATGAAGGCGGCAGCGTTGCCCACTTCCTCGATGGTCACGTTGCGGCGCAGGGGGGCGTGGTGGGCGTTGTAGGCCAGCAGCTTGCCGAAGTTGCCGATGCCGGACGCCGCCAGGGTTTTGATCGGGCCGGCGGAAATGGCGTTGGCGCGGATGCCCTGGGGGCCGAGGCAGAAGGCCAGGTAGCGGGTGGCCGCTTCCAGGCTGGCCTTGGCCAGGCCCATGGTGTTGTAGTTGGGCATGGTGCGTTCCGCGCCCAGATAGGTGAGGGCTAGCAGCGAGGCATTTTCGCTCTTCAGCAGCAGGGGGCGGGCGCCCTTCGCCAGGGCGGCGAAGCTGTAGGAAGACACATCGTGGGCGATGCGGAAGCGATCCCGGGTGATGCCGTCGAGGAAATCGCCCTCGATGGCTTCGGAAGGGGCGTAGGCGATGGAGTGCACCAGTCCGTCGAGGCGATCCCACTGTTGGCCGAGGTCGGCGAACAGTTTGTCGATCTGTGCGTCATCGGCCACGTCGCAGGGGAAGATCAGCTTGCTGCCGAATTCCTCGGCGAACTTGGCAAGACGTTCCTGAAAACGTTCGTTCTGGTAGGTGAAAGCCAGTTCGGCGCCTTCGCGGTGGCAGGCCTTGGCGATGCCATAGGCGATGGAACGATTGGAAAGCAGTCCGGTAATCAGTATTTTTTTGCCGGCAAGAAAACCCATTGCTGTACCCCAGAGAAAAGACCACGGGATTATAACGGACGAAAAGATTCCATCGGCGATGGCGTGCATTGGCAATTCCACTCGCCGGATCGGCCCGGAGCGCAGGAGGGCGCCGGGTCTGTTAAATTGCCGCACAGTTCGACAGCCATGGTTCCCTTCCACTCCCCGATGATCCTGATGCCGGTCCGCAGTTTTTTTCTCCGCCTGTTCTGCGCCATGCTCCTGATCCCATGCAGTCAGGCCTGGGCCGACCACGGCATCGCCCAGTACGGCAAACCCAAATATCCCGCCGGTTTCGCCCATTTCGACTACGTCAATCCCCAGGCGCCCAGGGGCGGCACCCTGGTGTTGTCGCCGGTTCAACAGACCGGCTATGACAAGTTCAATCCCTTTTCCCTGAAGGGCATACAGGCGCCGGGCATCACCAGCCTGATGTTCGAAAGCCTGGCCACCGGCGCCAGCGACGAGGTAGCCAGCGTCTACGGCTTGCTGGCGGACGACATCCGCGTGGCGGCGGACAAGCTGTCGGTCACCTTTCATCTCAACCCGAAAGCAAAGTTTTCCAACGGCATGCCGGTGCTGGCCCAGGACGTGAAGGATTCCTTCGATACCCTGACCAGCAAATTCGCCAGCCCCATGTTCCGTTCCGTCTATGCCGATGTGACCAAGGTGGCGGTGCTGTCGGAAAGGGAAGTGCGTTTCGAGTTTCGCCACGCCAACGCTGAATTGCCCCTGATTGTGGGTACCATGCCCGTGTTCTCAAAGGCCTGGGGCCGTCAGGCGGATGGCAGCACCGTGTCTTTCGACAAGCTGGGCTTCGAGATGCCGGTATCCAGCGGACCCTATCTGATCGAGAAGTACGATCCGGGTCGTTCCATCACCTTCCGCCGCAATCCCGATTGGTGGGCGAAGGACCTCAACGTACGTCGGGGCATGTTCAATTTCGAGCGGGTGGCGTTCCAGCTTTACAAGGACGACACGGCCCAACTGGAAGCCTTCAAGGCCGGCGATTTCGATATCAGCTTCGAGTTCCGTGCCAAGAACTGGGCGCGGGGCTACAAGGGGCCGCGCTTCCGCAGCGGCGAACTGATCCGTTACGAGTTTCCCCATCGCAATGCAGCTGGGATGCAGGGCTATTTTTTCAACCTGCGCCGCCCCCTGTTCGCCGACATCCGCGTGCGCAAGGCGCTGTCCCTGGCGCTGGATTTCGAGTGGATGAACCGACAGCTTTTCTTCGGCCAATACACCCGCCTCAACAGCTTTTTCTCCAATACCGATCTGGCGGCGGTGAGCACCCCGGGCGGCCTGCCGGGGGCGGATGAGCTGAAACTGCTCAATCCCCTGCGCAGCCAATTGCCGCCGGACGTCTTCGGCCCTTTGCCGTCGCCGCCCACCACCACGCCGCCGGGCAGTTTGCGCGACAACCTGCGCCAAGCGCGGGAACTGCTGGCGCAAGCAGGCTGGACCTACCGCGACGGCGCCCTGCGCAACGCCAAGGGCGAGCCCTTCGAATTCGAATTGCTGGACAACGGCGTCCTCGGCCGGGTGGACGGCGCCTTCGCCCGCAACCTCGAGCGGCTGGGCATCCAGGCCAAACAACGCACCATCGACAACGCCCTGTTCCAGAAGCGCTTGGAAGACTTTGATTACGACGTCACCCACCTCATCTACAACACATCCCAAAGCCCGGGTAACGAACTGGTGGATCGTTTCACCAGCCAGGCTGCCGGCGTGAAAGGCTCGGAGAACCTCCTCGGCCTGCGTTCCCCGGCGGTGGACGCTTTGGTGCAGCAGGTGCTGCGCGCCACCACCCAGGCCGACTTGGCGGCGGCCTGCCGTGCCCTGGACCGGGTGCTGATGCAGGGCAACTACGTCGTTCCCCACTTCTACAGCAACACCCACCGCGTCGCCTACCGACGTGGCCTGGGCATTCCGCAGACGCTGCCGCTGTATTACACCGCCCAGGAATGGGTGCTATCCACTTGGTGGTCCCAATAATCGCTTATGTGGAACTATCTCTTCAAACGCTTGCTGCTGATGATCCCCACGCTGTTGGGCGTCATCACCCTGACCTTCATCGTCATCCAGTTCGTCCCTGGCGGGCCGGTGGAGCAGATGCTGACCGAGCTGCGCCACGGCGCCACGGTGGGCGGCGAGGCCAGCGGCGGCGGCAGCCTTTACAAGGGCAGCCAGGGAGTGGACGAGGAGCGGCTGAAGGAGATCAAGGCGCTCTATGGCTTCGACAAGCCGCCCCTGGAACGCTATTTCTCCATGCTCAAGCGTTTCGCCGTGTTCGACTTGGGGCAGAGCTACTTCCAGCACAAGAGCGTGGCGGAGTTGATCCGGGCCAAGCTGCCGGTATCCATCACCCTGGGCTTGTGGACCTTCTTCCTCACCTATTTGATTTCGGTACCCCTGGGCATCGCCAAGGCGGTGCGGGCGGGCACCCGCTTCGATGCGCTCTCCAGCGACGTGGTGCTGGTGGGCTATGCCATTCCCGGCTTCGTCCTCGGTGTGCTGCTGCTGGTTCTGTTCGGCGGCGGCAGCTTCGTCCAGTGGTTCCCCCTGCGCGGGCTGACTTCCGACAACTGGGACCAGCTCAGCCTGATGGGCAAGGTCATGGACTATCTGTGGCACATCACCTTGCCCATCACCGCTTCGGTGGTGGGCAGCTTCGCCGTCATCACCATGCTGACCAAGAACGCCTTCCTGGAGGAAATCCGCAAGCAATACGTGCTCACCGCCCGGGCCAAGGGCCTGTCGGAACGGGCGGTACTCTGGCGGCATATCTTCCGCAATGCGCTGATCCCCCTGGTGACGGGCTTTCCCGCGGCTTTTGTCGGCGCCTTCTTCACCGGCTCGCTGCTGATTGAAACCCTGTTCTCCCTGGACGGCCTTGGCCTGCTGTCCTACGAGTCGGTGATCCGGCGCGACTATCCGGTGGTGCTGGGGGCGCTGTATTTGTTCACCCTGATCGGCCTGGTCACCAAGCTGATCTCCGACGTTTGCTACGTCTGGGTGGATCCCCGTATCCACTTTGATGCATTGGATTGAGGGAATGCAACACAACGAGAGACAAAGCCAAGTAGCGTCACCCTCGCGAAAGCGAGGGTCCAGGGGCGTTGACGAAAAAAGATGGATTCCCGCTTTCGCGGGAATGACGAAGTACGACGTGTCTTCCTCTTTCATGGGTAGGGACCTCTAAGGATGACTCCTATTTCCCTTTCCCCCCGCCGCCGCGCCTGGCAGCGCTTCCGCCGCCACCGGCTGGGCTATTGGAGCCTGATCCTGTTCGTCGGTCTGTTCGCCCTCAGCCTCTGCGCCGAGCTGCTATGCAACGACAAACCCCTGGTGGTGCGCTACCAGGGGCAGTGGTATTTCCCCTTGGTGCAAACCTATCCGGAAACCGTTTTCGGCGGCGACTTCCCCACGCCGGCGGACTATCTCGACCCCTTCCTGCGCCAGCGCTTTGCCGAGCCGGGCAACTTCGCCCTGTATCCGCCCAATCACTACTCCTTCAATACCCTCAATTACTTCGCCCCATCGCCCAACCCCGCGCCGCCTTCCGTCGAGAACTGGCTGGGCACCGATGATCGGGGCAGGGATGTGTTGGCGCGACTGATTTACGGCTTCCGCCTGTCGGTGGTGTTCGGCCTGGTGCTGACCGTGATTGGCGTGGTCATCGGCGTCATCACCGGCGCACTGATGGGCTATTTCGGCGGCCGCTTCGATCTTGTTTCCCAGCGCTTGATCGAGATATGGAGTTCCATGCCGGAGCTGTACCTCATCATCATCTTTGCTTCCATCTTCGATCCCAGCTTGTGGCTGCTGGTGGTGCTGCTCTCCGCCTTCGGCTGGATGGGATTGTCCGACTACGTGCGGGCCGAGTTCTACCGCAACCGCACCCTGGAATATGTGCGCGCTGCCCGGGCCTTGGGCCTGGGCAACCGGCAGATCATGGGGCGCCACATCCTGCCCAACAGCATGACGCCGGTCATCACCTTTTTGCCCTTCCGCATGAGCGCTTCCATCCTTGCTCTCACCAGCCTGGACTTCCTCGGTCTGGGTGTGCCGCCCACGGTGCCCAGCCTGGGCGAGCTGCTGGCGCAAGGCAAAGGCAACCTGGATGCCTGGTGGATTTCCCTGAGCACGTTCGCCGTGCTGGTCATCACGCTGCTGCTGCTCACCTTCATGGGCGAAGCCCTGCGCGATGCCTTGGATACCCGCAAGGCGGATGCCCCATGAGCCAAGCCTTGCTCGATATTCGCCAGCTCAGCGTGAGCTTCGGCAACGGTGCGGGGGAGGAGGCGTTTCAGGCCGTGCGGGAGGTGAGTTTCGCCATCCACCCCGGTGAGCGTTTCGCCCTGGTGGGGGAGTCCGGCTCGGGCAAGAGCGTCACCGCCTTGAGCGTGCTGCGCCTGGTGGCTGATGCCCGCACCCAGGGCCGGATTTTCTGGAACGGCGAAAACCTGTTGGACAAGAGCGAAAGGCAGATGCGCGGCATTCGCGGCGCCGACATCGCCATGATCTTCCAGGAGCCCATGACGGCCCTGAATCCCCTCTATCCCGTCGGCCGCCAGATCGTCGAAGCCATCGAGCTGCACGAGGGGCTATCCCGCCAGGCCGCCGGCAAACGGGCCGTGGCCCTGCTGGAACGCACCGGCATTCCCGATGCCGGGCGCAAGTTCCACAGCTATCCCCATCAGCTTTCCGGCGGCCAGCGCCAGCGGGCCATGATCGCCATGGCGCTGGCTTGCAAACCCAAGCTGCTCCTGGCCGATGAGCCGACTACCGCACTGGATGTGACCATCCGCGCCCAGATCGTGGACCTGCTGCGGGATTTGCAGCAGGAATACGGCCTGGCGGTGATGCTGATTACCCACGATCTGAACCTGGTGCGTTCCTTCGCCACCCGGGTCGGGGTCATGGAAAAAGGCAAGCTGGTGGAATGCGAAGACACCGAGCGCCTGTTCGCCAGTCCGCGTGAACCCTACACCCGCATGCTCATCGAAAGCCGGCCGCGGCGTAGCGTGACGCCCACCGCCGCAGACGCGCCAGTGCTGATGCGTGCGCAGAACGTGGAAGTCAGCTTCTCCCGCAAACGCGACGATTGGCGCTGGTGGAAAAAAGACAGTGTGGCCGTGGTGCGCAAGATCACGCTCGGCCTCGCGGAAGGGGAAACCCTGGGCATCGTCGGCGAATCCGGCTCCGGCAAGACTACCCTGGCCATGGCGCTGCTGGGGCTGCAACGCATGTCCGGTGGCGATGTGGAATTCCAGGGGGAACGCATCGCGGGGCTGGACAAGGCCAGGCTCAAAGCTTTGCGGGCCAAGGTGCAGGTGGTGTTCCAGGATCCCTACGGCTCCCTCTCGCCGCGCATGACCATTGCCGAGATCGTCGGCGAGGGGTTGGCCTTGCATCAGCCCGAGTTATCAGTGGCCGAGCGGGAACGCCAAGTGGCGGCAGCCTTGGCCGAAGTGGGTCTGGAGGCTTCCATCCTCCACCGCTATCCCCACGAATTTTCCGGCGGGCAACGCCAGCGCATCGCCATCGCCCGGGTGTTGGTGCTCAAGCCCCAGGTGCTGATCCTGGACGAACCCACCTCGGCCCTGGATGTGTCCATCCAGCAACAGGTGCTGGAGCTCCTGGCCGGCCTGCAACGGAAGTACAAGCTGTCCTACCTGTTCATCAGCCACGATCTGGCGGTGATCCGGGCCATGTCCCATCGCATCCTGGTGCTGAAGGATGGACAGGTGGTGGAGGAGGGCGAAACAGAGGCCCTGGTGGCTGCGCCCCGGCATCCTTACACCCAAGCCCTGTTCGACGCCGCCAGTCTGCATGGCAAGCTGCCTTAGCCGGCTGGCGCAGGCCCGTCGGGCCAATTCCAAACCGATTCTGTCCGGGTATATTCCCATTTCCTGATTAAGGACGATAATCAGGGGGTCGGATTCCAAGATTCATAAAAATGCCCGAGACAGCAACCGATAAAGCATTTTCGGCAGTCACCGCAGAAAGCGGAAGCCGGGGAGGAAGCAAGGGTCAGGAGCAGGCTGTGGTCCCCTGGGGGGCTGTGGTCCTGTTGTCCCTGCTGTTCCTTGTTTTCTGGCAACTGCCGTCACTCGAGATGCTCAAGAAGAGCGAAACGGTCTTCCCGCTCACTCTGCACACCATTGAAGAGTTCTTCGCCGTAGTGGTGTCCGTCCTTGTTTTTGCGGTGTCCTGGAATGCCTACAGCAAGGAGCGCCCGGGCAATATCCTGATACTCGCCTGCGGCTTTCTTGCAGTGGGAATGTTGGATTTCGGCCATATGCTGTCCTACAAAGGCATGCCGGATTTCGTCACACCGGCCGTGCCGCAAAAGGCCATCGTGTTCTGGCTGGCCGCCCGCTACGTCTCCTCTATCACCTTGCTTATCGTGGCCTTGCATCCCTGGCGGCCCCTGCAATCAAGCAGCACACGCTATTTGTTCCTCGCTGTTGCGCTGGCGATTACCGCCGCGGTTTATATCCTCCAACTGTTCTTCCCCGAGATTTGGCCAGTGATGTTCGTGCCAGGACAAGGGCTCACCGGGATGAAGGTCAGCCTTGAATACGGCATTGTCGCCATTCTTTCGGTGGCCGCAGTACTGTTCTATGGCCATATCCGCAGCCGACAGCCTTTCGATGCCGCGAATCTGTTCACGGCGACCCTTATCACCATTCTCACCGAGCTGTGCTTCACCCTCTACGCCAACGTCAACGATATCTTCAGCCTGGTGGGGCACACCTACAAGGTCATCGCCTACGTCTTCATTTACAAGGCCATCTTCGTCTCCAGCGTGAAGGAACCCTACCGTCGTCTGAAGGCGGAGATCGCCGAGCGCCAGCAGGCAGAAGCCCGCATCGAGTTCCTCGCCTACCATGATCCGCTGACCGAGCTTCCCAACCGGCTGATGGTGAGGGATCGCTTCGCCACGGCGATGGCCCGCTCCCGGCGTTCGGGGACACGGGTTGGCCTGCTGTTCATCGACCTGGACAACTTCAAGAACATCAACGATTCCCTGGGGCATGGGGTGGGGGATGCCATGCTGAAAAAGGTTTCCCTGCGCCTGGAAGGCATGATTCGCGGGGCCGATACGCTGTGCCGTCTCGGCGGTGACGAATTCCTGTTGATGCTGGGTGATTTGCCTGATGCCGATGCCATGGCGCCGGTGTTGGCCAAGGTGGTGGAAAGGATGCAGGAGCCCGTCACCGTCGGAGAACATGAGCTGGCCATTTCCGTTTCCGTGGGGGCGGCGGTGTATCCCGAGGACGGCGACGATTTCGACATGCTGATGAAAAAGGCCGATACCGCCATGTATCGGGCCAAGGCGGCGGGGCGCAACACCTTCCGTTTTTTCGATCCCGTCATGCTCAAGGATGCGGACGAACGGCTGCGTATCCGTAACGGCCTGAGGCAGGCCCTGGACAAAGGCGAGTTCCTGCTCCATTACCAACCCCAGGTGGATCTTGCCAGCCATCGTGTCATCGGTGTCGAAGCCTTGATCCGCTGGCAGCATCCGCAACTGGGCATGGTGCCGCCCTTGCGTTTCATCGATGTGGCCGAGGAATGCGGCCTGATCGTTCCCATGGGCGAATGGGTGTTGCGGGAAGCCTGCCGGCAGATGGCGGTCTGGCAACGGGCCGGCCTGGGGCAAGACATGGTGGTGGCGGTCAATCTTTCAGCGATGCAGTTCCTCCGTGGTGACCTGGAAAAGACCATCACCGCGGCGCTGGCCGATGCCGGACTCAAACCCGGCTGCCTGGAGCTTGAGCTCACCGAATCCATCCTGATCCAGGACACCGAGAACATGCTGGCCGTGGTCCAGCGCCTTACCGACCTGGGCGTGAAGATGTCCATCGACGACTTTGGTACCGGCTATTCCAGCCTGTCCTATCTCAAGCGCTTTTCGGTGGACAAACTCAAGATCGACCAGTCCTTCGTCCGCGCCCTGGCCGCAGCGCCGGAGGACGACGCCATCGTCCGCGCCATCATCCAGATGGCCCGTAGCCTGGGGCTGCGTACCATCGCCGAGGGCGTGGAAAGCGCCGATATCGGGGCGCTGCTTCACACCCTGGGCTGCGAAGAGGCGCAGGGCTATCACTACGCCAAGCCCATGCCCGCCGGGCAGGCGGAAAAGCATCTGCGCGCCGCCATCGGTAGGCTGGATACAATCGGTACTGACGAACCGATAACGAACACTTCTTGATGACCGCGCAGTCCCCGCTACTTACCCTCGACAATCTGACCGTCAGCCTTGGAAATGCCCGCCCGGTGGCGGGCATTTCCTTTAGCGTCGCCGCCGGCGAAACCTTTGCATTGCTGGGGGAGTCCGGCTGCGGCAAGTCCATGACCGCACTTTCCATCCTGCGCCTGTTGCCCGATGTTGCCAGCATCGAGAGCGGCCGCGTGAGCCTGGCCGGTCAGGAATTGCAGACGCTGCCCGAAGCCGAGATGCGCAGGCAGCGGGGCAGGGAAGTGGCCATGATCTTCCAGGAGCCGGGCGCCTGCCTCAATCCGGTGCTGACCATCGGCCAGCAGATAGGCGAATCCCTGGCCCTGCATCGCAAGCTCAAGGGCGCCGTCGCCAAGGCCGCAGCGGTGGAACTGCTGCAAGCGGTCGGTATCCCCGACCCGGAGCGGCGCTGGAGCGACTATCCCTTCCAGCTTTCCGGCGGCATGAAGCAACGGGCCATGATCGCCATGGCCCTGGCCGGGGAGCCGAAACTGCTCATCGCCGACGAACCCACCACCGCCCTGGATGTGACCATCCAGGCCCAGGTGCTGGACCTGTTGGCCCGTCTGCAACGGGAACGGGGCATGGCCATGGTGCTCATCAGCCATGATCTGGGCGTGGTGGCGCGCATGGCCGACCGGGTGGGCGTCATGTATGCCGGGCAATTGGTGGAAGTCGCGTCCCGGGATCGCTTCTTCGACGCGCCGGCCCATCCCTATGCGCAAATGCTGTTCGCCGCGCTGCCCGAAGCCCAACGCAGGGTAGGGCGGCTGGCGACGATTCCCGGCCGGGTGCCGCCCCTGGATGCCCTATTCGTCGGCTGCCGCTTTGCCGACCGTTGTCCCAAGGTGATGGACGTCTGTCGCCGCCAAGCGCCGCCCTGGAAAACCGCAGGGGAAGGCCAGCAGATGCGTTGCCATCTGGATACCCCGGCCCAATTGCATCGCACCGAAATTATTGTCGAGACTGCTCAGGAAGACGCCTCTCCGGCTGCGCACCTGCCGTTGCTCCAAGTGACAGACCTCCAAGTCCATTTCCCCATCCGCCGCGGCCTCCTGCAACGCACCCTGGGCCATGTCAAGGCGGTGGATGGCGTGAGCCTAAGCCTCGCCCCCGGCCGCACCCTGGCCGTGGTGGGGGAGTCGGGTTGCGGCAAGACCACGACCGCCAAGGCCCTGCTGCACCTCATCAAGCCCAGTGCGGGGCAGGTACAGTTCCGGGGTACGGAGCTGACCGGGCTTTCCGCCAAGGCTTTGCGCCAAGCCAGGGCCGGCATGCAGATGGTGTTCCAGGACCCCTACGCCTCCCTCAATCCGCGGATGCGGGTGAAGGACATCATTGCCGAAGGCATGGATGCCTTGAAGCTACCCGGCGATCGCATCCGGCAGATCGGCGAACTCTTGCAGCAAGTGGGCCTGGCCCCGGACATGACGGAGCGCTATCCCCACGAATTTTCCGGCGGCCAACGCCAGCGCATCGCCATTGCCCGCGCCTTGGCGGTAAGCCCGCAGCTCCTGGTGTGCGACGAGCCTACCAGCGCCCTGGATGTGTCGGTGCAGGCGCAGATACTTAACCTGCTGAAAGACCTCCAGGCCCAGCGGCGCCTGGCCTATCTGTTCATCACCCACAATATCGCCGTGGTGGACTATCTCGCCCATGAAGTGGCGGTGATGTACCTGGGCCGCATCGTCGAGCAGGGCACGGCGGATGAAATCCTGCGCGACCCGCGGCATCCCTATACCGCCGCCCTGATTGCCGCCGTGCCGAGCCTGGTCGGAGAGAAGTCGGCAGGAGGTGCCGTCATTGCCGGCGATATGCCTTCGCCGGCGAATCCGCCTCAAGGCTGCCATTTCCACCCCCGTTGTCCCAAGGCTGACGATACGTGCCGGCGGCGCTATCCTGAAGCCAAGTCACTGTCGGAGACCCGGGTGGTGCATTGCCACTGGGCCTGAACCGCGTCGTCGACGATACCGAGCCACCATGAAGTTTTCCCGCGTCTTCCTCAATCGCTTGCAGAACCTGCCCCAACACCAGGACACGGTGGTGGTGATCGACGTGTTGCGTTCATTTACCACCGCGGCGGTGGCGCTGTCCCGGGGTGCCCAGGCCATTTATCCGGTGGCCAGTGTGGCGGCCGCGATCGGCTTGCTGGAAAGGCTTCCGCATCCGGTGTCGGTAGGGGCGGTGGGGGGCGGCGATCCGGTGCCCGGCTTCGATTTCGGCAATTCGCCTTCCCGGCTGTCCGAAGAGGACCTTGCCGGCAAACAGGTGGTGATGAGCACGGCCTCGGGCGTCAGCGGCCTTCAGCGCTTTCGCCAGGCGCAACACCTCTACGCCGCCAGCCTGGTCTGTGCCCGGGCAACGGCAGAGGCGATACGGGCGAGGGGAGCCGATGAGGTGTGCTTCGTGATTACCGGCGAGTGGGTGGATCGTGACGGCGATGAGGATATCGCCTGCGCCGACTACATCGAGTCCCTGCTGAAGGGGAAGGAAACGGATCCTGAGCCCTTCGCCCGCCGGGTGCGGGAGTCCGATTTCGGCAGGCGATTCACCGCCGGCACCTGGCCTAATCTGCCCAAGGCCGATTTGGCGCTTGCCGCCCGGGCTGACTTGTTTTCCTTCGCTCTGCCGGTGGGGCAGCAGGGCGGCCATCTGGTGATTCGTTGAGCCCGGCGTGAACAGGTCCTAGTTCGAAGGCACCTTCAGTCCGGTTTGATTTTCCTTCAGCAGGGCCGCCGCCTCGGCCACGCCTTCGGCCTGGGCTTCCTCGAAAAAGACGTTGCCCTTGTGGCGTCCGGTATAGCCGCGATAGTGGTGGAAAACCAGGCCCAGGTTGCAGAGCGCTTCGGCCACGCAGCCGTCGGCGGCCTTTTCATATTCGGCGACGAGGGTGTCGCCCAGGGCGGGATCGGGGTCGCAACGCCGATGCAGGGCCACGGCCAGGTCGTTGATGGCCTGGGGGCTGCCGCCTGCCGCCGCCTGGCGATACCAGCCATCGGCCGCTTCCGGACCGCCGGGGGTAATGAGGTTCTTTTCGGCCGCCCGCCCCATCATCCATTGGGCGTAGGCGTCCCCTTGCGCGGCTTTCGCCTGCCATTCGGCCAATTCCTCACGGTGATGGTCTTCCAGCTCGGGTGTCGCTGTATCCACGATAGGAGGCTGCTTTTCGGCGAACTGGCGGGTTCGGGCGAAGGCGATGCGGGGGCGAGCTTCCAGCAGGTGTTCGAGGGTGATTTCCATGGGGCGTTTCCGGGTTATGGCGCTGGTGCAGACCTAGTGGCGGATGGGTTCCGCCTGGGCTTCCTGGGCGGCCAGCAGGTGCATGTTTTTCGCCAGGGTGGCGGTGTAGGCGGCCAGGGTTTCCACTCTTTGTTCCGCCTCCTGCTCCGACTCCCCGGCCAGCCAGGCACGGATGAAATCAGCCATGGCGGCGAGTTGCCGGATGGTGTCCTGATCCAGGCAGTGGGAGGTGTTGACGTGGGTCAGCACCGCTTCCACGGCGGACAGCAGCTCGATCAACTTGGCTTCTTCCTGGGGATTGAGGCCGGCCATGGGGATCGGTAGGTCCGGGTTACTTGCTGAAATGGTCCAGCAGGTCGTGGCGGGATAGCAGGAATATCTTCGATTCGCCGCTGGGGGCATCCACCCAGGTGAAGGGCACGTGGGGCCAGGCTTCTTCCACCAGGTCGGCGTTGTGGCCCACTTCCACCAGGAGCAGGCCGTCGTCGGTGAGATGGTCGGCGGCGCCGGCGAGGATCTTGCGCACCACATCCAGGCCATCGCTGCCCGACACCAGAGAGATGGGCGGCTCGTGGCGGTATTCGTCGGGAATGACGCTCATGGCTTCTTCCGTCACATAGGGCGGATTGGAAATGATGAGGTCGTAGATGCGCTTGCCATGTTCATCTTCCAGCTTGGCGAAAACATCGGACTGGATCAGTTCGATCTGGGTCTCCAGGCCGTAATCGGCCACATTGCGGGCGGCCACTGCCAGGGCGTCGCCGGAGAGGTCCGCCGCATCGATGGCGGCGTTGGGGAAAGTATGGGCCATGAGGATGGCCAGGCAGCCGGAGCCGGAGCACAAATCCAGGGCGGCGCTGATGCCGGCGGGATCCTCCACCCAGGGCGCCAGGCCTTCCCGCAACAGCTCGGCGAAGTAGGAGCGGGGCACGATGACCCGTTCGTCCACATAAAACTTGTAATCGCCCAGCCAGGCTTCATGGGTCAGGTAGGCGGTGGGAATGCGTTTTTCGATACGGGCCTGCAATAGGGCCAATACTGTCTTGCGTTCGGCCACGGTGAGGCGGGCGTCGATGAAAGGCTCAAGCCTGTCCAGGGGCAGGTGCAGGGCGTGCAGGACGAGCCAGACCGCTTCGTCCCAGGCGTTGTCGCAGCCGTGGCCATAGAACAGGCCGGTCTTTTCAAAATGGCTGACAGCCCAGCGCAGCCAATCGCGGATGGTGATCAGTTCGTCGGTGATATGGCTCATAGCGAAAATCCAAAGGCAACCGCTTTCAACACGGAGATCACAGAGACACAGAGGACACGGAGAAAAACAAGAAAGAAACTCCAACCTGCAAGATAGGTTTTCCTGATTTATGTCTTTCCTCTGTGTTCACTGTGTCTCCGTGCCCTCTATGTCAAAAGAGGTTAAGGTTTTACTTCAATAGTCCAACCAGCATACCTTCGTAGGCTTTGGTCAAGGGCTCCAAGTCCGCTATGGGGATGCATTCATTGATTTTGTGGATGGTGGCGTTCACCGGGCCGAACTCCACCACCTGGGGGCAGATGTCGGCGATGAAGCGGCCATCGGAGGTGCCGCCCGTGGTGGAAATTTCAGGGGTGACGCCGGTGGCGGCGGCAATGGCTTCGGCCATCACGCTCACCAGCTTGCCGCGCGGTGTGAGGAAGGGCCGTCCGCCCAGGGTCCAGGCGATGTCATAGTCCAGCTTGTGGTGGTCGAGGATGGCCTGGATACGGGCTTGCAGGCCTTCCGCCGTGCTGGCGGTGGAGAAGCGCAGGTTGAACAGCACCTCGACGCTGCCGGGCACGACGTTGGTGGCGCCGGTGCCGGCGTGGATGTTGGAAATCTGGAAGCTGGTGGGCGGAAAGTATTCATTGCCCTCGTCCCACTTTTGTGCCGCCAGTTCGGCCAGGGCCGGGGCGATGAGATGGATGGGGTTCTTCACCTTTTCCGGATAGGCCACGTGGCCCTGGATGCCCTTCACCGTGAGCTTGGCGGAAAGGGAGCCGCGGCGGCCGTTCTTGATGACGTCGCCCAGGCGCTCGCTGGAGGTGGGTTCGCCGACGATGCAATAGTCGATGATCTGTTCCCGGGCCTTGAGGGTTTCCACGACATGCACGGTGCCGGACAGGGCATCGCCTTCCTCGTCGGAGGTGAGCAGCAGGGCGATGGAGCCGGGGGCGTCCGGGTGTGTGGCGAGGAAGCTCTCGATGGCGACGACAAAGGCGGCCAGGGAGGATTTCATGTCCGCCGCGCCGCGGCCGTAGAGCACCCCGTCGCGGATTTCCGGCTTGAAGGGATCGGAATGCCACTGGCTCAGGGGGCCGGTGGGCACCACGTCGGTATGGCCGGCGAAGCACACCACGGGGCCTTCGCTGCCGCGCCGCGCCCAGAGGTTGCTGGTGCCCTTGGCATCCAGACGCTCGATGACAAAGCCCAAGGGCTCCAGCCTTTGGGCGATGAGTTCGAGGCAGCCCTTGTCTTCCGGGGTGACGGAGGGCAGGGCGATCAGGGCTTGGGCGAGGGACAGGGTGGGGGAGCTCATGGGCGCGGATGTTGAAATGAAGGGGGCGGTTGCCCGCCCCTTGGTCGAGGCTATTCGCCCAGGGTCAGCTTGAATTCGGAGAAGGTGGCGCCGCCGGCGCCCACTTCCGTGCCTTCGGGAACGGCGGGACTGTCCGGCTTCTTGCTTTCTTCCGCCGCGTTGTTGATCAGGTAGTGGAAGTTATTGGCCGAGTCGGCGTTGGCCAGGGCTTCTTCCAGGGTGATGGTGCCTTCCTTGTAGAGCTTGTACAGCGCCTGTTCGAAAGTCTGGGCGCCGGCCGTCATGCCCTTGTCCATGGCTTCCTTGATGCCGTCCATGTCGCCCTTTTCCACCAGTTCGGCCACGTGGCGGGAGTTGAGCATCACTTCCACCGCGGCGGCACGGCCGCCTTCCGGCGTCTTGATCAGGCGCTGGGAGATGATGCACTTCAGGGTGACGGACAGGTCGGCCAGCAAGGATGGGCGATTGTCCAGGGGGTAGAAGCTGATGATGCGCGACAGCGCGTGGTAGCTGTTGTTGGCGTGCAGGGTGGCCAGGCACAAGTGGCCGGACTGGGCGTAGGCGATGGCCTGGCTCATGGTGTCCTTATCGCGGATTTCGCCGATCAGGATCACGTCCGGGGCTTGGCGCAGGGCGTTCTTCAGGGCGGTCTGGAAGGCCTTGGTATCGGTGCCCACTTCCCGTTGGTTGACGATGGACTTCTTGTTCTTGAAGATGAATTCCAGGGGGTCTTCCAGGGTCAGGATGTGGCCGGAGACGTTCTCGTTGCGGTAGTCGATCATGGAGGTGAGCGACGTGGACTTGCCCGAACCGGTGGCACCCACCATGAGGATGAGACCGCGTTTTTCCATGATCACGTCCTTCAGCACCGGAGGCAGCTTGAGGTCGTCGAACTTGGGAATGTCGGCGGGGATGAAGCGGGCCACCATGGCCAGGGTGCCGCGCTGGTAGAAGCAGGAGAGACGGAAGATGCCCACCTCGGGGTAGCTTTTACGGGTATTCAGCTCCCGGGTTTCCTCGAGTTCGTGGAGCTGTTCCGGGGTGAGGATTTCCTTGAGCAGGTTTTCCACATCCGCCGGCATGAGGATGGTCTGGTTCACCGGCACCGCGCTGCCCTGCATCTTGATGGTGATGGGGGCCCCGGCGGACAGGAACAGGTCGGTGGCCTTCTTGTCCCGCATCAGTGTGAACAGCTTCAGCATCGTGCTCATGTCGATCTCCTACTTAAAACGGTTAACCGCTTCTAACACAGAGGACACGGAGGCAAAGAGGGTTCAGAGAAAAAAACAAACCAATAGGCTTTCTCTGTGTTCTCCCCATCTCTGTGCTCTCCGTGTCCTAAGCGGTTGCGTTGTTAATCCCGCAGCAGTTCGTTGATGCTGGTCTTGGAACGGGTCTGGGCATCCACCTTCTTCACGATCACGGCGCAGTACAGGCTGTGGCTGCCATCGGCGGAGGGCAGGCTGCCGCTCACCACCACGGAACCTTCGGGGACGCGGCCGTAGATGATCTCGCCGGTGGTGCGGTCGTAGATCTTGGTGCTCTGGCTGATGAAGACCCCCATGGAGATCACGCAGTTGTCTTCGACGATGACGCCTTCCACCACTTCGGAACGGGCGCCGACAAAGCAGTTGTCGCCGATGATGGTGGGGTTGGCCTGCAGGGGTTCCAGCACGCCGCCGATGCCGACGCCGCCGGAAAGGTGCACGTTCTTGCCGATCTGGGCGCAGGAGCCGACGGTGGCCCAGGTGTCCACCATGGTGTTTTCATCCACGTAGGCGCCGATGTTCACGTAGGAGGGCATCAGCACCACGCCCTTGCCGATGAAGCTGCCACGGCGGGCCACGGCGGGGGGCACCACGCGGAAACCGCCGGTCTGGAAACGGTGGGTGTCGTAATGGGCGAACTTGGTGGGCACCTTGTCGAAGAAGTTCATGGCGCCGCTTTCCATCTTGACGTTGTCTTCCAGGCGGAAGGACAGCAGCACGGCCTTCTTGATCCACTGGTGGGTGGTCCATTCACCGTTGATCTTTTCCGCCACGCGCAGGGTGCCGGCATCCAATTCGCCGAGGATATGGGTCACGGCTTCGCCGATCTTGGCAGGGGCGGTGCCGGGCTTGAGGTTGGCGCGGTCTTCCCAGGCTTGTTCGATGATCTGTTGGAGTTCGTTGCTCATGGCTGTTTCCAATTTGACGGTTAGAGTTTTTGACAAAAATCGGCGATGCGGCGGGCGGCTTCCAGGCATTCGTCCACCCCCGCCACCAGGGCGATGCGGATGAAGTTGGCGCCGGGGTTGAGCCCGTTTATTTCCCGCCCCAGGTAACTGCCGGGCAGGACCACCACATTCTTTTCCCTTAGCAGGCCCACGGCGAACTCGGTATCTGCGATGGGTGTCCTGGCCCACAGGTAGAAGCCGGCATCGGGCATTCGGGTATCCAGATGTTGCGCGATGATGGGCGTGACCTTCTGGAATTTTTCCACATAGAGGCGACGATTGTCCCGCACATGGGCTTCGTCGTTCCAGGCGGCGATGGAGGCGGCTTGCGTGGGGGCGCCCATGGCGCTGCCGTGGTAGGTGCGGTAAAGCAGGAATTTCTTGAGGATGGCCGCATCGCCGGCAACAAAGCCGGAACGCAGGCCCGGCACGTTGGAACGCTTGGACAGACTGGAGAACATCACCACATTGCAGTAGTCGTCCCGGCCCAGCTTGCGGGCGGCTTCCAGGCCCCCCAGGGGCGGCTGGGCCTCGTCGAAATAGATTTCCGAGTAGCACTCGTCGGAGGCGATGATGAAACCATAGCGGTCCGACAGCTCGAACAGGGTCTTCCAGCCTTCGAGGCCCATGACCTTGCCGGTGGGATTGCTGGGGGTGCAGACGAAGACCACCTGCACCCGTTGCCATTGTTCTTCGCTGACGGCGGCGAAATCCATCTCGAAATCGTGCTCGGGCAGCGTGGCCACGGGCAGGATGGCGGCCCCCGCCAGCAGGGCGGCGCCTTCGTAAATCTGGTAGAAGGGATTGGGGCCGAGCACCAGGGCATTGGGTTTGCTGCCATCGATCACCGTTTGGGCGAAGGAGAACAGGGCCTCGCGGGAGCCCAGCACCGGCAGCACCTGGTCGATGGACAGGGTGGGCAACCGGTAGCGGCGGCCGATCCAGGCGGCGATGGCCTCCCGCAAGGGGTTGCCGCCGGCGGTGGCGGGGTAGTTGGCGAGACCGCCGAGGTTCTCGATCAACACCCGTTTGATAAGCTCCGGCGTTTCGTGCTGGGGTTCGCCGATGGAAAGCTTGATTTCCTTCAGGTCGGCCGGGGGCGTCACGCCGCCGAAGAGGCCGCGCAATTTTTCGAAAGGATAGGGCTGGAGCAGGTCGAGACGGGGATTCACTGGAGGCGGTGGCGGTGGGTTTGGGTAAGGGCCGGATTATAGGCGAGGACATGGCCTCAGCCGCAGCGGCGACGTGATTCCAACACCATAGAACAGCAGCAAAATCGAACAGGCGGACAACGGACATCTATGCGGTTGGAACAAGGACAAGAGCAAAAAGGGCAGGGCGTCGCCGTGGCGACGCTATTCACCGCCGCCACGGTGTGGGGCTTGGCTTGGTATCCCTATCGGGTGTTGGAGCAGGCTGGCATGTCCGGCGCATTGGCCACCGCCGCCACCTATACCATCGCCCTGTTGGTGGGATTGGCGCTGTTGTGGCCGCGGCTCAAGGGATTGCGTCCGACCTGGGGTCTGGCCGCCATGGCTGTGGTGGCCGGCGGCTGCAACCTGGGTTATGTGCTGGCGGTGCTCCATGGCGAGGTGATGCGGGTGTTGCTGCTGTTTTATCTCTCCCCCTTGTGGACCGTGCTGCTCTCCCGTCTGCTGCTGGGAGAGAGACTCAGCGCCGGCGGCGGCGCGGTGGTG
>RXJP01000143.1 GCA_003963315.1 Rhodocyclaceae bacterium | reverse complement strand
GTCATCCTGTGAACAGGCCCTGGGTGCAAGCTGATGATTCATATACATGTGCGTCAAATTTGCATCGAACGTACAGCAAATGAAAAATGCTGTCGGCGCGCTTCAACCCCTCCTGATTGCAGACTTCAGTAAGGGAAAGCCCGGTGGTCCGGGCTCCTAATCGGCTGGTTTCGTAGGCGATCTTTGGTCGAAACCAGCCGTCCCGTTCGTCCCGATAGCGTTCGGTGATCTTCGCCGACTTGCGGCCAAGTAGCGCATCGGCGCATTCCTTCCCATATTTTTCGGTATAAAGCCGGGCCGACAGGGAACGGACCTCGTGCATCGTGTCCTGAAGGCGAAATGAAGTTGAACATCGGCCCCGGTTAATGCAATAATGTTGCATTAACCATCGGCATTGCAACGGATGATCGCTTCCTCCAAGTCCCCACATGAAGACGTTGAACGGGTTATTCGCGCCACAGGCGCGAAGGTGACGTCGGCGCGCATTCGGGTTTTACGCTTACTCCAATCAGCACCGATTCCGCTCGGTCATGGCGATATGGAGGCGTCCCTAAGTAAAGAGGGACTCCCTGGTATTGATCGAGTTACGCTCTATCGGGTTCTGGATTGGCTCGTCGAGTCTGGCCTCGCCCATAAAGCGGCCGATACGTCGGGCGTGTTCCGTTTTTCCCTCGCGGATCGGAATCGCGAACACGTCCAGCACGTTCATTTCCGGTGCACTCAGTGCGGCGGTGTTTTTTGCCTGGATGCGCCGCCGCCTCCGCCCCCAGATCTTCCGCGCGGTTTCCGCTTTGCCAGCATGGAATTGGACATCCGGGGCGAGTGTCCTCGTTGCGTCAGCACACGGTCATGAATCCACTCACGCAAACCATCGCTGCTAGTGCAATTGCCGGATTCGTGAGTATGGCTATCGCATTTTTTGGCACTGCTCGATTAAGTCAAACCTGGCTGACACGCCTGGTCAGCTTTGCTGCGGGCCTGATGCTGGCCATTGCGTTACTCGATCTGCTCCCCGAAGCGCTGGATGAAGGTATGGCGCCATACGACTTGTTTGCAGTGTTGCTAGTTGCGTTGATGGCGCTGTTCGCCCTGGATGTCAAACTGCATGCCGGATGCCAACACGGGGCAGGTAGTCATTGCGGTCACGAACTGGCGAGGCCAATTCCAATGATTCTGACCGGCAGCGCGTTACATGTATTTACCGATGGATTGGTGCTGGGCGCAGCTTTCCTCACCGATCCCCTGGTGGCATGGGGAATGACTTTTGCCATTCTTGCCCACGAAGTGCCACGGGAGGCAGGGGACTTTGCCCTTCTGCTCACCGCGAAATGGGAGAGGAAAAAGGCGCTCATCTGGAATGCAACCTCGCGACTTGCTTGCGTCTTCGGTGCTATCGCCGGCTATCTTGCCCTGTCCGCCGCCAGGGATTGGATACCCTTCGTTCTTTCGATTGCCGCAGCCAACATCATCTACATCGCCCTGTCTGGCATTCTGCCCTGGCTACGCCATGAGCAGGAGACCTTTGCCTGGCAAGGCGGCTTTATGGTTGCCGGGGCTGCGATGGTGCCTTTTGGCATGAGGTTTTTGCACTAATGCTACCCATCGTGCGCAATCTCTTGCCGACAAAGTGGGGCCGCATCCTGGCGCTGACGCTGGGTCTGCTGATCTGCATCGTTCAGCAAGCGGCTTTTCAGCACGGATTGGGCCATGCGCTTGGCGAAATCGCAAATACCCATCAGCTCCAAAATACCGCGGCGCAGTCCTCTTTTACCGATGTGCGCCCCGATTCGCCTGACGAGCCATGCCTGACATGCGTTGCCTTCTGCGCAGCCACGGCCTTTGCCATGACGTTGGGGGTTTGTTTTGCCGTTGCAAAACTTTATGGAAGCCCCTCCATTTGGCGTATTGCTTCCAGTCCTTGTCCTTACATTCCTTTTTCAAAAGCCCGCGCACCGCCTCCTCCGTTCTGACATGCGTCTTTTGTCGTGGCGTTATGGCCCGACGAGTCAGAGTTTCTGGAGAAATTTCATGGTTTCATTGGATGGCAGAGGCACACGCGCTAGCGATACGCGTCTCCCGGTAACGGTCCTCACCGGCTTCCTTGGTGCGGGTAAGACCACCTTACTCAACCAGTGGGTCAAACACTCCTCTATGGAGGGCGTCGCCGTCCTTATCAACGAGTTCGGCGAAGTTGGCCTGGATCATCTTCTAGTGGAGAAGGTGGAGGACGACATGATCCTCCTCGATTCCGGTTGTATTTGCTGCACCGTGCGCGGCGACCTGTCCCGCGCCCTGACGGAATTGTTTCAACGCCGTCTGCAAAAGAAGATTCCCAGTCTCAAGCGGGTCGTGATCGAAACCACCGGCTTGGCCGACCCCGCCCCGGTTATTTACACCCTGATGGAAGATTTCTTCATCGCCGAACGCTACCGGCTGGACGGCGTGGTCAGCGCGGTAGACGTGAATTTTATCGACGGCCAATTGGACCGTCATCCCGAGGCGACCCGGCAGGTAGTCATGGCTGACCGCCTGCTGCTCACCAAGTGCGACCTGGCGGAAGGTCCTACCATCGCCAGCGCCGCCAGGCGGCTGGCCCGTATCAACCCCGGCGCAGCCCAGATTCACGTGCATCGCGGCCAGTGTGCGGTTGAGTCGGTATTGAATTGCGGGATCTACGAAGTCGCCGGAAAACCCGCGGCCGTAGCCTGCTGGTTGGGTGCGGAAGCGGTCAAGGCGGCGAAGGCCGAGGAAAACCACCACCAGCACGATGTGAACCGACATGGCGCCGACATCGAGGCCCATGTGCTTCGCATCGAGCAGCCGCTCAAGTGGGGCGATTTCTCCACGGCCTTAGACGTGTTGCACACCACCCTGGGGGAACGGATCCTGCGCGTAAAGGGCTTGGTCAATGTCGAGGGCGAGAGCGTGCCGCGCGTCGTTCACGGCGTACAGCACGTTCGCTATCCCCACAGCAGTCTGCCGCATTGGCCCGACGGAGACAGAAGCACCCGCCTGGTGTTCATTACCCAGGGCTTCCGTCGGGAATGGCTGGAACGCGCTTTCGAGATGTTCTGCAAAACCCCGGTGACGGCCGACGCCGTGTTGCCGACAGAACCGGCGGTGAGCTTATGAATGCTCCCACGACCGATGCCGGCTACCGCCGCACGAATACCTTGCTGGACTTGACTTGCATTTTCGACTCCCAGGTGCAAGTTGCCTCCTGGCCGCGTCCGCTTCAGCCTGAAGTACAAACCTATTTGGCAGAAGCCGCCCGCTTGGGACGCTTGGGGCAAGGCTTGAGGCAAAGGCTGGCCTGGGACCAGCCACCCGACCTGTCCGACCTGCCCGATCTGCCTGGACGACCGGCACTGGCAAAGGAGGTCGCTGAACTGTGCATGCTCTATGGCGACCTGTTGGGATGCCCGTACATCGGTATGCGCATCGAGGTGGTGGAGGGCGCCATGTGCCCCCGCTTCCATGTGGATCGCACGGGGATTCGTCTGGTCTGCACCTGGCGCGGTTCGGGCACGGAATGGCTGGACGACGCCCGGTTGGATCGGTCACGTTTGGGCATTGGCAGCGGCGGTACCCCTGACGAGGAAAGCGGGCTCCTGCCCGCGGACATCACGATCCACCAGGCAGACAACTTTGAACTGGTTCTTCTGAAGGGCTCGCTTTGGCAGGGGAATCAAGGCCAAGGCGCGATACATCGTTCACCTGCTGTGGTGCCGGAGCATTCTCCCCGTGTGCTGATCGCCCTTGATGCGCTCTGGGAGTGACGGTGTTTCATCCATTGCATCGGGAAGACAAAAGGAGATTTGCCATGAGACTCAAAGGTGTTTTATTCGGCCTTCTGACCCTGCTGTCGACGGTGGCCTCCAGCCATGGGCTGGGCGCCCATGTCCATGGTGTTGCCAATCTCCAGGTAGCCGTGGATGGCGACACGCTGACGCTGGTTCTGGAAAGCCCGCTCGACAACCTGTTGGGCTTCGAGCATCTCCCCCATACGGAAAAGCAGAAAGCCGCGGTGCGCGACATGTCGTCGCGCCTACAAAAAAACGACGCGGTGTTCATTCCGACGCCAGCCGCCGCATGCCGATTGGTCTCAGTCAAGCTCGAGTCGCCGGTATTGTCTCCAGAAAAGAAAACCGATGGCGATGGCCATGCCGATCTCGATGGCGAATTTGTCTTCCATTGCCAGCACCCGGAAGTTCTGCATGGACTCGACCTCATGCTCTTCGATGGTTTCCCCCATCTACGACAGGTGGATGTCCAGGTGGCGACCGCCAAGGGGCAAACAGCGGCCAAGCTGTCATCCGCGCGACGACGGCTTGACTGGTAGACGGCCATGAGCGATCCCGTGATCCGCATCGAGAACCTGTCCTTTCAATGGTCGGCAGGCCTGGCCCCCTGCCTGGATATTCCCCATTTCGAAGTACAGGCCGGCGAACGCATCTTTCTCTATGGTCCCAGCGGCAGCGGCAAAAGCACGCTGCTGGGCCTGTTCGGCGGCGTCCTGTTGCCCCAACGAGGCAGCTTGCGTCTTCTCGGTGTCGAGTTGCCCCAATGCTCCGCATCGGAACGCGATCGATTTCGTGCCGGCCACGTGGGCTTTCTGTTCCAGCAGTTCAACTTGATTCCTTACCTTTCCGTTCTCGATAACGTGTTGCTGCCATGTCGATTTTCCTCCCGGCGGCGGCAACGTGCCATCGACAGTGGCCGCTCTCTGCATGATGAGGCCTTGCGCCTACTGGACCATCTGGATATCGACACGTCCCTGCACCACCGGGAAGCAACCCAGCTTTCTGTCGGACAACAGCAGCGTGTCGCGGCGGCGCGCGCCCTGATCGGCCGTCCGGAAATTGTGATCGCAGACGAGCCTACCTCGGCACTGGATGCGGATCGCCAGATAGCCTTCCTCGATCTCATGATGCATGAATCCGATGCGGCGGGCAGCACCCTGGTTTTCGTCAGTCATGATCGGCGTCTGGCGACGGCCTTTGACCGTGAAATCGCCCTGCCCGCAATCAACCATGCGGCGGTGCTGGAGGCGGCCGCATGAAGCACCTGCTCATCCTCGCCGCCCGCAGTGCCTGGAACCGCCGCCTGACGCTGGGTATGACGCTGGTCGCCGTGACGCTCTCCGTCACCCTGCTGCTCGGCGTCGAGCGCATCCGCCACGACGCGCGCGAGGGCTTCTCCCATTCGGTATCCGGCACCGATCTCATCGTCGGCGCCAGCACCAGCCACGTGCAGTTGATGCTCTACGCCGTGTTCCGCATCGGCGAGGCGACCAACAACATGCGCTGGCAAAGCTACCTCGACCTCAAGCTAAATCCGGCCGTGGCCTGGGCGGTGCCGCTGTCCCTCGGGGACTCGCACCGCGGCTTCCCGGTGCTCGGCACGAACGCCTCGTACTTCGACCATTTCCGCTACGGCGACGACCGGGCGCTGGGGTTCAAAGAAGGGCAGCCCTTCAAAGGAGTGTTCGACGCCGTCCTCGGTGCCGACGTTGCCGACCAGCTTGGCTACAAGCTCGGCGACCGCATCGTGCTGACCCACGGCATAGGGGGCATCGGCGGCCTCGAGCATGCCGACAAACCCTTCGTCGTCACGGGCATCCTCGCCCCCACCGGCACGCCGGTGGATCGCACCGTACACGTCTCGCTCGAGGCGATCAGCGCGATCCATCTCGATTGGCAGGGCGGCGCGCCCCTGCCGGGCTTTTCTATCCCCCAACAGTTCGTGCAGAAGTTCGACCTCACGCCGAAGGACATCACCGCCGTCCTGGTCGGCCTAAAGAGCCGCATCGGCGTGTTCAAGATGCAGCGCTACGTCGCCGACTATGCCGGCGAGCCGCTGCTGGCGGTGTTGCCCGGTGCGGCGCTGTCGCAACTCTGGCAGGTCATAGGCACGGTCGAGCAGGCGCTGCTGGCGGTTGCTACCATGGTTGTCGTCGTCGGGCTGGCCGGTCTGGTGGCCGTGGTGCTGGCCAGCCTTAACGAAAGACGGCGGGAATTGGCCATCCTGCGCTCGGTGGGTGCCCGGCCGGTCGATGTGTTCGTGCTGCTGATCCTGGAAGGTCTCTTCATCACGCTACTGGGTTGCATCCTCGGTGTCGCACTGCTGGCGGGCGCGTCCGCCGTTATCGGGCCATGGGTACAGACCCGGTACGGCATCGGAGTCGCTCCACGGCTCATCTCTCCGGATGAACTCAGGCTACTCGCGGCGGTCATAGGGGCCGGGCTGATGTCCAGCCTGGTTCCCGGCTACCGCGCCTATCGACTTTCCCTGGCTGATGGCTTGACACCACGCTTATGAGGTTTTTCATGCTATCCCTCCGATCCCCATTTTCACTGCTTGTGGCAGCTATGCTCACAAGCATCACACCGGGAGCCCTCGGGGCCGGCGGATACCAGATCGGTGAACGGCTACCATCGGCCAACGCACCGACACCGCCCACTGCGGACTACCGTGAGATCGGCTGGGACGCTTTGCTCCCCGCCGACTGGGACCCAATGAAGGCGTTCAAGAAATTGGATCTGTCCAAGCTGAAGGACTCCGATCCAAAGGCGATGGAAGCCATGGATCAGCTCAAGGCGGCATGGAACACGGCGCCGGTGGAACCGAAAATGAACGGGGTGCGTGTCCGCATCCCCGGTTTTATCGTTTCTCTTGACACCAATCTCGACCGAGTCAAGGAATTCCTGCTCGTGCCCTATTTCGGCGCTTGCATCCATGTCCCGCCACCGCCGGCCAACCAGATGATCCATGTCTTTCCGAAGAAACCACTACGCAATGCCCAGATCATGGGGGCCGTGTGGGTCAGCGGAACGCTGGAGACTACTTTTTCGCACACGGATTTCGGCGAGGTGGGATACCGCATGAAGGCGGACGGTGTGGAGCCTTATAAAGAGAAGGGGCGCTGAGCGGCATGTCCCCGGGTCTGCATTTCCTCGGTTGTTTTGTTCTGGCGTGCTGCTGTGGGGTAACCCTGGCCGCGGACAGCGACTGCGTAGAAGCCGCTACCCATGATCGCCTGCAACAGACCTATGATGAACTCACCTCTCGCTTCGATTTGGCCGGTTTGACGCAACAGCTCATTGACATCGGCAGTGAAACCACCGATTTGAAGCTCCGGCTGGCTGCTTGCAAACGGGAATCCAAGAATCCCAATCAAGAGGATTGTGCAGTGTTGGCAACACGCTATGCCGACAGCAGCAAGGCTCAGGCGTCGATCGAAAACCGTCTGAGTGCCGCCATCGACATGCAGGAATATATCGCCACCGTGAAAGTACGTTTGGAGCGGTCGGTATGCCAATAGCGACGGGCAAAACTAATTTGCGGCAATGGCTGGTTTGTCTGCTTCTTGCGCTGTGTCTATTGGGCTCACAACAGGCGGCATACGCCCATGTTATTGGCCACTTGGCAATCCCGCCTACCGTTGCACTGGAACATGGAGATCAGGGGCGATCTGACGACCCTGCCCAAAATAAAAACTCATCCACTTCAATCTTTTGCCATATCTGTGCAGCATTCGCGGCAATTGCAGCGGTGGCGCCCCCCCGGGCTCCGCTGGCGAACCTGTTATTGACGAGCAAATTCCCCTCTCCTACCGGCATCGTCTACGCTTACGAGCCTGCGCCGTTTTCTCCTTCCTATCCTTCACGGGCACCGCCGCGCCTCCCCTAGTCGCCCCGCCATCGGCCGTCCGCCTCCGGACGGCACTCTCGCAACGCATTATGTGGAGTAATCATGTTTCCATCTTTTCGTATTAAGGCGGCTTTCGCCGCCACCATCGCAGGCACGCTCAGTACCGTTGCCCATGCCGACGACACCGTTCTGACCCTGCCTGAGGTCCACGTCATGGGTTCGGGCGTCAAGATCAACGCCCAAGGCAGCCTGCGTGACGAGATCATCAAGACCGAGTCCGTCGATGCGGCCACGATTGAACGCAGTAATGCCACCAACCTTACCGAGGCCTTGGATAAACGCCCGGGTATTTCGGTGCAGGTGGAGTGTTCCGTGTGCAATGTTCGCAATGTGACGCTCAACAACCTACCCGGGCGCTTCACGACCCTGATGATTGACGGCATTCCACTGTACTCGTCAGTGTCGTCGGCCTACGGCCTGGACAGTGTCAATGTCCAAGGGCTGGAACGGATCGACATCGCGCGGGGTGCAGGTGCCAGTCTGGTGGCGCCGGAAGCCCTGGCCGGCACAGTGAACATTGTCACCAAACGCCCGACGCAGGCGGAAACCGTGTTTCGCGGCCAGGTCGCCAATTTCGGCGCATTCAATGGCGACCTCTATCTCGCCAGGCCCATCGAAGGGGGTGCGTTGTCCGCATCGGTGGATTACCGTAAGCATGACTCCGTGGATGGCATCGGTTCCGGTATCAGCCAGTACACGGGCTTCGACCGGACCATGGCCGGGATCGGTTATTTCCTCGACGACGTCGGCGGCTTCAAAGTGCGCGGTCGCCTTGATCTGGTCAACGAAGACCGCGGCGGTGGCCCCCTGGGAAGCAACTACGCGGCCATCAAGGCAAGCCTGACCGGCAATCCCTTTGATTTCAGCAAGGGTCCCCACGGTTCGCCCGACCCCAATGGCTGGGTGGCCCCCGATGGGGCCAGTGGCCCCGATACGCTGGCGAATGGTCAGAACGGTGTCCTCTACAACGGCGGCCTGGGTGGGATTTCCCAGATCATCACCACGCGCCGGGAACAGGGCACTTTTATCGGCGAACGTAATGTCGGCGACGGCGTGCTGCGGCTAGCGGCTGGGATCGCCCACCACTACCAGGATTCGTTCTACGGTGCCGACGGCATCTATACTGCAAATCAGAGCCAGTACTACCTGGAGTCCAGTTACCGGGCACCCTGGGGCAACAACTTGGTGACCGTGGGGCTCAACTACCGCTATGAGGACCTTCGCAGTCATGGCATAGCTTTCGCCACCAACCCCGGGCTGGACGAAACCGGGCGGACCCCGAACATTGGGGTAGACAACTACACCTACCGCACCCCGGCCATTTTTGTCCAAATCTATCGGCCAGTCCTCGATGACAAACTGGAACTGAATGGTTCGGCCCGCGTCGATAAGCACAACGTCTTTGGCACCATCGTCAGCCCCCGATTTAACGCCCTTTACCACCACGATGACGCTTACGCCAGCCGCTTCTCCCTGGGTCGCGGCTTCCGAGCACCGACTTCGTTCTTCGAGCAGGAACACGGGATTCTTTCTGATAGCAAAATCGTCCGTCAGATTGACAAGCCGGAAACATCGGACAACGCCAGTTATGCGTTGAGCTTTTCATCCGACCGCTTTAGCTGGGTGGCCTCGGCCAACTACAACCGGATCAAGAACTTTGCCACCCTGTCTTCAGGGCAGGACGATCCGTCCGGTAGCTGCCTAGCCTGCGTTACCATCTTCGGCTCGGCCCCGGATCCCGTCACGGTCAAGGGCCTCGACTGGGTTGGCACGTATCAGGCCACCGCAAGTACAGCGCTCAGCCTCGGTCTGGAAAAGTTCAGCTATGACTTCACCCCGGGTACTTTGAACTTTTCCCGTCCGGAGCAGCGTGTCTATGTCACCGTTGACTCAAACGTAGGCGGTTGGGACTTGACCGGCAAACTCACTTGGACCGGCCGGCAGAATCTGGCCAAGTTCTACGACTATGCGGGTACCCAACAATACAATCTGGACGGTACGCCCAAGCCGGACTGGAGCCCATCCTTCTCCGCAGTGGACGTGCGGGCTGAATACCGCTTCGATAAACATTATTCCGCCTTCTTCGGCGCCGACAACTTGTTCGATTACCAGCAAGCAAAGCATGACAGCTACTTGTGGGTCGATTCGGCGGGGAGTCTGGACGTGACCCATATCTGGGGACCGAACCGGGGTCGTTACGTCTATGCTGGTGTGCGGATGGCACTGTAATGGCCGGGAGGTGTAAATCACTGGTTGCTGCCATGCTGGCCGTATTGTCCGCCGGCGTGGCGGCGGAACCCATTGATTTCGAACTGCCGCGTATCGATGGGCGGGCGTTCTTGCAGCTTTCCGCTTATCGCCATCGTCCTGTCATCGTCAATTTTTGGGATACCGACTGCCCTCCCTGTGTGCGTGAGATGCCTGTGCTGGATCGATTCGCCAGCGCACATCCAGAGCTTCTTATGGTTGGCGTCACCGTGTCACCGAAAAGCCAGGCCCGCGACTTTCTCGACGTACATCCGGTCGCCTATGTCCAACTTCTGGGACCGGCCGAGCCACGGGGCTTGCTGCGACGCTTCGGTGATCCGGCTGGGGCACTACCCCACACTGTAGTACTGCGCAGCGGTCACTCGATCTGCGCAACTCACACGGGAGAAGTGGACCAGCAGTGGCTGGAGACAACGCTCCAACGCTGCCTTGTCGCCGCGGCTCCCCAGGCTAGCAATGGAAAGTAGTACCGCTGCTATCCAGTACCGCCAAGGACGCTCGGACCAGTCCGAGCGCCTGGCCGGTATTGCCATCACGGTCATCCTCCATGGGGCCGTACTCTGGGGCTTGTTCCAGATTGATGCTGTGCGCCGTTCTGTCGTGGATGCGGCGCCGATCATGGTGAACTTCATCACGCCGCCCCAAGCGGAGGAACCGCCCCGGCCCGCGACGGCGCCCGAACACCGCCCGGTGCAAAAGACAACGCCGCCGCCTGTTTTGACGACCCAGGCGCCCGAATCGCCTTCGCCCATCATCGCTCCGCCCGCACCCAAGGCGCCACAACTACCGCCGATGGATGCCCAACCGGCGCCAACCCCGGTTGTTCCGCCAAGCTTCGGCGCCGCCTACCTCCATAACCCGACGCCGACCTATCCCCCGCTGTCCCGGCGCATGGGCGAAGAGGGCAAGGTTTTGTTGCGGGTGTTTGTGAGTGCAGCCGGCGGTGCCGACAAAGTGGAGATCGAGCGCTCAAGCGGATCGCCGCGCCTTGATGCGGCGGCTCAGGCGTCAGTTCGCTCCTGGCGTTTTGTTCCCGCCCGGCAGGGCAGCCAGGCGGTCCCCGCCTGGGTCATCGTCCCGATTCAATTCTCGTTGGAAGGTTAAATCATGGATCACACGCAAGCGCTCGGCATCGCCGATTTTCTATCGCAAGCCGATGGGATCACCAAAGGAGCGATTCTTATCCTCCTCGCCATGTCGGTTGCAACCTGGTACCTAATTATCACGAAGACCATCCATATTCTCTTCGCCAGGAACCGCTCGAAAGCCTTTCTTGCGATGTTCTGGAATGCCCCTTCAATTCAGTCCGTCGGTGAGGCGTTCGGCGCACATCCGCCCTGCGAGGCGTTTTCGCATCTAACCAGCCAAGCCATCGTCGCAACCCAACACCATGCACAGCACGGCGCCAGCCGGCTGACCGAAGCAGGGACAGCCGCAGAGTTCCTGACTCGGGCCATCCGCCAGGCGCTCGACGAGGAAACCGCCCAGGTCGAAAGCGGGTTAACCGTGCTTGCGTCGGTTGGCAGCACAGCTCCCTTCATTGGTCTCTTCGGCACCGTCTGGGGCGTCTATCACGCGCTCGTCAATATCGGCATGACCGGTCAGGGTACGCTGGACAAGGTCGCCGGTCCGGTCGGGGAAGCGCTGATCATGACGGCGCTGGGCTTGGCCGTGGCGATTCCGGCGGTGCTGGCCTACAACGCGATCACGCGCAGCAACCGGTTGTTGCTATCGCGGTTGGATTCATTCGCCCACGATCTGTTTGCCTTCCTCACGACCGGGGCCCACGTGTCTGAGCCGCGCAACGTCGCCATGCTCAAACCCGCCACCCCCTCGTCGTTGGAGCACTAGACATGGCCTTCGGCGGATTCCACGAAGGCGGCAAGGGCAAGCCGATGGCGGACATCAACATGATTCCGTTGATCGACGTCATGTTGGTCCTGTTGGTCATCTTTATCATCACCGCCCCGCTGATGACCCACGCGGTGAAGATCGACCTGCCCAAAGCGGCAAGCCACCCGAACGTCACCAAGGTTGAGAACGTGCAACTCGGCATCAACGCCGCGAATGTCATCTATTGGGATGGCGAGGTGGTCGACAAGGCGGAAATGCAGCGCCGTATGGTCGCTGCGGCGAAGCTCGACCCGCAACCGGAATTGCATATCCGTGCCGACAAAACGACGCAATACCAAGTCCTCGCGGAGGTGATGGCAGCGGCGTCGAGCGCAGGATTGGTCAAGATCGGCTTTGTATCAGATCCGAACATCGCGCGATAAGCGTTCAGGAGGCAGCCCCATCCCCGGAGGTGCCGTCGCGGGGCGTGGCGCTGCGTCGACAGCAGCCCAGGCCTTTGTCTCGAAGTATGAGTGGGGGGCCGCCACCTGGACTTTACCGAGCTTGACGAGATCGCCCATGTTCTCGGGATAGAGATTGCCGAATTTCTGATGACCGATCAGGACAATGTTCGATGGGGGAGTATTGGCCAGATCCTGCAAAAGACCGATCGTCAAAAGACCTGAACCAAGGCGGGAATTTGTGGGCAGTGGCCCAATAAGCCTTCTTGCCAATCGGCCCGATACGTGCCGAAAACCCCATCGTATCCCTTTGATTCATAATGTCCGGAACTGGCCGTTTTTGCGGAGGTCCGGAACTCATGAAACCACACCAAAACCCGCATGGTTGAGCCAACAACTCTCAACCGCCCACCTGTACATGGTGTGCACGGTGCCCTGACTTGCGGCGCCGGGACGCGGGAGGCGCCGCTTGAACTGTCTCGGCGGATGGCTTAAAGTAAGGATTCCTTACTTATGGAAACAGGTGTTCCCATGCTTGCCAAGATAACCGCCAAGAACCAACTGACCCTGCCCAAGAGCATCACCGCGGCGGTGGGGCCCGCGGAATACTATGACGTGGAAACCCGTAATGGTCAGATCGTATTGACCCCGGTACGCATCCAACGAGGCGATGCGATACGCGCCAAGCTGGCGGAATTGGATTTGCAGGAGAAGGACATCGCCGACGCCGTGAGCTGGGCCCGGTCCGTACCGCCCGGCAAGAAGACCCGCGCCAAATGAAGCGCGCCGGGAACCCGCCCCGCGTCGTGATCGACACCAACTTGGTGCTGTCGGCGCTGGTGTTTTCCCAAGGGCGGGTCACGCCACTACGGCTGGCCTGGCAGAACCATCATATCCAACCCCTGGTTTCCCGCGCCACGGCGGCAGAGCTGCTCCGGGTGCTCGCTTACCCGAAGTTCAAACTCTCGGCGGATGAACAGCAGGAACTGCTGGCCGACTACCTGCCCTACTGCAAAAGCGTCGTGATCCCCAATCCGCCGCCCGCAACCCCAGCCTGCCGCGATACCTTCGATGTGCCTTTCCTGCAATTGGCGGTGGCAGGCAAAGCCCGTGCCCTGGTCACCGGCGACCAGGACCTGCTCAGTCTTGCCAAGGCTTCTTCTTGCCCCATTGTGAGTGCCGAACAATTCATGAAAACACTGCTCGGGAAATAACCATGGAACGCTTCACCATTTCCCTGGACGACGACCTGGCGCGGCAATTCGACCAGCTCATCGCCCGGCGCGGCTATAGCAACCGTTCCGAGGCGGTACGCGACCTGCTGCGCGGCCAGTTGGAACAGGAGCACCAGGCACGGGACGACAGCGGCTATTGCGTGGCCAGCCTGTCCTACGTGTACAACCACCACGAACGCGAGCTGGCGGAACGGCTGACGGAAATCCAGCACCGCAGCCACGACCTCACCGTGTCCACCCTGCACGCCCACCTGGATCACGAGAACTGCCTGGAAACCGTGCTGCTGAAAGGCCCGGCCAAGGCGGTGCGCGCCTTCGCCGAGGCGATGATGGCGGAACGCGGCGTGCGCCACGGCCAGATCAACCTGATCTCGGTGGACATGGACCAGGGCCGCCACAGCCATGCCTACCACGTCCGGGGCAAGGGCGAGCCCCACGTGCACCTGAAACCCAAAAGCTGAGAACCGCCGTGAACTCCTCTGCCAAACCCAATCCCCTGGAAGACATCGCTGCCGCTGCGGGCGCCGCCGCGGGCGAGCATGTGTGGATGGACGTGATCCAGAAAATGGACGAGGTGTACCACGAGCTGCTGGACTACGAAGTGGCCCTGGAGCAGAAGAACGCCGCCCTGGAGGAAAGCCAGCAGTTCATCGTCTCGGTGCTCACCTCCATGTCGGACGTGCTCATCGTCTGCAACCGCAACGGTGTGATCGAGGACGTGAATCCTTCCCTGCTGGCCATCACCGGCAAGAGCGAGGAAGCCCTGAAGGGCGCCGCCCTGGTGGACCTGTTCGCCGACGAAGCCTCCCGCCGCCGCATGCAGCAGCACGTGGCCGGCCACATCGGCGAACCGCTGCACGATTGCGAACTGCTGTTGCAGGGCCGGGACAACATGGCGGTGCCGGTCTCCCTCAACTGCACACCGCGCTACAACAGCGTGGGCAAGATGATGGGCACCGTGGTCACCGGCCGCCCCGTGGGCGAACTGCGCCGCGCCTACCAGGCCCTGCACCAGACCCACGAAGAACTCAAGCGCACCCAGCAGCAACTGCTGCACTCGGAAAAGATGGCCTCCCTCGGTCGCCTGGTTGCCGGCGTGGCCCACGAGCTCAACAACCCCATCAGCTTCGTGCTGGGCAATGTGGTGGCCCTCAAGCGCTACATGGAGCGCATCGGCACCTACCTCGACGCCGTCCACCACGATGGCGAGCATGCCCCCAAACTGCGCAAGGAGCTGCGCATCGACCGCATCCTGGAAGACCTGCCTTCACTGATCGAAGGCACCGTGGAAGGCGCCGAACGCACCCGCGACGTGGTGGACGGCCTCAAGCGCTTCTCGGCCATGGATCGGGACGAACGGGTGAAATTCGACCTGGTGCCCGTCATCGAACGGGCCGTGCATTGGGTCAGCCGCGCCGTGCCCGACACCTTCGGCGTGACCCTGGACCTCCCCGCCCACATTCCCGTGCTGGGCTCCTCCGGCCAATTGCAGCAAGTGGCCATGAACCTGGTGCAGAACGCTGCCGACGCCGTGGCCGGCCAAACCGGCGGCAGCCTGCATATCTCCGCCCGCCAGGAGGCCGACCAGATCGCCATCGACTTCCACGACAACGGCCCCGGCATTCCCGCCGACAACCTGCCCCGCATCTTCGACCCCTTCTTCACCACCAAGCCCGTCGGCCAGGGCACCGGCCTTGGACTCGCCATCAGCTACGGCATCGTCGAACGCCACGGCGGCAAGCTGACGGCGGCGAATCATGAAGACGGCGGCGCGGTGTTCACCCTGAGCTTGCCGGTGGTCGCGATTGAGAACCGGTCAAAAGAGTGACAAGCCTTTCCTCTACCGTCATTCCCGCGCAGCAAACCGCCAACCGTTCGGGCTGAGCCTGTCGAAGCCTGTTGTGTTCATTAGGGTAACGCTGAACAAGCCCGTTCGCCCTGAGCTTGTCGAAGGGCCATCCCCGCTGAATCAAGGGCTTCGACAAGCTCAGCCCGAGCGGTGGTGACTTAATCAGCGTTTCCTTGGCGCTGCTTCAAGGCGAATTCAAAAACCGGCCATCTGATCCAGACCGAACTGCACCACCGCGTAATAGATCAACGCAAAGACCGCGTTGCTCACCGCCAAGGGCACCCAGAGCCGGCCCATGCCTACACCTAGCCAGCGCAGCGCCACCAGGATCGGCTCCTGGCCCAGCACCGCACAACCCGCCGTCAAACCACCCCAGATGCCCCATCGATTGGCGAACGCCACGGCCCTGGGGGTGCGCATCCGTGCAATCCATCGATTGATGACACCGATCTTCAATGTTTCGTCGGCAAGCCAGGCGACGATGAGCCCTTCCACGTAACCCGACACCGCCACCACCGGCAGGAGAATCCACGGACTGTAATGGGCCGCAATACCCACCCCCACCGCCACCGACGGCCCCAGAATAAGGTTGGGCGTGGCCGACAGCCCGACGATGGAAGCCCAGGTCAAGAAAGTGTTCATGAGAAATCCCCACACTTTGGATATTCGGTAGAGAGCCTACAGGTGGCGCATGCGGGTGGCAAATCAGAAGCCAGAACGACTAGGGGTGCAATCATCACGGACTGCATACCGCCATAACCGGTCCGTCACATGTTTTCCAAAGCAGCTATTAGTGCAACCGCTCCACACTTGAAGCCGCCTGACGGCCGACAGGAACTACTCGGCCAATCCGGCCGTACAACCGTTACCGAATGAATGGTTGGTGTCCGGCGGGAAACGGCCCATCGCTGGTGTTCATACATGGCCGCGCGCAGCGATAGCGAGCGTTGATCATCGGCATTGTCCCGTTTCAATGGCCGCTGGATGGTGATCCTGATAAGCTAAGCACAAGATATTTTTAAGTCATCACTCGAAAGAAGGGGGAGCATCATGAGCAATGAAGGCAAGTGTCCTGTCATGCACGGTGGAGTGACGTCGGCGTCCATGTCCCACGTAGACTGGTGGCCGAAGGCGCTGAACCTCGACATCCTGCACCAGCACGACAGCAAGACCAACCCGCTGGGGGCTGGCTTCGATTATCGGGAAGAACTCAAGAAGCTCGACGTCGAGGCGCTGAAGAAGGACGTCAAGGCGCTGATGACCGACAGCCAGGACTGGTGGCCGGCCGACTGGGGCCACTACGGCGGCCTGATGATCCGCATGGCCTGGCACTCGGCGGGCACCTACCGCATCGCCGACGGTCGCGGCGGCGCCGGCACCGGCAACCAGCGCTTCGCGCCGCTCAATAGTTGGCCCGACAATGCCAACCTCGACAAGGCGCGCCGCCTGCTCTGGCCGATCAAGAAGAAGTATGGCAACAAGGTGAGCTGGGCCGACCTGATCATCCTCGCCGGCAACATGGCCTATGAGTCGATGGGCCTCAAGACCTTCGGTTTCGGCTTCGGCCGCGAAGACATCTGGCATCCGGAAAAGGACACTTACTGGGGCTCCGAGAAGGAATGGCTCGCCCCCTCCGGCAGTGCCGGTTCTCGCTACTCCGGCGAACGCGATCTGGAAAACCCGCTTGCCGCCGTGATGATGGGTCTGATCTACGTTAACCCGGAAGGCGTGGACGGCAAGCCCGATCCGCTCAAGACGGCCCGCGACGTGCGCGTCACCTTCGCGCGCATGGCGATGAACGACGAGGAGACCGTCGCCCTCACCGCCGGGGGCCACACCGTGGGCAAGGCGCACGGCAACGGCAGCGCGGCCAACCTCGGCCCCGCTCCCGAAGGCGCGGAGCTTGAGGAACAGGGCCTCGGCTGGCAGAACCACACGACGCGCGGCGTCGGCCGCGATACCGTGACCAGCGGCATCGAAGGCGCCTGGACGACCCATCCGATGAAATGGAACACCGGCACGGGCGGCTACTTCGACCTGCTGCTGCGCTACGACTGGTGGCTGCAGAAGTCGCCGGCCGGCGCCCATCAGTGGGAGCCTGTGAACATCAAGGAAGAAGACATGCCGGTCGATGTCGAGGATCGCTCGATCCGTCGAAAGCCGATCATGACCGATGCCGACATGGCGATGAAGTTCGATCCGGAGTATCGCAAGATCGCCGAGCGCTTCCGCGACGACCCGGCCTACTTCGAACAGGTCTTCGCCCGCGCCTGGTTCAAGCTGACCCACCGCGACATGGGTCCGAAGGCCCGCTACTTCGGCCCGGACGTGCCGAAAGAAGATCTTATTTGGCAGGATCCGGTCCCCGCCGGCCGCAAGGACTACGATGTCGCGGCCGTTAAGGCGAAGATCGCCGCCGCCGGCCTCTCGGTCAGCGAGATGGTGGCCACTGCCTGGGACTCCGCGCGCACCTTCCGCGGCTCCGATAAACGCGGCGGCGCCAACGGCGCACGCATCCGCTTGGCACCCCAGAAGGACTGGGAAGGCAACGAGCCGGCGCGTCTCGCCAAGGTTCTCGCAGCCTATGAAAAGATCGCTACCGAGACGGGCGCCAGTGTGGCCGACGTGATCGTGCTGGCCGGCAACTTGGGAGTGGAACAGGCCGCCAAAGCGGCGGGCTTCAGCGTCACCGTGCCCTTCGCGCCGGGCCGCGGCGATGCCACCCAGGCAATGACCGACGCCGAATCCTTCGACGTGCTGGAACCGCTGGCTGATGGCTTCCGCAACTGGCTGAAGAAGGACTATGTCGTGACCGCAGAGGAGTTGCTGCTCGATCGCGCCCAGTTGTTGCGCCTGACGGCCTGCGAGATGACCGCGCTGGTCGGCGGCCTGCGCATGATCGGCACCAACCACGGCGGCACGCAGCATGGCATGTTCACCGATCGCGTCGGCGCGCTGACCAACGACTTCTTCGTCAATCTGACCGACATGGCCTATACGTGGAAGCCGGCCGGCAGGAACCTGTACGAGATCCGAGACCGCAAGACTGGTGCCATGAAATGGACGGCGACCCGCGTCGATCTGGTATTCGGCTCTAACTCTATCCTGCGCGCTTATGCCGAGGTCTATGCGCAGGACGACGCGAAGGAAAAGTTCGTCAATGACTTCGTCGCCGCGTGGGCGAAGGTGATGAATGCCGATCGCTTCGATATGAAGTGACGCTTGCAGCGCGTCCTGGAGGCCTGGATTCACCCCGGCCTCTTGGACGCCATAGCGTAGTCCTTGTTGTGATGCGGGTGTTTAATCGGTACCGTCTAGACCTTGCTCTAGGAAGGTGGGCGACTGCTTCACGCTAAAGCCTGCCGTTGAAACCTTGACCGCCCGGCCGGCCGTTTTGGGTCGTGAATCGCGCCCTCTCACTTCATCTTCGACGCCAACTTGATTCGTTCCCCCGCCACCATGAAGTTGCCCATGCCTTCATGGTGCAATGTCCTGGCCTGCTTCACCGTCGGGTCTTTCCAGGCCCGGGTCACCTCCAGCACGCACAGGTTGTACTTGTTCATCATCCGCGTATCGGCAATCTTGCAGGCCAGGCTGGCGTAGCACTCTTCGATCAGGGGCGGCGCCACGCCGTCCACGTACTTGGGGGTGAGGCCGAAAGCGGCGAACTTGTCCCTATCCCGGCCGGTGCAGTTGCCGCAGGCCACCACCGACTTGGCCAGTTCCACGGTGGGGATGTTGATGACGCATTCCCGGCTGGCGGTGAGGAGCTCGAAGCTGTAGTTGCGTCCGCTCAGCAGCATGCCCACCAGGGGCGGTTCGAACTCCATCATCATGTGCCAGGAGAGGGGCATCACGTTGGCCTTGCCTTTGTGGGCGGTGGTGACCAGCACCACCGGGCCGGGTTCGAGCAGGCGATAGACGCGGGATAGGGGGAAGGATTTTTTGCTCATGGCACGACTCCCTTAAAGCAGCACATCAACACGGCTCACACCGCCCAGTATAGGTGCGCCCCATGCCAGCCTGTCCCGGTGACAGTGCTGCCATTGATGCCGGTCAACTGCAAGGCGACTGACCACTTCGCCGTGGCCCTTCACGCCGCGCCCACGCGCCAAGCCCCTTGGCGCCTGCACTTCGCCATGGCGGGAATCTCCGGCACGGAATTTGTATGAAAAGTTAAAATTTCTGCATACCGCCCAACCGCCACCGGGACCGCCACCATGGAAACTGCCTTGCCCCAGGAATGGACTGCCCTTTGCCTGCTGGTGTTCGCCCTGGGCATGCGCCACGGTTTCGATGCGGATCACCTGGCCACCATCGACGGCCTGACCCGCTTCAACGCCGGGCGCCGCTCGGCTCTGGCGCGCTGGTGCGGGGTGTTGTTCTCCCTGGGCCATGGCGCGGTGGTGGTGAGCATCGCCCTGTTGGTGAGCCTGGCCTCCGGGTCGGCGCAGGTGCCCCAATGGCTGGAGGGCTTCGGCACGGCGGTGTCGGTGTTGTTCCTGGCGGCCCTCGGTTGCGCCAACTTGCTGGCGGTACTGCGCACGCCGCCTGCCGAGATCGTGATGCCGGTGGGCCTCAAGGGCCGCTTCCTCGGCCGCCTGCGGCAGGCCAGCCATCCCGGATTGATTGCCCTGGTGGGGGCATTGTTCGCCCTCTCCTTCGATACCTTGAGCCAGGCGGCGCTGTTCGCCCTCACCGCCACCCGCTATGGCGGCTGGGAACATGCGCTGATGCTGGGCCTGATCTTCATGACAGGCATGCTGGCTACCGACGGCATCAACGGTTTCTGGATCGCCCGTCTGCTACGCCGGGCCGACGCCACGGCGCTGATCGCCTCCCGGGTGATGGGCCTGACGGTGGGCGCGGTGAGCCTGCTGGTGGCGGCCTGGGCCGTGGCGAAATGGTCGCTGCCGGGCGTGGAGGCCTGGAGCGAAGGCAGGGAATTGGTTTTCGGCGGATTGGTGATTGTCTTGCTCGCCATCAGCTACATGGTCGCCATCCGCCTGCGGGTGTCGACAACTGCTTCCAACCCTTGAATTTTTTTGCCCATGATTAAGAAAAAATTAAATTTCTTCATACTTACTGGTGCGGTCACGGTCTGCTCCTTGGGCCGGGCGGCGGGTATTCCCACCCTTGAAGCAGTGGAAGTGACAGCCAGCACCGCCGACTTGGTAGGGGTGGCGGATTCCGCCAGCGAAGGCACGGTAACGGCGCAGCAACTGGCCAACCGGCCCCTGCTGCGCCCGGCGGAGGTGCTGGAGGTCGTACCGGGCCTGGTGGTATCCCAGCACGCCGGGGACGGCAAGGCCAACCAGTACTATCTGCGTGGTTTCAACCTGGACCACGGCACCGATTTTTCCGCGTCGCTGATGGGCATGCCGGTGAACCTGCCGACCCATGCCCACGGCCAGGGCTACCTGGACCTGAACTTCCTCATCCCCGAGCTGGTGGATCGCATGACCTACCGCAAGGGGCCCTACTGGGCGGAGGAGGGGGATTTCTCCAGCGCTGGCGCGGTGAGCATTGATTACCGCCGCAACCTGGCGCAACCCTTCCTCCAGGCCGACCTGGGCCAGGGCGATTACCGCCGCCTGCTGCTAGCGGGATCGCCCGAAGTCGGCGACGGCCGGCTGCTCTACGGCCTGGAAGTATTCGGCAACAACGGCCCCTGGCAATTGCCTGAGGGCCTGCAACGCCTCAACGGTGTGCTGCGCTACGGCTGGGGCAGCGCCGAGGAAGGCGGCAGCCTGGCCCTGATGGCCTACGACAGCCGCTGGCGATCCACCGACCAGGTGCCGCAGCGGGCCATAGATGGCGGGTTGATCGACCGCTACGGTTATGTGGACCCGACGGATGGCGGCCAGACCCACCGTTACAGTCTTTCCGGCGAGTGGACGGGGCGCGACCAGAACAGCCGCTGGAAGGCCAATGCCTATGCCATCGACTATAGCCTCGACCTTTGGTCCAACTTCACCTACGCCTCCGACGCAATACACGGCGACCAATTCCAGCAGACCGACCAGCGCCGCATCTACGGCGGCGGCGCCAGTCGAAGCTGGGTGGCGGATTGGCACGGCAGGTTGGTGGAAAACACCCTGGGCGTCCAGGCCCGGCTGGACCGCATCGGCAAGGTGGGCCTCTATCTCACCACCGACCGCCAACCCTGGGCCACGGTGCGGGAAGACAAGGTGGACGAGGACACCTATGCGGTCTATGCCCAGAACCTGGTGCAATGGAACGATTGGTTCCGCAGCCAGATCGGTGTACGCGGTGACTTCCAGCGCTACCGGGTGGCCTCGGACGGGTATGCAAACAGCACGGCCAACTCGGGCAACGCCGGTGCCCATTTGTGGAGCCCCAAGCTGGCCCTGGTGTTCGGCCCCTGGCCCCGCACCGAGTTTTATTTCAACAGCGGCCTCGGCTTCCACAGCAACGATGCCCGGGGCGCCCTGACCCGCATCAATCCCGACCCGCGCGATCCGGCCTTCGGCACGGCGGTGGCACCGGTGACCCCCATGGTACGCAGCCGGGGCACGGAACTGGGCTTGCGCAGCGCGCCCCTGGCCGGCCTGCAACTGAGCGCGGCGCTGTGGCGGCTGGATATCGCTTCGGAACTGCTGTTCACCGGCGACGCCGGCACCACCGAACCTTCCCGCCCCAGCCGGCGCAATGGCGTCGAACTTTCAGCCTATTGGAAGCCCGGTGAACATTGGACCCTGGACGGCGACCTGGCCCTCTCCCGCGCCCGCTACACCGAGGACGATCCCGTGGGCAACTTCATCCCCGGCGCGGTGGAGCGGGTGTTTTCCCTGGGCATGAGCTATGCGGACGCCGGCCCTTGGAGCTGGGGCCTGCGCCTGCGCCACTTCGGCGCCCGGCCGCTGATCGAAGACAACTCGGTACGCTCCAAACCGTCCACCCTGGTGAACGTGCAAGGCGGCTACGCCCTGGGCAAGGACGTGAAGCTCACCTTGTCCATCCTCAACCTGTTCGACCGCCAGGTCAGCGACATCGACTACTACTATGAGTCCCAATTGCGTGGCGAAGCCGCGCCCGTGGCCGATGTGCACACCCACCCGGCCGAGCCGCGCACCCTGCGGCTGTCGCTCCAGGTGAGGTACTAGTGCACAATCGGCAATCGCCAACGCTGCGCACCCTTCCATGAACATCGATCCCGGCGCGGTTCATCTGCGCCTCACCCTCTCCGGCCCGATACCCTGCACCGTAACGGAGGCGCAGGTGGTCTGCCGCCGCCCGGCAGCGGCCCAGGTGTTGCGGGGCAAGACGGCCGATGCCGCCGCAACCCTGGCGCCCCTGCTGTTCGCCGTCTGCGGCAAGGCCCAGGGCTTGGCGGCCCGTTTGGCGCTGGGGGCCGCCCGGGGCGAGGCCGTGGCCGATCATCGGGATGGGGCCGCGGCCCAGGAGGCGGCGCGGGAGCACTTATGGCATCTCCTCGGCGAGGGCGACCCCAAGCGCTTGATGGAAGGCACGCGCCGCCTGCCGCAGCCGACGCAACTGGCCGAGTTCCTTGCGCCCTTGCTGGGTATGCCAGCGGCGAACTGGCAGGCCCTGGACGGCGCGGCCCTCCTGCACTGGGTGGTGAATAGCCCCGCACCCCTTGCCCTTGTCATGGCACCGGACAGGCTGGAGATCGATGCCCCCGCCGTACCGCTGCTCCCGGCACTGGATGCCGCAACGTCCCTGGTGCCGTGGCCGCGCCTCGACAACGCCTTCGCCGCCCTGCCCCATTGGCAAGGCCAAGCGGCGGAGACCGGCGCACTGGCTAGACGCCAAGGGGATGCCACGTTGACAACCCTGGGCCGGCAGCCGCTTTTGCAACGACGACTGGCCCGGCTAGGGGAATTGGTGGCCTACGCCCTGGAGGACGAAACCGCTTTCCCTCCCCCCGGCCGCGCCAGCGCCCATGCCCTCGCTCCGGGGCGGGGACGTGCCCTGGTGGAAACCGCAAGGGGGCTGCTGATGCATGAAGTGGCGGTGAACAACGATCGGGTGACGGACTATGTCATCGTCGCCCCCACGGAATGGAATTTCCATCCCCAGGGCAATCTGCCCCGCTGGGCCAAGGGCCTGGCGGTAACGCCGGAGCGGCCCTTGGCCCAGACCGCC
>RXJP01000048.1:19361-23935 GCA_003963315.1 Rhodocyclaceae bacterium | reverse complement strand
TTGAAAAAAGCCGGCCCCACGAAGGGCAGATCCGACAAGAAGGGGATGTCGAAATGGGCGCGCTCAGGCAGGCGCTGTTGGCGTAGAACTCATCGGGATTCACCGCGCCCTGCACCACGGTTTCGCCCAGGCCGTAGCTGGCGGTAACGAAAACCACATCCTGGAAACCGGACTCGGTGTCGATGGTGAACATCACGCCGGCGGCGCCGGTATCGGAGCGCACCATGCGCTGGACGCCGGCGGAAAGCGCCACGTCGGCGTGGGCAAAGCCCTTGTGCACGCGGTAGGAAATAGCGCGATCGTTGTAGAGGGAAGCGAAGACTTCCTTCATGGCATGGAGGATGTTCTCGTAGCCGTGGATGTTGAGGAAGGTTTCCTGTTGTCCGGCAAAGGAGGCGTCGGGCAGATCCTCGGCGGTAGCGGAGGAGCGCACGGCGAAGGAGGCGTCGGGGCCGCTGTCGGCGATCAGCGCCTCGTACAGGGATTTGATTTCGGTTTCCAGCTTGGCAGGGAACGGCTGGTCGATCACCCATTGGCGGATCTGCGCGCCGGTCTTGAGCAGGGCATCCACATCATCCACATTCAGGGCATCCAGCGCGGCGTTGATGCGATCGGCCAAACCCTGGTGGGCAAGAAACTCACGGTAGGCGTCGGCCGTGGTGGCGAAACCGCCGGGCACGCGCACGCCGGAAGCAGCCAGTTGGCTGATCATTTCGCCAAGGGATGCATTCTTGCCCCCGACCTCCCCTACATCGGTCATGCGCAGTTGTTCAAAAGGGATGACGTAGCGAGTCATGATGGAGCAGCCTTTCTTGCTTCGGATGGGATAAAAAGGAGCGGAACAGCCGGGATAAGTGAAAACTTCCCCGGGAAAACCGTTATTGTACCGTTTTTGACTCTTTTCTTTTCCTCCAATGCACGCTTCACGCACCGTTTTCTTCGTTTCCGACGGCACCGGGATTACCGCTGAAACCCTGGGACACAGCCTGCTGAGCCAATTCGAGAGCACCCAGTTTCGCCAGACCCGCATTCCCTTCGTGGATTCCGAAGAAAAGGCCCAGGAATGCCTCAAGCGACTCGCCGAAGCCCGCGAGCGGGACGGCGTTCGCCCCATCGTGATTTCCACCCTGGTCCGGGCCGATATTGCCGCCTTGTTCCACGACGCCGATGCGGTGGTGCTCAATTTCTTCGAAGCCTTCATCGCGCCGCTGGAGGCGGAACTGGGCTGCAAGTCGTCCCACACGGTGGGGCGCTCCCACGGCTCGGTGACATCGAAGGGCTATCTTGCGCGCATCGAAGCGATCAACTTCACGCTGGCCCACGACGACGGCATCACCGATCAAGGATTGGATCAGGCGGACGTGATTCTGGTCGGGGTTTCCCGTAGCGGCAAGACGCCAACAAGCCTATATCTGGCACTGCAATTCGGGCTTAAGGTGGCGAATTACCCGCTGATTCCCGAGGACTTTGAAAGACATCAATTACCGGATGGCCTGAACAAATACCGCAACAAATTGTTCGGCCTCACCATCAGCGCCGACCGTCTTTCCCAGATCCGTCAGGAACGCCGCCCGGACAGCCGTTACGCTTCCCTGAAAAACTGCACCTGGGAAATCGAGGCAGCCCAGGGCCTGATGCGCCGGGAAAACATCCGCTGGCTGGATTCCACCTCGAAATCCATTGAGGAAATCGCAGCGACCCTGATGCAGACCGTGGGCTTGGACAAACTGACGTTCTAATCCGCCTATTCCTTCATCTGCTTCAGACGGGCCTCGAGTTCTTCAGGAGGAGGCAAACTCAAGCCCAGGGAACGGGCCACCGAAGGATTCGAACCGACCGTGAAATACTTCAAGCCCTGGACCGAGGGGAAGGGTTTTCCCTGACGCCAGGCAGCGATCATATCCACCACCTGCTGGGCGATCTGCTCGGGCGTTGAGTACAGCGCTGCGACTGCCCCGGCGCGTAGATAGGCTTCCGAATAGCCGATGACGGGCACGCCAGCCCGATAGGTGATCAACAACAACGGAGGTACGGTTCCCGCCGTATGGGCGACTGGATCGGGCAGCGCCAGGAGTATGCCGGCTTGTTGCACCAACCTATCAACAGCGGGACCGACATTGTTTTCACGCTCCACTTTTTCCACGAGCAGCCTCAGCCCCCTTTCATTGGCAGAGGCTTCCAGGCGTGACAGGCGCGACTGGGTGAAGGGGCCGGCGATCAGGCCAATGGACGTGCCACGCTTCTGAGTCAACAGCTGAACAAAGTTGAAAATCCGGTTGAGCGGCATATCGCCATTGATAGTCCCGATGGCTTTGCCCCCAGGCAATGGCGCCGGATCAAGGCTCTGCCTGGGGGGCAACACCGACAGCACGGGCAGATCCGGCGCAGCGCCTTCTGCCGCCCGCACACCTTTGGCTCCTACACCGATCAACAAACGACGATGGACAGACCCCGCATGTTCAGGATCATTAATGAGGACATCCGATTCATTTTTCCGTATCAAGGCCTCAATGCGTAGCATCACCTGGGCGGAAAACCCAGCATCGTCACCGACCAATCGTACTGACAAAGGCTCTGCCGTGCGCCCCCATAGCGGAAACAGCAGCAAACAAGCGATGCCGAAACGTTTCAGGCGGCTCATGGATATACGTGATCGACCGCTTAAAACTGTCCGTTGAATTGCAGAAAAGTGACCCGGCTCGCCACCGTATCCGATGTCTGGTTGACCGCGAATCCAGCAAAGTATTCGCGATGTTTCCCCAATGCATTTTGCATTACCACGGCAATTTCGCTGTCGGCAAATCCAGGCAACAGCAAGCGTTTGCCGAGCCGAAGATTCAAATTCTCTATCGGCGGCAAGGCAGGATTGCCAAGTAAGCCATTACCCGCGTCCAACCAATGCATGGCGCTGACCCGCTGATAGTTGGCTGAAGCCCGCCAGTTGCTGGGGAGGTGTTGATCCCACAAGAAAGATACCGTGTTTTCCGGAGCGCTTGCGTTGTAGGACGACGGGGCCGTGCTGGATTTCACTGTGAGACGGGCCAGCGCCAATCGGAGCAGAGTGCCGTCCACCGGCTTCCAGCGCAAGGTCAAATCGCCAGCTTCCACCTCCACGCGATTCTTGTTAACAATGTCCACATTGGGAAACGAGCCCACTGTTGCTGACAGGCCGCGATGATGTTCCCAGGCCCAGCGTGCATCACCGCCAAAATTCCATTCGGGAAGCTCGAAGGAATAACCCAGCTCCTCTACGCGCAGATGCTCGTTATCAATCTGACCTGAGCTGTTGATGAGGGTAATACGTGATATGTCGTTGACGCCGAACGCCGCCAACGCTGCTTGAGCTCCGGGTATGGCCAGAATCCCGGCTTGTACCGCAAGCGGCACGGGATAGCCCGTTTTGTTACGCTCTTCGTAAATCGAAGGCGTACGTTGTGCAGTGCTGATAGCAGCTCGAAATACATGCCCCTGAATTGGTTGCCAAGTCATCGCCATCTTGGGCGACCATTCGGTACGAGCGGCAGTATCCTTTTCCAGCATATCGGCGAAATTCAGCGTCCAGTCTTTGGCAAAGCGCCACTCGATATTGCCGTAGGCTCGCAGCAGGAGAACGCTCTGTTGTCCATAAGACCCCAGATAAGTAGGGGAAGCCGCGGCATCGCGACGGCTTTCCACTCCCCACACTGAACGCAAATCTGGAGACCAACGCAGCGTCTGTTGAAACTCGATACCATCGCGGCGGGTTTCGTAACCAGAATCCACAGTGATGGGCACGGGCCCAGGTACCAAGCCAGCCAAAAAAGGATTCAAGAGGGAAAACAATCGCCCCCCTAAAGTAGTTTGCTTGTAATCGATCGTCACCGTGTCGCTGGTTTTCGATTGCTGGTGATACACCTGCACCCACCATTCGTTGTCAGCAGAAAATGCCCGACTCCAACGCAACTGAAAATCTAGCAGATTGGATTGATTGGGATGGGGTATGCGGCTGGAACCATCGGTCACCGTGTAGTCGCCATTGTCTTTGCGATTGTCGGCGATGCGCCCGGAAAAATGCACGGAATCCGTGGCGTCAACCTGATACTCGGCCCGCACATTGCCATAATATTGGCGCTGGGTATCGGGGCGGGAGGCGTAACCATCCGAAGCCCGTTGCCCGACAGTAGCGCGATACTGCAAACCGTTTTCCAGACTACCGGCATGACTGACGGAACCGTCCGCCGTGCCACCATTGCCGACATTGCCGGAAACACGCCAGCCCGGCTCCGCAGCAGGGTGACGAGTGATGATGTTGATCACGCCAGCAAAGGAATTGGCGCCGAACAGTGCCGCATTGGGGCCCCGGATGACCTCAATGCGTTCTATATCGTTGAGCGCCAGTGGCAACTCTTCCCATTCCATGCCGCCCCAGAGAGGCGAATACACCGATACGCCGTCAACCAGAACTTGGACTCCAGAGGCATAGGTGCCGGACATGCCATGCATGGAGACCACCGGATGGTTGCCGTCGTTGTCGCCGACAACAATACCCGGCACATAGCGCATCAGATCGGCGATGTGCCGGACGCCGCTGGCCT
>RXJP01000048.1:15426-19311 GCA_003963315.1 Rhodocyclaceae bacterium | reverse complement strand
GTGACCGCGCTAGGCGACTCCACCAGGGGTTGCCTCAGGCGGGAGGCGGAGAGCACCACGGGGAGATCGTCGAAGTCCCCTCCCCCGCCATCCGCCGCGAGGACATCCACCACCGGCCCCGCCATCAGGGCAGCGACCATGGAGGTCAGGAGTTTTCTTGCAACCTTGTGTTTTTTAATTGTCTTCATGATGGTTTTCCTTTTGCCGAGCCCTCTCGGCCAAACATATCGACGCGGCCACCGCCGCATTCAATGATTCGCACGCCCGGGACATGGGAATGGTGACCCGGTGGTCGCACAAAGCCAGCAGACCAGCGGCAAGCCCCTGCCCTTCACTGCCAATCGCCCAGGCGACAGGGCCTTCGAACCGCATGCGATACAGGGACTCTGCCTCCTGCACCACGGTGGCCAGACGCATTCCCTTGAAATTTTTCAATACCGCTGCCAGATCGCAACGTTCGCGGATACGCAGGGAAAAGTGCGCGCCCTGAGCGGCACGCAATACCTTAGGAGTCCATGCCCCGGCGCAACCGATGCCCATGTAAATATCGCCGACGCCGAAGGCCGCCGCCGAACGCAGCAGCGTGCCCACATTGCCGGCATCCTGCAGGGCATCGAGCACGAGGCAGTCTCCCGATGGGGTGTCATCCTTGTCTGCGGGGATGGGGATCAAGGACAGAATCCCGGCGGGGGATTCCGCTGGGGACAGCTCCTTGAACAGCGCATCCTTGAAACAGACCGCCTGCAAGGGCTGATGGTCGGCCAACAGTTGCTGGATTTCGTTCCTGGCAAGCCCTGATTCGCTTACCACCAGCAATTCGGGCAACCCGATGGACTGCCGATAAGCCGCGACCAAATGGGGGCCGTCTAACACGGTCTTTCCCTGTTTTTTTATGTCGCGGGGATCTTGGATCAATCCTCTCAGTTGTTTGAATAAGGGATTGTCCCGAGAGGCGATGATCTTCATAGGGCGCTACAAAAGTTGAAGTTGCTGCTTCACCGGCCCATAGCTGAGCCTATGCACCGCACTGGCGCCATGGCGCTTGAGGGCGGCGCGATGTTCGGCCGTGGGGTATCCCTTGTGGCGGTCGAATCCGTATTGGGGATATTGCTCGTGCAAGCGGTACATTTCCGCATCCCGCGCCGTTTTGGCCAGGATGGAGGCAGCCGATATCTCTGCCACCAAGGCATCGCAACCGACGACCGCGCGACTGGGCCAGGACCATTTGGGCAGGCGGTTGCCGTCCACCAGCACCTCGGTCGGTGCCGGGTTAAGACCCGCCACGGCACGTTCCATGGCCAGGAAGGTCGCCTGCAAAATGTTCAGGCGATCTATTTCTTCCACCGATGCGGAGGCGATGCTCCAGGCCAGGGCAGACTCCTTGATCAACGGTGCGAGGCGGTCCCTGGCTTTTTCCGAAAGCTTTTTCGAGTCGTCCAACCCGGCAATCGGCCGCAGGGGATCGAGGATCACGGCGGCCGCATAAACCGCGCCGGCCAAAGGCCCCCTGCCCGCTTCGTCCACACCGCATAGCAGAACAACGCTCATGCGGCGACCGCTCCGACATCCAGGTGCTCAAGGATAGCCGCTGTGGCCTTCTGCGCGGTGTCCTGTCGCAGAAGTTCGTGGATATTGCGGAAACAGGCGTCTACCCGAGCCTCGTATTGACTATCGCCGATGATGTTGCCTAGGGCCTGGGCCAGGTTTTCCGGCGTCGCATCGTCCTGGAGCAACTCAGGCACGACGAATCTTCCCGCCAACACGTTAGGCAAGCCCACCCAGGGTTGGTAGCGCATCCTGTTCATCTTTTTCCATGACCAGGGCGACATCTTGTAAGCAATCACCATGGGGCGTTTCAACAATGCGGCTTCCAGCGTGGCGGTGCCACTGGCCACCAGCACGGCATCTGACGCCGCCATGGCATCCTGGGCATGGCCGAAAAGCAACTTGAACGGCAGGTCCTGGGCGCCAAGCTTCCACAGCGCTTCTTCAAAAAGATTTCTGGTTTCGCGGGAAACCAGGGGTACCAGGAACAAAGCCTTGGGGAAGCGTTGGACCAGTTTTTTTCCGGTATCGATGAATGTTTCGGCCATGTACTGGAGCTCCGACTGGCGGCTGCCCGGCAGCAGGGCGAACACGGGCCCACCGACATCGCCTAGGGCAAGGCGTTCCCTTGCCGCGGCACGGCTCACCTCCATGGGTATCACATCCGCCAGGGGATGACCAACATAGCTGACGGGGATTTGCTGTCGCTCGTAGAGCGGCGGCTCGAAGGGGAACAAGGCCAGCATGCGGGAGACAGCCTTGGCAATTTTGCGTATGCGCTCTCCACGCCAAGCCCAGATCGATGGACTGACGAAATGTACGGTCTGGATACCCGCGCTTTTCAGCTTGGTCTCAAGCCACAAATTGAAATCAGGAGCGTCCACGCCGATAAACAAATCGGGCTTGTCGCTTTTCAATTGCGTCAACAAGGCCCGGCGAATACCGGTGATCTCGCGGTAGTGGCGAAGCACCTCGACATAGCCGCGGACCGCCAATTTTTCCGCCGGCCACAGGGCCTCGAACCCCTGGGCCTGCATTTTCGGGCCGCCTATGCCGTAAAAGCGGGCGTCAGGGAGACGGGTTTTCAGGGCTTGAATCAGATGGGCAGCCAGAAGGTCGCCGGAGGCCTCTCCGGCAACAAGCGCAATACGTATGGGTTTCATGGGGAAAGATTTTCCCTCAAGTTGCTCCCGACAAACAGGAAAAAACCCGGAGAAAACAGGGTAAATATCTAAAAGTCAGGACAGCGGGGCAGCGAATGGTTGAGTGTTTACCTCAGCCTTCGCCGTCCTTTGATCTCAGCGGACGATGCCGCGCCCTCCATCGGCGAGAAAATCGGCCAACAGGGCGAGTTCAGGCAGTCCTTCCGCGGCAATGGCCGCCTGGGCCTCTTCCAGACGCAATCCGGATTTGTAAAGCGTCTTGTAGGCCCGCCGAATGGCAGAGATGGCCTCGGCCGAGAATCCTCTGCGCTTCAGGCCTTCGCTGTTGATGCCATGGGCCTGGGCCGTATTGCCGGACGCGGTGACATAAGGGGGGAGGTCCTGCAGGAGGATGGTGCCCATGGCGGTCATGCTGTGGGCACCGATGCGCACGAACTGGTGAACCACGGTAAAACCGCCCAGAATGGCCCAATCACCCACATGCACATGTCCTGCCAGTTGGGCGTTGTTGGCGAAAATCGTATTGTTGCCCACCAGGCAATCATGGGCCAGATGCACATAGGCCATGATCCAATTGTCGTTGCCCAACCGGGTGATGCCACCGTCTTGCACCGTGCCACAATTGAATGTGCAAAATTCGCGGATGGTATTGCGGTCGCCAATCTCGAGCCGGGTCGGCTCGCCCTTGTATTTCTTATCCTGGGGCTCCCCGCCGATGGCGCCATAGGAGAAAAAGCGGTTGTCCTCGCCAATGCGGGTATGGCCAGTAATCGAAACGTGCGAGGCGATTTCCGTACGATCGCCGATTTCCACATGCTCGCCTATGACGGAAAACGGCCCGACACTGACGCCAACGCCGAGCTTCGCCTTGGGATGGACCAGGGCCGAAGGATGGATCAGTACGGCACTCATTCCAGAGGACGCACCGTGCACATGAGGTCGGCTTCGGCGGCCACTTGGCCGTCCACCTTCGCTACCGCCGAAAACTTCCAGATGCCCCGCTTATTCGCCGTGATGCTGACCTCGAATATCAATTGGTCGCCGGGGCTGACCGGGCGCTTGAAGCGCGCGTTGTCGATGCCGACGAAGTAGTAGACCGACTTGTCGTCAGGCTTGCCGCCCATGGTCTTGAATGAAAGGATCGCTGCGGTTTGCGCCAGGGCTTCGATTACCAACA
>RXJP01000048.1:0-15376 GCA_003963315.1 Rhodocyclaceae bacterium | reverse complement strand
CGGATGATGGGGATAGTGCCCGGGGAAGAAAGGCTCGTTGATGGTGACGTTCTTGAGGGCGGTAATGCGTTCGCCGGGCACCACATCCAGCACCCGGTCCACCAGGAGGAAGGGATATCGATGGGGCAGGTATTCGAGGATTTCATGGATGTCCATGGCCGTCATGACTTTTTCTCCAGTTCCGCTAGCCGCTTTTCAAGGGCGCGTATTCTATCTGCCATGGCATCCAGGTGGCGCACGCGGGAAAAATTCCTCAGCCAATCCTCGTGGTGCATGAAAGGCACGGTACCTGTATAGCTACCCGGGCGGGAAATGGACTTAGCTACCAGGGTACCCGACGACACGTGCACATCATCGGCCAATTCGATATGACCGAGAATGATGGCGCCGCCACCGACGGTACAACGCTTGCCGATGCGGGCGCTCCCTGCAACACCAACACACCCCGCCATGGCGGTATGTTCGCCCACCCGGACGTTGTGGGCGATTTGGATCTGATTGTCCAGTTTGACGCCATTCCCGATGACCGTATTTTCCAAGGCGCCGCGGTCTATGGTGGTATTGGCGCCGACTTCCACGTCATCGCCGATCACCACTGCGCCGGTCTGGGGAATCTTCACCCAGGCGCCGTCGGCATCCCGAGCGAAGCCGAAACCATCGGCACCGATGACAGCCCCTGAATGGAGGATGACACGCTTGCCGACTATGCTGCCCTGATACAGGGTAACACCCGCATGTAGCAAGCCTTCCTCACCTATCCGGCTGCCCTGCCCTATCCGGCAATGGGGGCCGACAATGACGCCTTCGGCGATTTCCACATCTTCGCCAATGTATGCCCCGGGGCCTATTTCTACCGACGCAGGCAGGGATGACAATACCGTCGCAGTAGGATGGATGCCAGGTAAGGCCCGCCTCGCAGGCGCCAGCAATTGCGCCAGCCGGGCGAAGTACAAATAGGGTTGTTCCGTTACGATCGCCGGAATTCGGCATTTATCAGCCGTTTCCGCGGCAATGATCACCGCACTGGAGCGGGTGTCCGTCAGCTTGGACAAATAACGCGGATTGGAAAGAAAAGCGATATCGCCAGTCTGCGCTCCTTCGAGCGTCGCGACTTGGCGGATATCAAGGTCAGCAGGGCCCTTTAATACACCTCCCAGTTGCCCAACGATCTCCCCTATCCTCATGGAGGTCTGTCATTCCAGGCTATTTGCCTGTAGGCGCATCGGCCAGAGCCTTGATAACCTTTTCCGTGATATCCACACGAGGATTAACGTAGGCGGCTTCCTGGAGAATCAGGTCAAAGCCCTCTTTTTCAGCGATGCTACGGATCACCTTGTTGGTTCGATCAACGACTCCTTGCAACTCCTCGTTGCGGCGAGCATTGAAATCCTCGTTCAACTCCCGTTGCTTACGCTGAAAATCACGACTCATATCAGCCAATTCGCGTTCCTTGGCCTTACGCTGGGCTTCCGCCAATGTGACACCGTTCTTTTCCAGGTCTTCTTGCATTTTCTGGGCTTGGAGCCGCAGCTTCTCCAAATCCTGGCCGCGTTTTTCGAATTCCTTTTCCAACTTTTTCATGGCTTTCTTGGCGGGATCCGAGTCACGCATCACTTTTTCGGTATTGATGATCCCCACTTTGCCTTCGGCCCTGGCCTGTATCCCAGAAAAAAGGCCGCCGACAACCATTATCGCCAGCAGAATTTTTTTTATGTGGCTCACACTTCCCTCCTAGCTTAAAACGACGACCCGAATTGGAATTGGAGTCGTTGGATCTTGTCGGTAGTTTCTTTCTTAATCGGCGTCGCGAAACTGAACTTCAGGGGCCCCATGAAAGAACTCCAAGTTACTGCTACGCCGGTAGAAAAACGGATATCGCGGAAAGCAATCGACTCGCCTTGGCCCCACACATTGCCGCCATCCACGAAAGCACTCAAACGCAGGCTCTTGTCCGTGCCTGAACCAGGCAAGGGGAAGAGGAGTTCCGCGTTGCCGACCAAGCGCCGAGTCCCGCCCAAGGCGGTGTCCGTGGACGCATCGCGCGGCCCCAAGGAACCGGTATCGAAGCCCCGCACAGAACCGATACCGCCGGCGTAGAAATTCTTCCAGAACGGCAGGTCCCGATCGCCGAAGCCGTGGGCCAGACCGGCTTCGCCGTTCAGCATCAAGGTGAAGGTCTTGGACAGGGGGAAGTAGTTCTGCTGTTGGAAGCTGGCCTTGTAGTAGCGCAAATTGCTTCCCGGCATGGTCAATTCGCCACCGATTCTGCGCGTAAAGCCGGACGTGGGATACAAGCGGCTATCCACCGTATCCTGCCCCCAGCCGATACTGCCCACAAGGGAAGCAAACGAGGTGCCATTGGCGGCGACGAAATCCTGATAACGTTGGGGACTGGACGTCGTGACACCCAAGGTAGTCGAATCGTAGGACAGACCGAAATTGATGTTCTGCTCGTCGCCTATCGGCACGCCGTAGCGGACGCCGCCGCCCCAGGAGGAAACGTCATAGGTGGCGATAGTGGAACTCAACTGGGACGTGTCGGTTTTACGCTTATAGATATCGAACCCCCGACTGACCCCGTCAACGGTGTAGTAAGGATTGGTGTACGACATCGAGTACACCTTGTTTGCCCGGCTGGTATTCAGTTGCACACCCAGGCTGCGCCCGCTGCCGAACAGGTTCTGCTGCTCGATAGAACCCGACAGGACAAGTTTTTCACTGCTGGAAAAACCCGCTCCCAACATCAGATTCCCGGTGGGACGTTCCTTGACTTTCACTTCCAAGTCCACCTGGTCCGTGGTACCCGCAACCGGCGGGGTTTCGATGACGACATCCTCGAAATACCCCAGGCGATTGGCCCGCTTCTTTGACTTATTGATCCGCTCGGCGTCATACCATGCGGACTCCATCTGGCGGAATTCGCGACGGACAACTTCATCCCGCGTGCGGTTGTTACCCGTCACATTGATGCGGCGGACATACACCTTGCGCCCCGGGTCGACATAGATGGTGAAAGCCGCTTCCAATTTTTCCTTGTTCAACTCGGGCGCCGCATTGACGTTGGCGAAGGCATAGCCATCGTTCCCCAGGCGATCTGAAATCGCCTTGGTGGTATCGGTCAGGCGGGCGCGGGAGTAACTATCGCCAGGCTTCACCGTCACCAGCTTCTTCAATTCATCCTCGGGCAGCAGGAGATTGCCGGCCAGCTTGATGGAGGCAATCTTGTACGGCTGGCCCTCGGTCACGTTGATGGTGATGTAGATGTCCTTCTTATCCGGCGAGATGGATACCTGGGTCGAGTCCACATTGAACTCGAGGTAGCCATTGTCCAGATAGTGGGAACGCAAGGTTTCCAGATCCGCGGACAGCTTTTGCTTGGAATATTGGTCGTTCTTGGTATACCAAGTGAACCAACCCGGGGTCCGCAGTTGGAACAGTTCCAGTAAATCCTTCTCGGGGAACGCCTTGCTGCCGATGATGTTGATCTGGTGGATCTTGGCGACCTCACCTTCCACGATGTTGAAATTGATGCCGACCCGATTCCGCTCCAGGGGCGTTACCGTCGTCGTGACATTGGCGCCGTAGTAGCCACGACTCAGATATTGGCGCTTGATTTCCTGTTCGGCCTTTTCCAGCAGGGACCTGTCGAAAATGCGTGACTCGGACAAGCCCAATTCCTTCAAAGCCTTGAGCATCGGGTCCTTTTCGAAGGCCTTCATGCCGACGAATTCGAGGGAGTTGATGGCGGGACGCTCATCCAGGATCACCACCAGCACGTCACCCTCAATCTCGAGGCGCACATCCTTGAAGAACCCGGTGGCGAATAACGCTTTGATGGCCTTGGAAGCTTTGTCATCATCCAGCGTGTCCCCCACTTTCACAGGCAGGTAGCTGAACACCGTACCGGCTTCGGTACGTTGGATACCCTCTACACGGATATCCTTGACGACAAAGGGATCAAAAGCACTGGCCGTTGTGGCGCCAGTGGCAAGCAGCGCGGCAACCAGCCCGGCCAGTATGGATTTCTTCATGAGATCAGCCGAAGAAGAGACGATTGAGGTCGTTGAACAGGGCGCATGCCATAAGCAAACCGAGAACACCGAAACCGATACGCTGACCGATTTCCATGGCTCGCTCGGATACCGGGCTGCCCTTGAAAAACTCCGCCAGATAATACATCAAATGCCCGCCATCCAGCAGCGGCACGGGAAGCAGGTTTAACACGCCCAGGCTGATGCTGATCAGGGCAATGAAGCTAACGTAGGGCATCAGGCCCATCTGTGCAGTTTGCCCCGCATAGTCGGCGATAGTGACGGGGCCGGATAGGTTGCGCCAGGAAATGTCGCCGCTCACCATCCGTCCCATCATGGAAAGACTGAGGCGCATAGTGGCCCACGTTTGCTTGAATGCCTGGCCGAGCGCCGGCACGGGCCCGTAGCGGAGTTCTATTAGCAGTGAATGATCGTCACCGGCCTGTACCGCAGCCCCCATGCGGCCGATGGCCTTGCCGTTGCTGGTGATCGTATCCGGCACTAATTCCACCCGAGCGGGATGCCCTTGGCGCACAACGTCAATGGATACCAGTTTGCCGGTGGCCGCACGCACCTTGTCCACCACCTCCCCCCAGTGGGACACCGGCTCGCTGCTGATGGCCACAATGCGGTCGCCTGGCTGAAGCCCCGCCTTCTGTGCTGGAGAACCGGCCTGTACCTTGCCGATCACCGGGTCAATCTTGGGTTGATTGAGCAGGAGGCCGAGCTTCCGCAACATGTCCCCGTCCATGTCCTTCGCCCCAAGGGAGTCGGTGGGCAGAACCACCGGGTGAGCATTATCCCCATGCGTCACACGCAGTTCGGCGCTTCGCCCGGCCATGTGGGCTTCCAGCACGGCCATGCGCAATTCGGACCAGGTGCGGACATCAACACCATCCACGCTGCGCACCCAATCCCCTTCCGTAACGCCAGCGACGGCGGCCGGACTGTCGACCGGGGGTTGCCCCAGCATGGGCTTGAGCTCCTGCACGCCCACCATGAACATGATCCAGTAGATCGCTACTGCCAGGGCCAAATTGGCCAAGGGGCCGGCAACCACGACAAAAGCCCGACGGCTCAGCGGCTGCCTGTTGAAAGCCCGTTCCAGCTGTTGCGGCGGGACCTCCCCTTCCCTTTCATCCAGCATCTTCACGTATCCGCCCAGCGGCACCAACGCAATAGCCCACTCCGTAGCATCACGGCCTACCGTCTTCGACCAAAGCGTACGGCCGAAGCCGATAGAAAATTTCAGCACTTTGATGCCACACATCCTGGCGGCGAAATAATGACCAAGTTCGTGCACCGTGACCAAGATGCCCAGGGCAAGCAAGAATGCCAGGGGATACCAGAGCATGATCAAGCTGCCGCCGGATGCTCGGCGGCCTCGATGGTCTTGCGGGCGAATTCGCGGGCGGCCAGGTCGGCTTGCAGCACTGCAGGAAGATCGGTGACCGGTTGGAACGGAATGGCGGCCAGGGTGCGCGCCACCACGTCGCTGATGGCCATAAACGCCAGACGACGGTCAAGGAAGGCAGCCACGGCCTCTTCGTTGGCCGCGTTCAATACCGCCGGCGCATTGCCGCCGCTGCGCAGGGCCTGATAGGCCAGAGCAAGGCAAGGGAAGCGGGCGAAATCCGGCTTTTCGAAATTCAGTTGGGCGACCTGGAACAAGTCGAGGGACGCCACACCGGACTCCATGCGCTCCGGATAAGCCAGGGCATGGGCGATGGGGGTGCGCATGTCGGGATTGCCCAGTTGGGCGAGCACGGAGCCATCCACGTACTGGACCAGGGAATGGATGACGCTCTGGGGATGGATGACCACCTGGATGTCGTCGGCAGCGGCATTGAACAGCCAATGGGCCTCGATCACCTCGAGCCCCTTGTTCATCATGGTGGCAGAATCCACCGAGATTTTCCGCCCCATCACCCATTTCGGATGGGCGCAGGCCTGTTCCGGCGTCACTGCCGACAGGTCGGCCAGGGGCGTGGTGCGGAACGGGCCGCCGGAAGCAGTGAGCAGTATCCGGCGCACGCCTGAGCGCGCCATATCGCCATCGTACTGGGACGGCAGCGACTGAAAAATCGCGTTGTGTTCACTGTCGATGGGAAGCAATACCGCCCCGGAACGATGCACCTCGGCCATGAACACCGGGCCGGCCATGACCAGGGCTTCCTTATTGGCCAGCAGGATGCGCTTTCCGGCGCTGGCCGCGGCAAGGGTCGGCGGCAATCCTGCGGCACCGACAATGGCCGCCATCACCGTATCGGTTTCCGCCATGGCGGCCACGGTCACCAAGGCCTCGGGGCCATGCAGGATGGTGATGCCCTCCGCCTCGGCGCCCAATCGTTGGGTCAGCTCCTGCGCCCCGGCAAGGGTTCCGGCAACGGCGAAGCGAGGGCGATGGGCCTTGCATTGCGCCGCCAATTGATCGATCCGCTGGTGTCCTGTCAAAGCGACAATGTCGAAGCAGTCCGAATGCCGGGCCACCACATCCAGGGTGCTGACCCCGATAGAGCCCGTGGCTCCAAGAACAGTTAGGCGTTGGCGGACCATGGTGTTTGCTTTTCCCGGCGGGCGCAGTCAGCGGTAATGGATGAACATCAGGGCAATCAAGGGCAAGGTGGGAATCAGACTGTCTATGCGGTCCAAAATTCCGCCGTGGCCCGGCAGTACCTGGCTACTGTCCTTGATGCCGGCCTGACGTTTGAGCAGGGACTCGAATAAATCCCCCACGATGCTGAGCACGGTCAGCAATACCAAAGCCAGGGCCAGCCCCAACCATGCCAACAGTCCGTGGGGACGCACCACATCCAGCCAAGGCCATACCGACAGCCCATAAACCACCACGCCGACCATCGCACCGTAAGCGCCTTCCCGCGTCTTGCCCGGGCTAATGTCCGGTGCCAACTTATTGCGTCCGAAGGCCCGACCCGTGAAATAAGCGGCGATATCCGCCACCCAGATGGCCGCCAACACCGCCAGCAAAATGACGGGACCGCGTTGATACAGACTGACCAGGGAGGCCCAGGTGGACAGCAGCAGTAAGCCGCCCAGGGCGTAGGCACCGAAATCGTTACCTGCCAGCGACCAGCGGCGGCGCAACCACCAGGGCGAGCATAAAAGCCAGAACAAGGCGGAAAGCAGCCACAATAAAGGGAACAGCTCTTCGGCAGAGTCCCGAACCATCCAACAAAGCACCAGGACAAGCCCGCCGAAAAGCATGCGGGCCGCCTTTTCCATTTTCATCAAACCCGCCCATTCCCATCCCCCTATCGCAGCAACGCAGGCAAAGGCCGCAGCAACCGCAATCCCAGGGGCGAAGAACAACAGAGAAAGCAGCCCGGCAACGAGAATCAACGCCGTTATCACCCGTGCTTTCAGCATGAATGCCCCTTCAGGAGGTCAACGGTCATTCGCTACCGACGCGGGCGTGTTCAGCTGTTCGCTGGTGCGGCCGAAACGTCGCTCCCGCTTGCGATAAGAGTCGATGGCTGCATCCAGCGCAGCCACATCGAAATCGGGCCAGAGAATAGGCGTGAAGTAAAACTCTGCATAGGCCAATTGCCAGAGCAGGAAATTACTGATCCGCTCTTCGCCGCCGGTGCGGATGAAAAGGTCAGGCTCAGGCGCATAGGCCATGGCCAGATGGGCCTCCAGATCACACTCCTGATAGTTCCCGGCCTTTTCCGGCTCGGCCTTGCACAGGCGATTGACCGCCTGCAGTATGTCCCACCGCCCGCCGTAGTTTGCCGCAATGGTCAAGGTCAAGCGCTTGTTGTCGGCGGTAAGGGCTTCACCGCGCCGGATCAGGTCTACCAGTCTCGGCTCGAAAGCCGACAGATCGCCGACGACCCGAAGGCAGACGCCGTTGGCGTGCAGCTTGCCGATTTCCGCCTCCAGAGCGGATACGAACAAGCCCATGAGAAAAGACACTTCATCCTTGGGTCGACGCCAATTTTCGGAACTGAAAGCGAATAGCGTCAAATACGCTACGCCACGCTCGATGCAGGCCTTGACCATGGCCCGCACTGTCTCGACGCCGCGCTTGTGCCCCGCCACCCGCGGCAGGAAACGCTTCTTCGCCCAACGGCCATTACCATCCATGATGATGGCGACATGGCGCGGCACGGAAGGCACTTCCGGGACATCCCGGGTGGCGCTGGGAAAGATCATGGGATGGGGAGCCGGATTGATGACGGATCAAACCGCCATCAAGTCCTTCTCTTTATCGGCCAACATCTTGTCCACTTCCGCCACATAGCGGTCGGTGAGCTTCTGGATTTCGTCCTGGGCGCGACGCTCGTCGTCCTCCGAGACTTCCTTTTTCTTCAGGGCTTCCTTGAGGGCATGGTTGGCATCGCGACGCAAATTGCGCACGGCCACCTTGGCATTTTCGCCTTCGCCTTTTACTACCTTGATCAGTTCCTTGCGCCGCTCTTCCGTCAGGGCGGGCATGGGCACACGGATGATCTCGCCCATGGCGGAAGGATTCAATCCCAGGTCCGCATCCCGGATCGCCTTCTCGACCTTGGACAGCATGGGTTTTTCCCAAGGCTGGACACCGATGGTACGGGCATCGATCAGGGTCACATTGGCCACCTGGGACAAAGGCACCGGAGAACCGTAATACTCCACCTGCACGTGGTCGAGGATGCCGGTATGGGCACGCCCCGTGCGCACTTTGCCCAGATCGTTCTTCAACGCTTCCAGGCTTTTTTGCATTTTTTGTTCAGTGTTTCTCTTCAGGTCGGCAATCATGTTCAACTCCTACTACACATGAACGAGGGTGCCTTCATCCTCGCCCGACACAACACGCTTCAGCGCACCGGCCTTGAAGATGGAGAACACGTTGATGGGCAACTTCTGGTCGCGGCACAGGGCGAACGCAGTCGCATCCATCACCTGCAGGTTGCGGCCGATAGCCTCGTCGAAACTGATCGTGGCAAAGCGCGTGGCGTTTGCGTCCTTCTTCGGGTCGGCGGTGTAGATACCGTCCACCTTGGTGGCTTTGAGCACAATCTCGGCGCCTATTTCCGAACCGCGTAGCGCCGCCGCGGTGTCAGTGGTGAAAAAGGGATTGCCGGTACCGGCGGCGAACACCACCACCTTGCCTTCTTCCAGATAGCGAATGGCCTTGCCCCGGATATAGGGCTCCACCACCTGCTCGATATTCAGCGCCGACTGCACCCGCGCCGCCAGATCAATGCGCCGCATGGCGTCGGCCAGGGCCATGGCGTTCATCACCGTGGCCAGCATACCCATGTAATCCGCCGTGGCGCGATCCATGCCGGTGGCCGTACCGGCCACCCCACGGAAGATGTTGCCGCCGCCGATCACCACCCCGATCTCCACCCCCATCTCGGCCACGGCCTTGATCTCGGCCACGATGGAAGTCAGCATGGCGGTATTGATGCCGTAGGCATCATCCCCCATCAGTGCCTCACCCGAAAGCTTGAGGAGAATACGTTTGTAGCGGGGAGCGGCAGCGGTCATAGGCAGTCTACTTTCCTCGCGATTTATTTCTTGGCTGCGGCAGCGGCGGCTTGCTCGGCCACTTCGGCGGCGAAGTCGGTCACCTTCTTCTCGATGCCTTCACCCACGATGAACAGGGTAAAGGAAGCCACGGAAGCACCCTTGCTCTTCAGCAATTGCTCGATGGTCTGCTTGCCGTCCTCGGCCTTGACGAAGACCTGGCCCAGCAGGGTGACCTCCTTGAGGAACTTCTGCACGGTGCCTTCCGCGATCTTTTCCAGCATCGCTTCGGGCTTGCCGGCTTCCTTGGCCTTCTCGATGGCGACGCGGCGCTCCATCTCGATCAGATCGGCGGAAACGCCGGAAGAATCCAGGGACTTGGGCTTGGAAGCGGCAATATGCATGGCAAGATCCTTGGCCAGCCCATCGTCGCCACCCACCAGATCGATCAGCACGCCGACCTTGGCGCCGCCGTGGATGTAGGAAGCCAGTTTGCCCTTGGCTTCGGCGCGCACGAAACGGCGGATCGTCATGTTCTCGCCGATCTTGCCCACCAGGGCGGAACGGGTGGATTCGACGGTGCCATCGCCCATGGGCAGCGCGGACAGCGCAGCCACATCGGCGGGATTGTCCTTGGCCACCAGATCGGCACAGCCGTTGGTGAGCGCGATGAATTCGTCGTTCTTGGCAACGAAGTCGGTTTCGCTATTCACTTCGACGATGGCGCCGGTCTTGCCATCCGCAGAGATGCTGATGGCGACGATGCCTTCGGCGGCAACGCGGGCAGCCGCTTTGGAAGCCTTATTGCCCAACTTGACGCGGAGGATTTCTTCAGCCTTGCCCATGTCGCCAGCGGCTTCGGACAGGGCCTTCTTGCATTCCATCATGGGCGCGTCGGTCTTTTCGCGCAGTTCCTTGACCATGCTTGCGGTGATTTCCGCCATGACACTTACTCCAGAATCAAAAAAACAATCGCCACGGCACCCGGCATGGAAATGCCGAACCGCCGTGGCCGGGGAGACGATTACTCGGCAGCTTCTTCGACTTCGACGAACTCGTCGTCACCGCCGACAGCGGCCACCACTTCGTTCAGGGACTGGGTCTTGCCTTCGAGGATGGCATCAGCGGCGCCGCGGGCGTAGAGGCGGATGGCACGACTGGAGTCATCGTTACCGGGGATCAAGTAATCCAGGCCTTCGGGGGAATGGTTGGTATCCACCACGCCCACCACGGGGATGCCCAACTTGTTGGCTTCGGTCACGGCGATCTTGTGGTAACCCACGTCCACCAGGAAGATGGCGTCGGGCAGACCGCCCATGTCCTTGATACCGCCAATGGCCTTGCGCAGCTTGTCGAGCTCGCGCTGCAGGGTCAGGGCTTCCTTCTTGGTCAGCTTTTCGAAGCTGCCGTCCTCGGTCATCTGCTCAAGCTCCTTGAGGCGCTTGATGGAAACCTTGACGGTCTTGAAATTGGTCAGCATGCCGCCGAGCCAACGCTCGTCGACGAAGGGCATGCCGGCGCGCTGGGCTTCCTCGGCAATGATTTCGCGGGCTTGGCGCTTGGTGCCGACGAAAAGGACGGTGCCCTTCTTGGCCGCCAGCTTCTTCAGGAATGCCATGGCCTCGTTGTACTTGACCAGGGTCTTTTCCAGATTGACGATATGAATCTTGTTGCGATGGCCGAAGATATAGGGGGCCATCTTGGGGTTCCAGAAGCGGGTTTGGTGACCGAAATGGACACCGGCTTCCAGCATTTGACGCATGGTGGTATTGCTCATCGAATTGTGCTCCGATATGGGTTGAAACCTCCGTTCGGCCGTATTGCAATTTCCTCGAAGGAAAATCACCCACTCGGTGCCGAACGTGCGAATTTGTTCCGAATAAAAGTTGGACTACAACGGAACAGCCCAAGATTATAGCGATTTCAGCGCGTTGGCAGCAAGGCTTTGAGCACTTTCTTCCCATAAAGCCTGATCCAACAAGGGCACCCGCACCCTTTTGAACCCCTGGATTAATGGGAATGGAGGCACGGCGCTGTAGGCCGCCCCTTTTCTGGCGCTTTGCGGAGGGGCTGCGTAGAATGCCAAGCACTAATGACAATCCCAGCGAAACCTCAAGAAAATTATGGGTATTACCCTTAAAACCCCTGAAGAAATAGAGAAAATGCGTTTGGCCTGCCGCTTGGCGGGCGAAGTACTCGACTACATCACGCCCTTCGTCCAACCCGGCGTCACCACCGAAGAGTTGGATCGCCTGTGCCACAACTATATGGTGGACGTACAGGGCTGCATCCCCGCTCCCCTCAACTATGCGCCACCGGGATACACCCCGTACCCCAAATCCATTTGCGCCTCCATCAACCACCAAGTCTGCCACGGCATTCCCAATGACCGCCCCCTGAAGAAAGGCGACATCGTCAATCTCGACATCACCACCATCAAGGATGGCTGGCACGGCGATTCAAGTCGGATGTTCGTCGTTGGCGAAGCCTCCATCCTGGCCAAGCGTTTATGCGCCATTACCCACGAGTGCATGTGGAAAGGCATTGACCAGGTTCGCCCCGGCGGCCGTCTCGGCGACATCGGCGCCGCCATCCAGCGCCACGCGGAAAGCCATGGTTTCTCAGTGGTGAGAGAGTTTTGCGGCCATGGCATCGGCAGCAAATTCCATGAAGACCCCCAGGTGCTCCATTACGGCAAGGCCGGCACCGGCGTGATCCTGGAGCCCGGCATGATCTTCACCATCGAACCCATGATCAATGCCGGCAAGGCGGCGATTTCCGAACTCTCCGACGGCTGGACCATCGTCACCAAGGATCGCAGCCTTTCCGCCCAATGGGAGCACACCATCCTGGTCACCGACAGCGGGCACGAAATCCTCACCCTGTCGGCGGGAGCGCCGCCCAAGCCCAACTACTCCTGACGCCATGGCGACCGCTCCCGCGCCCAACGAGGTTGTCAAAACCCTGGTCGGCCGCTGCCGCCTGCAACTTCAGGCCGACATGGCCGCCCTTACTGCGGCGTATCTTGCCGACGGCGACGACCAGGCCCTGCTCCACGGCCGAACCCAGCGGGTGGATGCCCCCCTCGTTCAGAGTTGGCGGGACTTGGACATGCCGTCGCAACTGGCCCTGGTGGCGGTGGGCGGTTATGGCCGGGGGGAACTGTTCCCCAGCTCGGATGTGGACCTGCTGATCCTCATCCCGAATGGATACGATCCTGCCCAAGAACCCCGTATCGAGCAGCTGATAGGCCTGTTGTGGGACATGGGCCTGGATGTCGGTCACAGCGTGAGAACCCCCGAGGAATGCGCGCAGGAGTCCGCCAAGGACATCACCGTCCAGACCGCTTTGCTGGAAGCCCGCCTGCTGACGGGGGATGCGCAGCTGTTCGCGCAACTTGAGCAGCACCTGGCCGCCGTTCTTGATCCCGCTCACTTTTTCAACGCAAAACGACTGGAGCAGGAAGAGCGCTACGCCCGATACAACGACACCCCCTACAGCCTGGAGCCCAACTGCAAGGAAAGCCCCGGAGGGCTGCGGGACCTACAGATCATTCTTTGGGTAGCCAAGGCGGCAAATCTTGGCCAGCACTGGCATGACCTGATACAGGAAGACATCCTGACGGTGGAGGATGCCGCCCACCTCACCGAAGCCGAGCACTTCCTCAACCGCTTGCGCATCCATTTGCACCTGCTACTCAAGCGCCGCGAGGAACGACTGCTGTTCGACCACCAGGAAGCACTCGCCCAAGCCCTGGGATTCCAGCGCACGGAAACCAAACGCGCTTCGGAAGTGCTGATGCAGAGCTATTACCGGAATGCCAAACTGGTCACCCAACTCAATACCCTGGTGTTGCAGAACCTGGATGTCCGCCTGATCAAACGCCCGGCGATCCCTCCCCTCATCATCGACGAACATTTCCAGGTGCTGCGCGACCGCCTGGACATCCGGGACGTCCGGATGTTCTCGGAACAACCGATCACCATCCTGAAAAGCTTCCTGCTGCTGGAACAGCGCCACGAATTGCAGGGCATGACCAGCCGCACCCTGCGCGCCCTGTGGCGCGCGCGCCATCGCATTGATGACGATTTCCGCGCCGACCTCGGCCATCGCGCGCTCTTCCTCAAGCTTTTCCAGCAACGCCACCTGATCCGCGAACTGCGGCTGATGAACCAGTTCGGCATCCTGGGCCGATACCTCCCGGCCTTCGGGCGCATCGTCGGCCAGATGCAGCACGACCTGTTCCACGTCTATACCGTGGACCAGCACATCATGCAGGTGATCCGCAACCTGCGGCGTTTCGCCATGCCCGAGTTCGCCCACGAATATCCGCTCTGCTCCCGCCTGTTCTCGGCTTTCGACCGCTCCTGGCTGCTCTACATCGCCGCGCTGTTCCACGATATCGCCAAGGGGCGCGGCGGGGACCACTCCAAGGAAGGCATGGCCGACGCCCGCCACTTCTGCGCCGACCACGGCATCATTCAGGAAGATTGCGACCTGGTGGTATTCCTGGTGGAACACCACCTGAACATGTCCGCCATCGCCCAGAAGCACGATGTCACCGATCCAGAAGTCATCACCGCTTTTGCCGAGACGGTACGGGATGAACGTCGCTTGACTGCCCTCTATCTGCTCACCGTGGCCGACATTCGGGGCACCAGCCCCAAGGTCTGGAACGCCTGGAAGGGGAAATTGCTGGAAGACCTTTTCCGCGCCACCCGCCGCCATCTCCAGGGCGACCGCGTCACCTTCGCCGGCATGCCCGCCCAGCAAGTGGCTTCCCTCTCCCAATTGCGCCTATATGGTCTGCGCAGCGGCGTGGAAAAGGAACTCTGGCAACACCTGGATACCACTTACTTCCTGCGCCATGACGCGGATGAAATCGCCTGGCATACCCGAACGCTCTATCACAGAGTTAATGCCGAAGAACCCGTGGTCAAGGCCCGCCTCAATCCCATCGGCGAAGGCTTGCAGGTGATGGCTTACGTAGCGGACCAACCGGACCTCTTCGCCCGGCTCTGCGGCTTCTTCTCCCGTTTCGGCTATAGCATCGTAGACGCCAAAATTCACACCACCAGCCACGGCTACGCCCTGGACAGTTTCGTCCTGCTGGACAGCCAGGAGCACCTGCCCTATCGGGACATGATCGCGCTGATCGAACATGACTTGGTGGACCTGCTGAAAACACGCCCGCCCCTGGAAGCACCGGCAAAAGGACGTTTGCCGAGACAGGTCAAGCATTTTCCCATCACGCCCGAGGTCAGCATTCGCGCCGACGAGAAGGGCAACCGCTACGTGCTGTCCCTGGCAGCGGCAGACCGGGCCGGTCTCCTCTATGCCATCGCCCGCCTGCTGGCCCAGCACGGCATCTCCCTCCATGCAGCCCGGGTCAACACCCTCGGCGAACGGGTGGAAGACACCTTCCTGATTTCCGGACACGAATTGGAAAAATCGACTACGCTGGTGAAACTTGAGCAGGAACTGTTGGAGGTACTGCAAGTATGAGCTGGGTCAAAGAGTCTTTTTCCTTCCACGACACGCAAAAACTGCTGTTCAAGCTGGCCGAGCGAGTAAAGGCCTTTCATGGCCTGAGCCCGGCGGAGATAGGCCAGGTCCTGACCCACGCGGAAAAATGCACCTTTGCCCCAGGCGCCGATATCGTCCATGAAGGCAACACCGGCAGCCACATGTACATCATCCTGGCCGGTGCTGCCAAAGTCACAAAAAAGGGCCGAGACGGTGCGACGGAACTTGCCACCCTGGGGCCTGCTGACAGCTTCGGTGAAATGGCCTTGGTGGATGGAGAAACCCGCAGCGCGACGGTGACGGCAAGCGAACCCAGCGTGCTGGTGCGAATTTCCGAGCAAGCC
>RXJP01000006.1 GCA_003963315.1 Rhodocyclaceae bacterium | reverse complement strand
CGCGGACTTCCTGGATCAGGTGGAAACCGCCGTGATCCATGGGCAATTGTAGCGGCTCCTCCCGGCCCCAGACGAAGAGCGTTTCCAATCCGGGTTTGCGCTCTTCGCCCTTGGCGACACCAACGGAGAGCAGATGGGAGAGATTGAGTTCCTCCAGCACTTCCCGGGCGATGCGGTGCTGGCCCTTGCCGCCGTCAATCAGGATCAGGTCCGGCGCGGGGCTGTCGCCGCTGGCCACCTTGCTGTAGCGCCGTTCCAGGGCCTGGCGCATGGCGGCGTAGTCGTCTCCCGGTGTAATGCCGGAGATATTGAAGCGGCGGTATTCGCTGCTCTTCATGGCGCCGTCGAGGCAGACGACGCAGGAGGCCACGGTGCCTTCCCCCATGGTGTGGCTGATATCGAAGCATTCGATGCGGGCGGGCGCTTCCTCCATTTGCAATGCCGTCCGCAAAGCCTCCAGCCGCTCGCTGGAACGGGTCTTGGCCTGGCTGCGGGCGGTAATGGCGAGGGTGGCGTTCTTTTCCGCCATTTCCAACCAGGCGCGCTCCCTTTCGTTACGGGGCACCGCGATGGTCACTTTCTTGTCTTCGAATACCGCGCTGCATTCTTCCGCCACATCCAGGGCGACGATGATGCGAAGCGGGGGCGGGTGCTCCAGATAATGTTGGGCGATGAAGGCGCTCAGGGCTTCAGCCGGATCGGCATCCACAGCGGCATTGCGGGGGAACAGGGCTTTGTCACCCAGGTGCAAGCCACTGCGGACCATGGCCAGGTTGATGCACAGTTCCCCTCGTTCGGCCAGCACGGCGATGATGTCTGCGTCCTCTTCGCCGGTGGAACTTACGTATTGGCGATGCAGCACCGCTTGCAGGGATTTGATTTGGTCGCGCAGGGCCGCGGCCTGCTCGAAATGGAGGGCGTCGGCCTCCGCCTGCATCTGTGTCGTAAGCCGGCCGATGACTTCCGAATGGCGCCCTTTGAGAAAAAGCTCCGCGAGGCGCACATCCTCAGCGTATTCGTCCTGGCTCACCAGGCCGACGCAGGGACCCTTGCAGCGCTTTATCTGATGCATCAGGCAGGGCCGCGAACGATGGGCGAAAACGGCATTTTCGCAGGTGCGCAGGAGGAAGGTTTTTTGCAGCAGTTGGATGCTATCCCGCACCGCCAGGCCGCTGGGGAAGGGGCCGAAATAGCGCGAGCGTTTTTCGAAGCCACCGCGATGGAAGGCCAACTGCGGAAACTCGTCCCCCGAGAGTTTGATGTAGGCGTAGCTTTTGTCGTCGCGGAACAGGATGTTGTACTTGGGCGTCAGCTTCTTGATCAGGGTGTTTTCCAGGATCAGGGCTTCGGCTTCGGAACGGGTGGCGGTGATTTCGACGGCAGCCACCTGCTGCACCATCAGGGCGATGCGGGGCGACAGGCCGGTACGGAGAAAGTAACTGCCGACCCGGCGCTTCAGGTTCTTTGCCTTGCCCACATAGAGTACGTTGCCGTCGGCATCAAGCATGCGGTACACGCCGGGTGATTCGGTGAGGGTGGCCAGGAAAGCCTTGGCGTCGAAGACTGGCGGCGAATCGGACATCGCGGATCGCTGGCTTATTGCAATTGGCTGCGGATGGTGCGGAACACGTCGTGGAAGCTGGCTTCCGTCAGGCGGCCGGTGTTGGTGTTGTAGCGGCTGCAATGGTAGCTGTCCACCAGTACCCGGCCGCCGGGCAGGGCGTGGGTGGCACCGTGGCCGAAGGTGCAGGCGCTTTGTTTCAGGCCCAGGGCGGTGAGGACGGCCTTGTGGGCAATGAGACCCAGGGCGAGGATGACCTTCGCTTCGGGCGAGGCTTCCAGTTCCCCCGCCAACCAGGGATTGCAGGTCTTGATTTCTCCGGTTTCCGGCTTGTTCTGGGGGGGCAGGCATTTCACCGCATTGGTGATGCGGCAATCCGTCAGGCGCAGGCCATCGTCTGCCGAACGGGATTCCGGCGCGGAGCCGAAACCGAAGCGATGCAAAGTGTCGTAAAGCAGGATGCCCGCGTAGTCGCCGGTGAACGGCCGGCCGGTTGCGTTGGCCCCATGCATGCCCGGAGCGAGCCCTACGATAAGCAGTCTGGCTTTGGCATCACCGAAGGGCGGGACGGGTTTGCAGTAATAATCGGGATATTCGGTCTTTACCTCCCGCAGGAAATTCGTCAGGCGGGGGCAGGCGGTACATTCGACGCAGTTCGATGGCGCGGGGTGTGTTGTCTTCATTGCGATAGGATACCGGCCCATGAAAAGGCATTGGGACATTTTCTGCGCCGTGGTGGACAACTACGGCGACATCGGCGTCTGCTGGCGTTTGGCCCGTCAGTTGGCCACGGAGCACGACCTCGAGGTGCGCTTGTGGGTGGATGATCTGGCGCCCCTGTCCAGGCTCTGCCCCGAGGCCCAAGCGGATGCGGAAATCCAGTACTTGCAGGGGGTCGAAGTGCGGCGCTGGTGGGTGGATTTTCCGCCCGTCGCTCCCGCCCAAGTGGTGATCGAGGCCTTTGCCTGCACCCTGCCGGAAACCTACTTGGTCGCCATGGCAGATGCGCCGGAGAAACCCCTCTGGATCAACCTGGAATACCTGTCGGCGGAAGACTGGGTGGAAGGTTGTCATCGCATGGCCTCTCCGCACCCAAGGCTGGCCTTGACCAAACTGTTCTTCTTTCCCGGCTTTACACCCGGAGCCGGCGGCCTGTTGCGGGAGCGGGACTACGATGCGCGGCGGGCGGCCTTCGACCCAGCGGCCTTCCGCGACGCCCTAGGCCTGTTGCCCCGGGAAAACGGGGAGCTGACGATTTCCCTGTTCGGCTATGAAAACCCAGGCTTGGCGGCATTGCTGGCTGCTTGGGCCGGCGGTGATAGACCTGTGCGCTGTCTGCTACCTGAGGGACGCCTTTTGCCCCAGGCCCTGACATTTTTTGGCGCCACGGAAGGGCGGCTGTTCCGCCGGGGACGCCTCACGTTGGAAGTGTTGCCTTTCTTGTCCCAACCCGATTACGACGCATTGCTTTGGTTGTGCGACCTGAACTTTGTCCGGGGCGAAGACTCCTTCGTCCGGGCGCAATGGGCGGCTAAACCCTTTGTCTGGCACATCTATCCCCAGGAGAATGTAGCCCATATGGTGAAATTAAGAGCATTTTTGGATCGCTACTTGGTGTCGGTTGACCAGGTGACGGCGGGGGCGGTGCGGAACCTTTGGGAGGCTTGGAATGATGCAGGTCCCCTAGAGGAAGCATGGCCAGCGTTTCTTGCAAGGATTGTTGAATGCGCACAGATGACGAAGCGGTGGGCCGCAAATCTGCATCGTCAAGACGACCTTGCCACCCAACTGGTGGCTGCTGCAGGCTGACAAGAAAATATATCCGGCCGGACGACAAGGGAAAAAGCAGGCTGATCGAGTTGGCACCCGGTCAATGGCATCGTGTTATCCTAGCGCCGCCCTAGGCCTGCGCGGGCTTTCCCCACCGTACATTTATGTATTTCGCCATACAGTGTCCTTGCTGCGACCATAAGAACAAGCCGGGTGCCCGCTATTGCGGAGAATGCGGGGCCGCTTTGCATCTGCGTCCCTGTCCTCAGTGCGGACGGATGGATGATGTTACGGCCACGGTTTGTGCCGCTTGCCATGCTGCGCTGCCTCCGCTTCAGTTGGCGAAATACGGAGAGGGCGAGACTGCGGTGGAAGAAGTGTCATCCGACAAGAAGAAAAATACCGAAGGGTTGCCCTTTGGCCCCTTGGTGCTGATCGCGGTCATTGCTGGCGGTTTGCCGTTTTTCTGGATGTACCGTGCCAACTTGCCTTTGCCCAAGGCATGGCGACCGGCCGATCGACAGAGTGTGGTTGATCCCCAGGCCATCCCCGTTGTCTCCGTGCCGGCAGCGGCACCCGCTGCCAAGACGGAACCGGCCGCAGAAGACTCCGCCGCGCGTGCCACCACCAGTCCGGAAGACAAGACGTCGCCCAGGGTGGCGAGTAAACCCGCCCATAAGAAATCGGCGGACAAGGCACCTGCAAAAAAGGCATGTACTGAAGGTATGGCTGCCTTGGGGCTGTGCGATCCTGTAAAAGGACAAAAGTGACCGGTCGGATGTGGGGGCGGATATTGTGCGCCCTGGGTTTGCTGTTTCTGGCAAGGCTGTGTTGGTCGTCATCGGAAGTGACCGTGATGACCGGGCCTGGCGGGCCATTGCAAGACAGTATGGTGCAGGATTTGGTGAACGCCCTGCCCCCTATTGCCGATCTACAGTTGAAACCCCGGACGATGTCGGGTATGGCGGACAGTCTGATGCGCCTGCAACAGTCGACGGAATTGAGCTTGCTGCTGGTTCCCGCAGATGCCGTTGCGGCTTATCAGGAGGCTGCCGACCTGGGCTTTCGCAAGGCAGGCGACCTAATCCGGCCGCTGCGTCTCTTGGTCCCTTTGTACCGGGCACAGTTCCTGGTTCTGGTTCGGGCTGACTCGCAACTGGAAAGCATGACCGATCTGCAGTGGATTCGTCGTATCAATTTGGGGCCCCTCAAGAGCGACGCCGCCATGAGCATGAGTCGCCTTTACAAATCCATGTTCGGGACTCCCTTACCGCCAGGACGTGTGACCCATTACTCGGATGAAGAGGCGTTGAAACGTCTAGTGGGGGACCACAGTGTGGACGCGGTGGTTGTCCTGTCGGCGGCGCCGGCCAAGGTGTTGGCGGACATGAAGCCGGAGGCTCGGCACTATGTAAGGCTGCTGCGTTACGAACCGGTATCAAATGATGCCCCGTCCCCCTATGAGGCGGTTACCGCGTTCGCGTCGGACTATTCGTCGCTGTTGTCGGAAGACCTTACGACGTTGGGGGTGGCTTTCTGGTTGGCTGCCCATGGCCCCTATGACGAAGAGGCAAGCGAGAGGCTGAGCCATCTGGTAGAGAACTGGTGTCAAATCCGCGCACAGCTTCAGGCAGCAGGGCGTCCGGGATGGGCGCAGATACCGTCGACGCATTGGGTGCCACCCCCGGGGGCGAGCTATGCTGAATCGATCGCCGAAAGGCTGATCTCCTGCCAGATGCCGGACAAGGCGCCGCCCTCCGGAAGGTAGACCGATTTGAAAATCGACCAAGCGCGTGTTGTCCTTGGCTCGAAACGTGAGGTCGTTGTATAATTGACGATTTTCCAGCTTGAGTAATTTTTCATGAAAACCGCACAGGAACTCCGCGCAGGCAACGTCGTGATGGTGGGCGCAGACCCCCTCGTCGTGCAAAAGACCGAATACAACAAATCCGGCCGCAATGCTGCGGTGGTCAAGATCAAGTTCAAGAACCTGCTGACAGGCGCCAATTCCGAGACGGTGTATAAGGCCGACGACAAGTTCGAACAAGTCATGCTGGATCGCAAGGAAGTGACCTACTCCTACTTTGCCGATCCCCTCTACGTGTTCATGGATGCCGACTACAACCAGTACGAGGTGGAAGGCGACAACATGTCCGACGCCCTCAAGTACCTGGAAGACGGCTTGGCCTGCGAAGTGGTGTTCTATGATGGCAAGGCCATTTCCGTGGAACTCCCCACCACCGTGGTGCGTGAAGTCACCTACACCGAGCCCGCAGTCAAGGGCGATACTTCCGGCAAGGTCATGAAGCCTGCCAAGATATCTACGGGCTTTGAGTTGCCGGTGCCCCTGTTCGTTGATATCGGCGACAAGATCGAAATCGACACCCGCACCGACGAGTACCGCAACCGGGTGAAGTAAGCTTTCTCGGAATCACCGGCACAAAGGGCAGCTTAGGCTGCCCTTTGCGTTTTTACGCCGTGGCTTCCAGCAGGGCGTCGATTACCGAATAGCCGACGCCATCCTCGGGGTCGAGCTTGTGCAGCTTTTCCACCAGCGCTAGCGCGGGGGCGCGATTCCCCCGCCGCAATTCGATGAAGGCTACCGCTTTGAGCGCACGCAGGGTGTGGCGCCAGGGGGCTTCGTCGCGGTTGGCGAATTGTTCCCGCTGCCACTGGCCCCAATCCGCATCGAGTCCGCATTGGCGGGAAGCCTCCGCCAAGGCACCAAGGGCCGCTTCATGGGCGGCGTGGAACTGCCGGAAGCGGTTGTGAAGTTTGATGAGGCAGAACCAGGCCGGCAAACTCTCCGGTGATAGGGCCAGGGCTTCGCGGAACAGGCGTTCGGCATGCTCTGGCTCATCCTGGTAGAGGGCCACGCCCTGTTGTAGCTTTGCGTTGACAGCTGGGGGCAGGGGGCCGAAATCCACCAGATCTTCCATTTCCAGTTGCAGCATTTCCCAGGTTCTCCTGTGTCGGGTTTGCGCCAGGCATGGGTCCTGACACTTCAGGACAGCAAATCGGATGCCAATCTTTAAACCGCAACTACCCGGTTCTTGCCCCGCTCCTTGGCGAGATAGGTGCCGGAATCCGCCCGTTGCAGCAAGGCCCGCGCCGTATCTTCGGTTTCCAGTTCCGCCGCGCCTATGCTGACTGTGCATGCGGTGGTGATGTTGGGTACGGGATGGAGCAGCTTGCTGGCGTAGTCCATCCGTATGCGCTCAGCCAGGATCACGGCCTGATCCAAGGCGGTTTCCGGGAGGATGACGACAAATTCCTCTCCGCCATAACGGTAGGCGCCATCGGTTTTTCGCAGGTTGTTCAAAATGCAGGTGGAGAGGGCGATCAGCGCACTGTCACCCTCCATATGTCCCCATGTGTCGTTGTAGTGCTTGAAATTGTCCACGTCGAACAGCAGTACGGAAAGTGGCGATTTGTATCGATTACTGCGGGCGATTTCTTTTTCCAGCTGTTCATAACAACTGCGCAGATTGCCCAAGGCTGTCAGACCGTCAGTGGCGCTGAGCTGGCGATAGCGTTCCTCGCTGGCCTGCAGGGCAAGTTCCGCCAGCTTGCGCTCTGAAGTGTCCTGTAGGGTTTCGATGACCCCGAGCATGAAGCCGGTTTCATCACGCATGGGCGCCGCGGTCAGATATAACCACCGCCCGTTCTCACCCAAGCGAGGAAAGAAACGCTCCGCCTCCATGGCGCCGGGAATAAGCTGGGACGGGCGGAAGTGTTCGCCGTAATGCAAGGCGAATTCGGCATCGGACGCACCGTTCAGCAGCAAATCCGCCAGCACCGGCCTGGGTTCCGTATAGGCGGGGTGCCATTGTTTGTCCGTGCCGACAACCTTTTCCCTGGCAACGCCGACCAAGACCTCATAGGCCCGATTCACGTGGGTAACGGTATGTCGGTCATCAATGACGATAGTGGCGACCGAGCTGCCGTTGATAATGGCATCCAGTAGGGCTTTTTCCTGCTTGAGCGCCTCTTCCGCTCGTCGTCGTGCCGTGATGTCCTGCAGGGTTTCAATGGCGCCGATGACTTCGCCAGCCTCGTTGCGGAGCAATGCGGCGGTGAAATAGAGCCAGCGGCCATGGGGGCCGAAATTGGGGAAGAAGTCTTCCACCTCGAAAGCGCCTTCCATGTGCTTTGAGCGCCTGTATTTGCCGGGATAGAAGCGATCCACATCATTTTCCAGCGAGCCGTCGAGCACGATGTCGGCCATTACCGGACGCTCTTGGCAATAAAAGGGTTGCCATTGGTTACGGGTGCCGAGAATATCCTCCGCCTTGTAACCCGTCAGTCTTTCACAGGCCAGGTTCCAGTGGGTCACCACATGGTTGGCATTGATGACGAAGGTCGCGATCGGATTGAGGTTGACGACTTGCGACGCCGTTATCTTCTCAAGGCCGGGGCGATAAGGCTTGCCGTCGTCGTGAGGGGTTACCATGGCTAGCTCCTGTCTGGAAGCTGTTTTCCGACTGCCGCCGTCTGAATCCCCCTGAAATGCGTCAGCCTTTACGCCATATTAGAACAGAATAAATATTTTTATATCGAAAGCAATTTTTCGTCTGATCCTGCTTGCGTTGCGGCAATATGGACAGGATGGCCTGACGGGCCGCCTGATCCAGATCTCGCCATTGGCTGATTTCGTCCAAGGTGCGGAAGCAGCCTTTGCACAGGCTGCCGTCGGGCTGCATTTGGCACAGACCGACGCAGGGTGAGGGCGCTTCGTCCATCAGCGGATGTTGGCCAGGATTTTCACGCCTTGTTGATAGGTTTCATCTTTGGCGAGATCATCCCAGCTCGGCGCGGGTGTTGTGGGCAGCAGTTTTTCGATGCGTCCCGATGCATTGTTTCCTGAGGAGGGATTCCAGTGTTCGAGCAGCGTCGTGACGGCATCGGGAGCATTGCAAACCAGCAGGGCATCACAGCCCGCGCTGCTCGCTGCCTTCACCCGCTCAATGATGCCGCCCACCACCGTGGCGCCTTCCATGGAGAGATCGTCGCTGAATATCACCCCGTTGAATCCCAGGTCCTTGCGCAACTTCCCTATCCAGATTGGGGAAAAGCCGGCGGACCGGTGGTCCACCTTGGGATAAATCACATGGGCGGGCATCACGGCATCAAGGCGGAGCAGGTCGTAGGGCTGCATATCCCATTGGATTTCATTCCATTCCCGTTCGTCCACCGGAATGGCGACGTGGGAATCGGCTTCGACCCAGCCGTGGCCGGGGAAATGCTTGCCACAGGCGCCCATGCCCGCTTGGCGCAATCCTTCGATCAGGGCGGCAGCCAGTTGGGCCACGGCGGCGGGTTGGCGATGGAAGCTGCGGTTGCCGATAACGCTGCTGCGACCATAATCCAAATCCAGCACCGGCGTGAAGGAGAAATCCACACCGCAGGCGCGCAACTCAGAAGCCAACACGTAGCCGGCAAGACCGGCTGCCGTAATGGCTTGTTCCGAGTTTTGATCCCATAGCTTGCCCAGGGCGGCCATGGCGGGAATGGCGGTGAAGTGTTCCCGGCAGCGTTGCACCCGGCCGCCTTCATGGTCAATGGTGATGGGCAGGCGAGGGGTGCGCAAGGCATGGATGTCTGCGCAGAGCCGGATGAGCTGTTCCCGATCCTGATAGTTACGGCTGAACAAGATGATGCCGCCCACCGAGGGATGGCTTAGTTGTTCCCGATCCAGTGCTGTCAGTTCGGTGCCGGCGACATCGATGAAGAGGGGGCCAAGGGGAATATTTTTCATGGTTGTTCGACGACAACAAAGGCCAGGGCCTGGTCCTTTTCGTCGCTGATGGAAAGGTGGCAGATTAGGTGTCGGTGGCTTATGTATTCGGCAAGCGTACCGTGGAAGCGAAAGCCGGGCTTGCCCAAGGCGTCGTGAATGATCTCGATGGACGGCAACAACACTGGATTGCGAATGCCGGTACCCAAGGCCTTGCCCAGGGCTTCCTTGGCGGCAAAGCGTTTGGCCAGGAAGCGGGCGGGTTCGGCACTGGTTCGGCAGTCATCCTGCTCCTTGGGGGCGAGGCATTTTCCCAGGGCACGGTCGCCATGGTGGTTCAGCATGGCACTGAAGCGGGCAATAGTGGCGATGTCCGTCCCAATGCCGTGGATCACGGTTGAGCCTCGGCATTGCGGATGCATTGCAGATAGCGCCGCACGGTTTCGCCGTAGCCGAACTCCAGGGCGTCGCCGATCAGGGCATGGCCGATGGAAACCTCCTGAATGCCGGGCACGGCACGGAGGAAATCAGCCAGGTTGGCGCGGTTGAGGTCGTGGCCGGCATTGATACCCAGGCCAGCATCCAGCGCGGCCTGGGCGGTGGCGGCGAAGCGGGCCAATTGCTTGGCTTGTTCTGCGGTGCCATGGGCTGCCGCATAGGGTTCGGTGTAAAGCTCAACCCGGTCGGCGCCAACGTCCTTGGCCAGGGCCATGGTAGTTGGCTCGGCATCCATGAACAGGCTGACCCGTACGCCGAGGGCGTGGCATTCATCGATCAGGGGACGCAGCCGCTCTCCGTCAACTTCCAGGTTGTAGCCGTGATCCGAGGTGAACTGGCCTTCGCTGTCGGGAACGAAGGTGCATTGCTGGGGCCGCACCTGGCGGATGAAATCCATCAAGTTGTGGAAAGGATTACCTTCAATATTGAACTCTGTCCGGGGCCATTGCTTCATCAGGTCCGCCAGGGCAAACACGTCGGCGGCGCGGATATGGCGCTCATCGGGACGGGGATGGACGGTGATGCCCTGGGCGCCGGCTTCCAAGCACAGGGTGGCGGCATGGACCACATCGGGGATGTTCAGGTGGCGTGAGTTGCGCAGCAGCGCCACCTTGTTCACATTGACCGACAGCGCCGTAGCCTTATGGGCGGGATGGGACATTACAACTCCTGAAGTTCGATGAAAACCCGGCGGGATTGCAGCGACTGCCCCGCCAGATGATGGGCGATCAGTTGTCGCATCAGCGTTTTGCTTTCGGCCTGGGTGCGGATATCAGTGTAATCGTCGGCCGCCATGTCGAGCAGGGTCTTGCCCGCCAAGGTGGGGACACCCTCGTCGCCCCGGGCCATGACGGCGCCCCGTTCCACCAGATAGAGGTAACGGTCGTCGGGTTTGATCGCTTGGCCTGCGGCATCTTGGTTGAGACTGAGTCCGTAGCCGATCTCCCGCAGCAGGCTTTTTTCAAAGCGGCGCAATTCTGGTGCATCCGCCGCACCATGGGAGAGAGCGAGGAGGGCGGCTTCGTAGGCGTCGAATAGCGCTGGATGAGCGTCTTCCCGGGGCAGCAGCTTCATCAACAGCTCGTTGAGGTAATAGCCCAGGAGTAGGCAGCGGCCATTGAGCAGCGGGACGCCGCCTAGCCATTCGGCCTTGGCCAGGGTTTTCACTTCGCCGGCGCCGAACCAACCCAGTTCCAGCGGCTGGAAGCCGATCAGTACGCCCCGCAAAGCTGCCCGGGGGCGGCGTGCGCCGCGGGCGAGCATGGGAACGCGGCCGTGATCCCGGGAAAAAACATCCAGGATCAGGCTGGTTTCGCTATAGGGATAGGTATGTAGCAGGTAGGCCCGCTGGTCGTCGACGCGCTGCTTGTGAGCCATGGCTGCCCGCGTTGCTCACTCGTAGCCGAGGGTTTTTAGGGCCCGTTCGTCGTCGGCCCAGCCGCTTTTGACCTTGACCCAGGTTTCCAGCCAGACCTTGCCGCCGAACAGGGTTTCCATGTCCTTGCGGGCATCGCTGGAGATACGCTTCAACAGTTCTCCGCCCTTGCCGATGACGATGCCCTTGTGGGCAGCCTTGTCCACGATGATGGCAGCGTGGATGCGGCGCAGATTGCCTTCGGTTTCATACTTCTCGATTTCCACGGCAATGCCGTAGGGCAGTTCTTCGCCCAGATTGCGGAACAACTTCTCCCGGATCATTTCGGCGGCGAGGAAACGCTCGGAGCGGTCAGTGATGTCGTCGGGGCCGAACATGGGCTCGGCCTCCGGCAGGTATTTCGCTGCGGCCTTGAGCAATTCATCCACGGCCAGGCCTTTTTCCGCGCTGATGGGGACGATATCGCTGAAGGGATACTCGGCGCTGATCTTTTCCATGAAGGGCAGCAGGACTCCCTTATCCTCCAGCTTATCCACCTTGTTGATGACCAGGATCACCGGATGATCCTTGGGCAGCAGCTTGGTGATTTCCTGTTCCCCCGGCCCCCAGCGGCCGGCCTCAATGACGAAGAGCACGACATCCACATCGGCCAGGGCCTGGGAGACGCTGCGGTTCATCAGGCGATTGAGGGCGTTCTTGTGCTTGGTCTGAAAGCCGGGCGTGTCCACGAAGATGAACTGGTAGTCGTCGGTGGTGAGGATGCCGTGGATGCGGTGGCGGGTGGTCTGGGCCTTCTTCGAGGTGATACTGACCTTGGCACCCACCAGGCGGTTATTGAGGGTGGATTTACCCACATTGGGGCGGCCGACGATGGCGAGGAATCCGGTCTTGAATGTCATGGCTTAGTTCTTCTTCTGTTGGGCCTGTTTCTGGGCGATGGCCAAGGGCAGGGCCTGACGCGCGGCTTCCTGTTCGGCGATACGGCGACTGGCCCCTTGGCCGAGGGTGGTGATATGAAGTTCAGGCACTTCGCATTCCACCTCGAAAGTCTGGGCATGGGCTTCGCCCGTGCTGCTTTTCAATCGGTAACGCGGCAGGTCGTAGTGCTTGCTTTGCAGATATTCCTGAAGCGCCGTCTTGGCATCCTTGGCACTGGTCTTGGGATCGATATCTTCCACAAGGGCCTGGTAGAGCCGGGTGATGACCTTGACCGCCTGATCGAATCCGCCATCCAGGTAGATCGCGCCGAAAATGGCCTCCAGGGCGTCGGCCAGGATGGAAGGCCGGCGGAATCCGCCGCTTTTCAGTTCTCCCTCGCCCAGGCGCAGGGCATCGCCGAGATTGAGTTGCTGGGCGAGACTTGCCAAGGTGTCCTGCTTGACCAGCCCCGCCCGGAAGCGGGAAAGATCCCCTTCCCGAGTCTGGGGAAATTTATCGAAGAGCAGCGCGGCAATTGTGCAGTTGAGGACGCTATCGCCAAGGAATTCGAGCCGTTCGTTGTTCGGGGAGCCGAAACTCCTGTGGGTCAGGGCTTGGGCCAACAGCTCGGGGCGGGAAAAGGTGTACCCCAGGGACTGTTCAAGCTTAACAAGCTTCATTATTTAGCTGTGCTGTCCTCAAAATCTATGACCAGACTGATGTTGGCAAACAGCGGTATTTTTTTGCTGTAGGAAAAAGCGATAACCAAGTTATCTCCATCCTTGGAGATATCCAAGTCATTTGCATTAATTTCCTTGATATAGGCGACGTCGGCTCTTTTCTCGAAGGATGTTTTGACCTCGGAGAGGGAGGCGGTCTTCATGGCCGGGTCGTTCACAATTGCTCGCGTGACGCCCTTGATCGTTCCGTAGGTAATGTATTCGGGCACTACTTTCATGCCGAGCAGAGCGACGATGGCAATGACAAAACAGCCGATCAGAAGCCCCCCAAGGCCGACCCCTGTTTGTTTTTTCTTCATAAACCCTGAGCGCATTGCGATCCCCTTACTTGAACGAACCGATCCGTTTCAGATCGCTGAAGTTGAACCAGATAAAGAAAGCCTTGCCGACGATGTTTTCATCGGGGACGAAGCCCCAGAAGCGGCTGTCGGCGGAGTTGTCCCGGTTGTCGCCCATCATGAAGTAGTGGCCGGGAGGTACCTCGCAGACGACGCCCTCGGCATTGTAGTGGCATTTGTCCTGATACTGGAACGGGTGGGATTGGGCGATGAAGCCCGAGGCATCCTTGTCAATCAGGATGGAGTGCTCCACATTGCCCAGCTTTTCGGTGAAACGGGGGGTGTAGAAGAGCTTGTCCTTGTCGAGGAATTCACCGTCGGCCTGGATCGGCACCGGCTGGCCGTTCACCGTGAGTTTCTTGTTGATGTAGGCGATCTTGTCGCCAGGCAATCCCACCACCCGCTTGATGTAGTCCAGGGAGGGATCGACAGGGTAGCGGAAGACCATCACGTCACCGCGCTGGGGCGTATTGATTTCGACGACCTTCTTGTTGATGACCGGCAGGCGGATGCCGTAGGTGAATTTGTTCACCAGGATGAAATCGCCGATCAACAGGGTGGGGATCATGGAACCCGACGGGATCTTGTAGGGTTCGACCAGGAAGGAACGAAGGAAGAACACCGCCAGGATGACGGGGAAGAAACTGGCGCCGTACTCCACCCATACCGGCTCCGGCGCACCCGGCGCGCGGCGTTTGCGGAACACCCATTTGTCTATCGCCCAGAGGACGCCGGTGGCAAGGCAGAGCAGGAACAAGATCAGGGCGAAGTTCATGAGGTCGTTTGGTATGGGTTATTTGTCGCCGACACGCAGTACGGCGAGGAAAGCTTCCTGGGGAATTTCGACGCGGCCTACTTGTTTCATGCGTTTCTTGCCGGCCTTTTGTTTTTCCAGCAGTTTCTTCTTCCGGGTGATGTCGCCGCCGTAGCACTTGGCCAGCACGTCCTTGCGCATGGCTTTTACATTCTCACGGGCCACGATATTGGAACCGATGGCGGCCTGGATCGCCACTTCGTACATTTGGCGGGGGATAAGTTCCCGCATTTTGGCCGCCAGTTCGCGGCCACGGTAGGGGGCGTTGGCCCGGTGCACGATGATGGACAGGGCATCCACCTTCTCACCGTTGATCAGGATGTCCAGCTTGACCACATCGGCGGAGCGGTACTCCTTGAAGTCGTAATCCAGGGAGGCGTAGCCGCGGGACACCGATTTCAGCTTGTCGAAGAAGTCCATGACCACTTCGGCCATGGGAATGTCGTAGGTGAGCTGCACCTGGCGGCCATGGTAGGCCAGGTTGACCTGGTTGCCCCGCTTGGATTCGCACAGGGTGATGACCGAGCCCAGGTATTCCTGGGGCACAAAAATCTTGGCGGTGATGATGGGCTCCCGCACCTCCATCATTTTCTGGATTTCCGGCAGTTTGGAAGGGTTTTCGACCTGGATCACCGAGCCGTCGGTGAGCACCACTTCATACACCACCGTTGGCGCGGTGGTGATGAGGTCCATGTCGAATTCCCGCTCCAGGCGTTCCTGCACGATTTCCATGTGCAAGAGGCCAAGGAAGCCGCAGCGGAAGCCGAAACCCAAAGCTTGGGAGACTTCCGGCTCGAAGTGCAGGGAGGCGTCGTTCAGGTGGAGTTTTTCCAGGGAGTCGCGCAAGGCATCGTATTGGTTGGATTCCACCGGGTAGAGGCCGGCGAAGACCTGGGACTTGATCTCTTTGAAGCCAGGCAGCGCTTCCGCCGCGGGCTTGTCGGCATGGGTGACGGTATCGCCTACCTTGGCCGATTTGAGTTCCTTGATGCCGGAGATGATGAAGCCCACCTGGCCCGCGGAAAGGGATTCCTTGGGCAGGGATTTGGGGGTGAACACGCCCACCTGCTCGCAGAGATGTACGTCGCCGTTGGACATCAGCTTGATCTTTTCCTTGGCCCGGAGACTGCCGTCCACTACCCGTACCAGCATCACCACGCCGACATAGGTGTCGTACCAGGAGTCGATGATCAGCGCCTTCAGGGGAGCGTCAGGGTCGCCCTTGGGGGGCGGCATGCGGGCGATGACGGCTTCCAGCACGTCGTCTACGCCGAGACCGGTTTTGGCCGAGCAAGGGATGGCATCGGTGGCGTCAATGCCGATCACATCCTCGATTTCCTGGCGGGCGTTGTCCGGGTCGGCGGCAGGGAGGTCGATCTTGTTCAACACCGGCACCACTTCCACGCCCAGTTCCAGGGCGGTATAGCAGTTGGCCACGGTCTGGGCTTCCACGCCCTGGGAAGCATCCACTACCAACAGCGCACCCTCGCAGGCGGAGAGGGAGCGGGAAACCTCGTAGGAAAAGTCCACGTGGCCCGGGGTGTCGATCAGGTTCAGGTTATAGACCTGTCCGTCCCGTGCCTTGTAGTGCAGGGCTGCGGTCTGGGCCTTGATGGTGATGCCCCGTTCCTTCTCGATATCCATGGAGTCCAGCACCTGGGCTTCCATTTCCCGATCCGAGAGCCCGCCGCAGCGTTGGATGATGCGGTCGGCCAGGGTGGATTTGCCGTGGTCAATGTGGGCGATGATGGAAAAGTTGCGGATGTGGTTCATGGATGCTCGGAAGGATGGTGCGGCTGAATCGGATCGTTGGCTTGCGGTGCAACAAAGGGCGCGGATTTTACCTTGAAGCGCTTGGTTAAGGGCGGGAAATGCCTGAAAAATCAGCGTTTGTCGCGCATCAACTGCGCTTTCTCCCGTTCCCAGTCGCGCTGCTTTTCCGTCTCGCGTTTGTCGTACTGTTTCTTCCCCTTGGCCAGGCCGATCTCAAGCTTGATGCGGCCCTTGCTGAAATGCATGTCCAGGGGAATCAGGGCGTAGCCGGCCCGTTCCACCTTGCCGATCAGCTTGTCGATCTCTTTTTCGTGCAGCAACAGCTTGCGCGTTCGCACCGGGTCGGGGTGGACGTGGGTGGAGGCCGTGGTCAAGGGGCTGAAGTGGGCGCCGAGGAGGAAGACCTCGCCGTTCTTCACCACCACGTAGGCTTCCTTGATCTGGGCGCGGCCAGCCCGGATGGATTTGACCTCCCAGCCTTCCAGCACAAGCCCGGCCTCGAATTTTTCTTCGATGAAGTAATCGTGGAAGGCTTTCTTGTTGTCGACAATGCTCATAGAGGCTGCGCGGGTGGGGGCTGCACGGTAGAATCGCGGGATTCTAAACCAGCAGTCCGGTATGGCCGTCGTCGAAAAGACCGTATTGATAGAGCGCACCCCCGCCCAGATGTTCGATCTGGTGGATCGGGTCGAGGAATATCCCCAGTTTCTTCCCTGGTGCGGCGGTACGGAGCTGCATGAGCGGACGGATACCTGCACCGTGGCGACCTTGCATATCAATTACCATGGCTTGAAGTCCCACTTCTCCACGGAAAATGAGAAGGAGGCGCCCAGTTGGATGAGCATCCGCCTGCGGGACGGCCCCCTCAAGCAGATGGACGGCCTGTGGCGCTTCATTCCCTTGGGGGATTCAGCCTGCAAGATCGAGTTTCGATTGCATTACGAGTTCTCCAACAAACTGCTGGAGAAAGCCCTGGGACCGGTGTTCAACCACATCGCCAATACCTTCGTCGAATCCTTTGTTAAGCGCGCCAATCAACGCTATGGCTGACATCATCAACGTGGAAGTGATTTACGCTCTTCCCCAGCGGCAGGAACTGGTTACGGTCAAATTGCCCGAAGGCAGCACCCTGCAACAGGCGGTAGAAGCCTCCGGCCTGCTGGCCAAATATCCCGAAATCGACTTGACCAAGGGCCGTTTCGGCATCTTCGCCAAACTGTCCAAGCTGGATGCCCTGGTGCGGGACAGGGATAGGGTGGAAATTTATCGCCCCTTGCTGGCGGACCCCAAGGAAGTGCGCAAACAGCGGGCCGCCGAAGGCAAAGTCATGAAAAAAGGCGGCGGAGCAGGGGAGGAATAAGGTTTTCCCCCGCTGCAGGGTTTTATCGAAACGCAGCCTTGCGTATAATTGCGCTTTGTCAAAGAGGAAAATCCCATGCGACTCATCCAGAAGGCGCTGACGTTTGATGACGTCCTCCTGGTTCCCGCCCACTCCTCCGTGCTGCCCCGCGAAGTCAGCCTTGCCACGCAGCTCACCCGGAACATCCGCCTGAACATGCCTTTGGTGTCCGCCGCCATGGACACCGTGACCGAATCCCGTCTGGCCATCGCTCTGGCCCAGGAAGGCGGCATGGGCATCCTGCACAAGAACCTGAGCCCCAAGGCCCAGGCTGCCGAGGTGTCCAAGGTCAAGCGTTACGAAACCGGCGTGCTCAAGGATCCCATTACTATTCCGCCGTCCATGACGGTGCGGGAAGTGCTGGCGTTGACCCGTACCCACCGTATTTCCGGCCTGCCGGTGGTGGAGGGCAAGAAGGTGGTGGGGATCGTCACCAACCGCGATTTGCGTTTTGAGGACAACCTGGACCAGACCGTGGGCGCCATGATGACGCCCAAGGAAAAGCTGATCACGGTCAAGGAAGGGGCTTCCCTTGAGGAAGCCAAGGCGCTGATGCACAAGCATCGCCTGGAACGGGTATTGGTGGTCAATGACGCCTTCGAACTGCGCGGTTTGATGACCGTGAAGGACATTCTCAAGTCCAGCGAACACCCCGACGCCGCCAAGGACGAGTCCGGTCGCCTGCGAGTCGGCGCTGCCGTCGGTACGGGTGAAGGCACTGAGGAACGGGTAGCTCTGCTAGCCGAAGCCGGTGTGGATGTGATCGTGGTGGATACCGCCCACGGCCATTCCGAAGGCGTGCTGCAACGGGTGCAGTGGGTCAAGAAGCACTTTCCCCAGGTGGAAGTGGTGGGCGGCAACATCGCTACCGCCTCGGCCGCCAAGGCCCTGGTGGACCATGGTGCGGATGCCGTGAAGGTGGGTATCGGCCCCGGTTCCATCTGCACCACCCGTATTGTGGCCGGTGTGGGCGTGCCCCAGATCAGCGCCGTGGATAACGTGGCCAATGCCCTGGCTCCTTTGGGTGTTCCCTTGATCGCTGACGGCGGTATCCGCTACTCCGGGGATATCTCCAAGGCCATCGCCGCCGGCGCCAACTGCGTCATGTTGGGCGGTCTGTTTGCCGGTACCGAAGAGGCGCCGGGCGAAACAGTGCTGTTCCAGGGCCGTTCCTACAAGTCCTACCGCGGCATGGGTTCCCTCGGCGCCATGAAGGATGGTGCGGCCGACCGCTATTTCCAGGATTCCGATGCCAACGTCGAGAAGCTGGTGCCGGAAGGCATCGAAGGCCGCGTCCCCTACAAAGGCGCGGTGACAGCGGTGATCCACCAGTTGATGGGGGGCTTGCGGTCCTCCATGGGCTATGTCGGTTGTCACACCATCGATGAAATGCGCGCCAAGGCCGAGTTCGTGGAAATCACCTCCGCCGGTATCCGCGAGTCCCATGTGCACGATGTGCAGATCACCAAGGAAGCGCCCAACTACCACGTGGATTGATTGATTCAGTGAAGGGGGAAGGATGAAGGGCGAAGGGTTAAACCTGCCGCCTTTATCCCTTCCCCCTTGTCCCTTCCCCCTTCCCAATGCCATGTCCCATCAGAAAATCCTCATTCTCGATTTCGGCTCCCAGGTCACCCAGCTCATCGCCCGCCGGGTCCGGGAGCAGCAGGTCTACTGTGAACTGCATTCCTTCGATGTTTCCGAAGAATTCATCCGTGAATTCAACCCCAAGGGCATCATTCTTTCCGGCGGCCCCAACTCGGTATACGAAGCCTTGGATTGGAAAGCGCCCCAGGTGGTGTTCGAACTGGGAGTGCCGGTGCTGGGCATCTGCTACGGCATGCAGACCATGGCCCAGCAATTGGGCGGCAAGGTGGAGAGTTCCGGCAAACGTGAATTCGGTTTCGCCGAGGTTCGCGCCCGGGGACATTCCAAGTTGTTCAACGGGCTTCAGGACAAAACCAATGCCGAGGGCCATGGCCTGCTGGATGTCTGGATGAGCCACGGCGACAAGGTCACCGAGTTGCCTGCCGGTTTCAATGTGATCGGCAGCAGCGAGTCCTGTCCGGTGGCCGCCATGGCGGACGAGAACCGCGGTTTCTACGCCGTGCAGTTCCACCCCGAGGTGACCCATACCATCAAGGGGCGGGACATGATCGCCCGCTTCGTCCATGAGATTTGCGGTTGTGGCCGTGATTGGAACATGCCCGATTACATCGCCGAGGCTGTGGAGAAAATCCGCGCCCAAGTGGGTAGCGACGAGGTCATCCTGGGTTTGTCCGGCGGCGTGGATTCCTCCGTGGCCGCCGCCCTGATCCATCGCGCCATTGGCGATCAATTGACCTGCGTGTTTGTGGATAACGGCCTGCTGCGCCTCAACGAAGGCGTTCAGGTGATGGATACCTTTGCCCGCAACTTGGGCGTCAAGGTCATCCACGTGGATGCCACCGAACAGTTCATGGGCCACTTGAAGGGGGTGTCCGACCCGGAGCAGAAGCGCAAGATCATCGGCCGCGAGTTTGTCGAAGTGTTCCAGGCCGAGGCCAAGAAATTGCCCAAAGCCAAATGGCTGGCCCAGGGCACCATCTATCCCGATGTGATTGAATCCGCCGGGGCAAAAACCGGCAAGGCCCACGCCATCAAGAGTCACCACAATGTGGGCGGCTTGCCCGAAACCCTTAATCTCAAATTGCTGGAACCCCTGCGCGAACTGTTCAAGGACGAAGTGCGTGAACTGGGCGTGGCCTTGGGGCTGGCCCATGAGATGGTCTATCGCCATCCTTTCCCCGGCCCCGGCCTGGGCGTGCGCATCCTCGGCGAAGTGAAAAAGGAATTCGCCGACTTGCTGCGCCGGGCCGATGCCATCTTCATCGACGAGTTGCGCGCTGCCGACTGGTACGACAAGACCAGCCAGGCCTTTGCCGTGTTCCTACCGATAAAGAGCGTGGGTGTCATGGGTGATGGCCGCACCTACGAATACGTGGTGGCCCTACGCGCCGTGGTGACCAGCGATTTCATGACCGCCCGCTGGGCCGAGCTGCCCCATAGCCTGCTGGGCAAGGTGAGCAACCGCATCATCAACGAAGTGCGCGGCATCAACCGGGTGGTGTATGACATCTCCGGCAAACCGCCAGCCACCATCGAGTGGGAATAAGTGATCGTCGTATCAGGTTGCCCCTGGTCATCCGGTTTTTTGTAGGAAATAAAGTCCTGAAAATTGTTTGGCGTTTCATCTGGCTCCAAACCGCTCCAGTAAAGTAAGACGTTCCGAAATCAGCTGCATTGTTGGTGCTATTGAAGAGCAGTTGGTTGACAGAGAGCCGGTACCGTCAAATGCCCTGACGGTATCGGCTCTCTGTCTTTGTAGTGAAACTGCTATTAGCCGACAGGCAGTTGCCTAACGCGGCGAGCCACCTTACTCGTGAACCCGCAACTTTCGAGTAGCATATCGAATGTCATGGAAATATTCCGTCGGGAATATTTCCAACTCGAGAACGGGGTAATCACGTGAAGTTTGATATCGAATCGATTCGCTTTCGTGGCGAATCCGACTACGCTGACACTCTACGTCAACTGCCGGGAGTCGACGCGCTGGCTGCGAAAATATCTTCCGATCCAGTACGTGTGCGGAGGACCCTCATGGCGCGCAGCCTGTTGCTTTCCGAAGGCATGGCGCCGAACCTGTACCGGGTAGCGCGCGAACTCGCAACGCGTTTCGGCATTGATGCTCCGGTCGAAATTTACCAGGCGGCCGGTTCCGAAAATGCGGCTATGCATTCGGTGCCTTCTCCGGTACTGATGGAAGTGCAGGGGCGCATGCTTTCCCTGCTCGACGACGATACCCTGGCGGGGCTCCTCGGTCACGAACTCGGTCACTATCTCGCCCATGGCGAGGACAACCCGCACCGTGGCCCAACCTTGGCGGCGATGACCATCCTGCACGGCAGCAATGCACCGGATTCCCTGATGGCTGCCGCCCAGCGCCTCTCCATGGCCCAGGAACTGACCGCCGACCGTATCGGATTGCTGGCCTGTTCGGGCCTCGATGCCGCATTGCGCCTGGAGATGGTCGTCGTCACGGGCCTTGCTGCCGAGACGCTGACCTGGGACACCGAAGCCTACCTTGTGCAAAGCCGCGATCTGATGGAGGCAACGCTGGCCGAGGGTGAAACTGCCGAAGGCAGCACCCACCCGGAACACAGCCTGCGAACGTGGGCCTTGTGGCTGTTTTCCGAAACCGACATCTACCGACAACTCACAGGACATGGGAGCGGCACGCGTACCTTGACTGAAGTGGACGCCTTGCTGCTGCGGGTGCTTGGGCATCCGCAGCTTGAGATCGGCATCCCCACCATGCTGGAAGATCCCCCTGTCGAAGTGCACGAATGCGCACTGGCGGCATGTGTACTGGTCGCAACTGCCGATGGCGAATTCCATGATCTGGAAATGCAGGCCATCGAGCGGGTATTCGCGCCATTGGTTCCCCATTGGCGCGACAGCCTCGATCCGGAACGGGCCCTGGCGGAGTTCCAGCGCCTCGCGCCCCTGATTACCGCCAGTGGCCCGCGCTTGCAACGCTCGTTGTTTTCGGTCCTGGCACACGTCCTGGCGGCGGACGGCGAATGTAGTCCCGACGAAGTCGCAGCTGTCGTCGCGATCGGCGGGGCGCTCGGGTGCCGCAAGCTTTTTATCGAGCTGTTGCCGGCAGTACTTGCCCATTTCGGTCTGGATATCCATGACGTATTGGCACGGCCCGAGCGCAGCATTCCGATGCCGCCGCGCGGGGCGGATGTGGATGAAGCCTTGATGGTGTATTTCCAGGGCATCGTCCGTCGTGGCGGCGGACAGGTCAGCTTGCGACGCTTGCTGCGCATGATCGGCGCCTACCGATCCTCGCCGGAACTGATCGAGCGCCTGGCAACGACGGCCGAACGCCATGGACTCGGCTTCGAGCCCGCGTTAAGTGACGATCTCGATGCCATCCATCGACTGGAACTTCTGCACGGCATGGCTGTGCCTGCCGTCGAACTCCCCGAGGCACCGATCCAGGGCAGCGGCCCGGATGGCGAGCGTTTGCGGCGTGCCCTGGTGCGGCTGCGAGACAAGCTGATTTCCGGCGATGGTCGGAGCCCTTCGATTCGCTTGCACATCTGCCGGCCCGGTCGTTCGGTAGACCTGTATGAACTTGAGGGCGTTTCGACCGGCCTGGCCGAACGGACCCTGGCGCTGTTGCGTGGTGGTAAACGAGCCCGCCTGTTCGATGGGGAGGAAATCGGCGCCCACGATCCGGCACGCCGGGCAGCCCAGGCACTGGTGCAACTGGAACGGGAGCGGTCGACCCGCTACGAGGAAACGGGTGCGGACGACCTCTACCTGGGCTACCCCTTTGTCACCGGCCTGGCGGGTGGCTACCTGTTCCGGGCACCGCTGATCCTGCATCCGGTAAGGATCGAGCGTGGTGCCCGCGGTGCCGCTGCTATCAGCCTGGTGCCGCCGCCCGATACGGTGCCCATCGCCAATCAATCTGCATTGCGACTGATTTTTCATCGCAAGGGATACAGTTATCCGGACGAACTCGCCGAAAAGGCCGACGAGCTCGCCGCTGTCGGCCCAGAAGCCTTGCTCGGGGAACTGGCGTTGATCGGCCTCGGGACCGTCGGCTCCCTTGACCGACTGCTGCCCTTGGCCGACCGGCGGGATGAACTTGCCGAATGGCGCGACGACCGGCTGGAGATTGAAGAGTGCGCTGTACTGGGCCTCTTCCCGCAGTCGAGTTCCGACCTCTTGCAGGACTACGATGATCTGCTGTCCGCGCTCGACAAGGGGGTACGGCCGATAGAGCTTTTCGCCAGCGCACGGGAGGTGTTGCCAGCCGATTTGCGTCAGGCCCTGGCGCCGGACACGGTAGCCCCCACCGAGGCCGAAGCCTCGCCACCGGTCCCGGTGCTTTATGCCGACCCCGTGCAGCGCGGCGTCCTGGCCGCAGCCCGTACGGCGCCGGCGTTGGTGGTGGATGGTCCTCCGGGTACCGGCAAGAGCCAGGTCATCGTCAATCTGGTGGCCGATGCGCTTGCACGGGGCGAAAAGGTCGCCGTGGTTTGTGAGAAGCGCGCTGCCCTCGACGTGGTGGCCCATCGGCTCGATGGCGTGGGCCTGCGTCATTTGCTGGCGGTCGTGCATGATGTTCAGGAGGATCGCCGCACCCTGTATGGGCAGGTGGCGGCTCGGCTAGAAAATGCCGAATCACGCAATGACGACGGTTTTCGCCGTGGCCTGGTCGCCGGCGAAGTCGATGCCGTGATGGCGCGGTTGCAACAGCGGGCGGCGCTGACCGGAGCGATGCCGCCTGGGCATCAAGGCGACGCTGGCTATCCGATGGCCCTGGGGCAGTTGCATACGTACGCTTCAGGATTGGAGGTGACCGAGCCTTGCCAAATGGACACCCTGGCGGAACTGCCGCCGAGTCGCCTTGATCCCTTGGCTATCCAGATTTCCGCCTTGTTTCCCCATACCGACCTTTGGCGGAAGGGTGCACCATGGCGGGACCCCGCTGGGGCAACGGTGCGCGCCAGTTTCGCCGCCTATGATAGTGTCAACGAGCGTGAATTTTTGACAAACCTGATCTCCGCCCATGATGCCGGGACCGTGCTGGAGCAGGCGTTGGCGGTAGCCGCACTGCCGCCGGAGGTGGCGGGGCACACATTGCTGGAAGCTGCGACAAAGGGGCTGTCAGCCGTCCTCGATTCTCGGCAATGGCGAGATGCCGACGCAGGCCGGGAGGCATTCGTCACTCTGCTGACCAAGGATACGAAACCCGAGACCGTCGAACGCACTCAGCCTGCCTGGCATGCGCTCATCGATTCCCAGACACAACGCCAGGATGCCAACCGAATGCGCTGGTTCGGAGAACTGATTGCCGCTTTGGCCATGCAAGCGGAAGGAGAGGACCAGCTGATGGAACTCAGCCAGCGTTGGCGCGACAACGAAGTTGCCCTGGAGTCCTTTGCCGAGCCGGTCAAGTTTTTCATCGATCCCGTTTTTGCGCAGGCCCTGGCCGAAGTCCGTACCCGTGGCGACAGCGTGGCGCGCTTTCTGAGTCCGGCCTGGTGGCGCGCCCGAAAAACGGTGCGCGACAGCCTCGCGACGCAATGGCCCGAAATGGCTGCCGCACCGATGGGCCATGTGCTGCTGGCCCGCATCGAGGGAAGAGCAGCAGCCGCACAGTGCTGGCGGATGTTGGCCGATACCATGGA
>RXJP01000078.1:32638-72790 GCA_003963315.1 Rhodocyclaceae bacterium | reverse complement strand
GGGCCAGCACCAGGGCCGCCGCCAGGCCGACCACGGTGGCGGCCATTTCCACCTTGGCCACCCGAGCAAAGCGGGAGTCCCGCTCCAGCAGCGCCTGGCGCACCACGCCCAGGGCCGAGAGGGGGAAGATGAAGGCCAAAAGGCACAAGACGCCGGCCAATTCCGGCTCGTGGAATGCGGCTGCCATGGGCCAGGCCGCCGCCGCCACTACTGCGCCCACCGCCAAGCCCAGGGCGACATTGGTCCAATGCACGGTACTCGCCAGCAACGGCGAAACCTGGGGCGACTGGATGATGGCGGCGCCGGTGCCCATGTCCCGCAGCAGGTAGGCGAAATTGGTCACCACTCCGGCCATGGCCATCAGGCCGTAGGCTTCCGGCGGCATCAGACGCGCCAGGAAGGCCATGCCGGCCAATTGACACAGCACTCTCACCCCTTGCGAGAGCAGGACCCAGCGGGCGTTGGCGATGGCCATGGACATGGCATTGTTCCTATGAGCAAGCGCTAAGGGAAATGCTGCGACAGGGCGAAGAGGAAATCACCAAGGACACCCGGTTCACCAAGGGCACCAAGAACGGCAAAGCCATGCAACAAGTTTTCCTTGGCGCCTCTTGGTGCCCTTGGTGAACTGGGTGACCCATTCGTCGCATTTCGCCCGCCTTCCCTCCCTTGACCGGCGCAACGGGAGTGAAGCTGTTCAGGCTTTTGATCGGCATTTTCATAAATCCAGGGCGGCGGCCAGGGCGGCCCGCACCGCGTCGTCGCCGAATTCCCATTGCACGGCGGCCCGGGCCAAGAGCGGCACCGGCACCGATGGCGTGCGCCGGATCAAGGCGCACAGGCCGTCCAGATCGTCGGCCAGGTGCAGCAGTGCCAGGCCGACGCGGGGGCTCACCCAGCGCAGGAAGGGGGTGGCCACGGCGAACACCGGCCGGCCCAGGGAAAGGGCGTAGAAAAACGTACCGCTCACCACCACGTCGCCCTCGCCATGGGAGATGACCACGCCATCCGCCCCGGCCACCAATTGTTGGGCGCGGCTTTCGCTCAGGAAACCGGCACGAAGGAACAGGTTGGGTCGTTGCATCCGTGCCAGCCTCCCAACATAGGCGGCATCCCCCACCGCACCGGCCACCACCAGATTGCGATGGTGGGGAAAGGCGGCCATCAGGTCCTCGATCCGCTTATGGGGCACCATGCGGCCGAAGACGAGGAAGTAACGCGGCGGCAAGTCCATGTCCGTCAAACCGCCCTCCTCTGCCCCTGCGCCCGGCTCGCCCTCCCGCGGCGTCAGGCGATACAGGGGATGCGGGCAGTAATGCCGACGCCGGCCGGCTTCCGCGCCGGAATGGGTGATGACTACATCGAACAGGCGCTCCAGGGCGTCCACCAGGCGCATCGCCAGCCGTTCGCTGCCGCGGCGGGTGGCGTGGGGATAATTGTTGTGGCGGACGAAGGCCGCCTTGCGGGCGCAGGCATTCATCACCAGGGTGCGCAGGAACAGCTTGAGGCTGGCGGCCGGGGCAATGCGGCCGCTGGCGGGGTCGAGCATGGCGTTGTCGATCCAGTTCGCCACCAGCAGGTCGTAACGCCGCCAGCGACCCGTCACCAGGCGAACCAGGGCCGCTTTGACGCCGTCGAAACGTTCCACTTCGCCGAAAGCGGAAAGGATTTCCCGCATGCGCAAGGTGTAGGCGTTGCCCATGTCCTCGTCGGGCAGGTAGGCGATACGCAGGCGTTGTTCCATGGCGGGGCTCGAATTCAATGGGCGAACCAGATTCGGTAATCCACCCGATAGCGGATGTCTTCCTTGCGCATGCGGATGTGCCGTCCGGGATTGCCGCCGACGATCTCGAAGGGCATCACGCTGCGGGTCACCACGCTGCCGGGATAAATCACCGCACCGCGGCCGATGCGCACCCCGGGCATGATCAGCACATTGGGGAAGATCCAGGCGTCGTCCTCGATCACCACGGGTTTGCCGACGGCCTTGCAGTAGGGATCGTCCACATCGTGACCGAGGGTGTAGATCTTCACGTCATGGGAGATATTCACGTTGTTGCCGATGGTGATCGGCAAACGGTTGTCTAGATAGCAACCGCTGTTGATGGTGACGTTGTCGCCGAGGGACAGATTGCGCCGCGCATCGAAGAAACGCAGCCAGGAATGCAGGGCCACCTGGCGCCCCACCGAAAAACCCAGCAGGCGCAGGAAACCGGCGCGCAGGGCGAATCCGGGCAGGCAGTTGAAGGCCAGGGTGAACAGGCCGGCGAGGATTTTCCGCACTTGGTTCTCGCTCACGGCGCATCCTCCCGCCGAATTGCGCCACGGGCCGGCAACGGCAGGCCACTGGGGAAGGCTGTCGCCACGGCAGCGATGCACCCATCAAGGCGCCGCCGTAGCCAAGGTTCGATCCCGACGGATACCAAGGCGCCCAGGGCCATCATGACCAGCACGGTGCAGGCCAACGTCGTATAGCGTTCCAGGCCCCAGCCCGCCAGCACCCCCAACAGCAGGCAGCCCAGCACCTGGTGGAGAAGATAAAGGGGATACGTCATCAGGCCCAGGGCGCGCAGCCGCCCGGCTCCGACTGTCGAGGCCGCGCCGCCAGGCCGAATCGCCGCGACCATGAATGCCATGGCCGCGAGCCAGAGTCCGATGGGATAGGCAGCGCCGGAGGCGACGCCGGTCTTGGCCACGGCCAGCGCATTGTGGGCGGCGATCTGGGCCATGCAGGGCAGCATCAAGGCGGCGCAGATGGCGACAAGGACGGGGGTGAAACCCTGGCGGCTGGCCCGTCGTAGGCAAATGCCCAGGGCAAAAAAGCTGCCGTGGGGCAGCAGGAGCAACTGCAGACGCCTGTCCTCCTGGTGCTGGAGGAAGAAGGTCCGCCACTCGCCCTCCCCCGCCTGGGCCAGCCAGAACAGCAGCCAGTAGGCGGCGCTGGCCACGCCCAGGACCCAGGCCAGACGGTGGATGCGGTTAGGGAGGCGATGGTCATTGCCGCAAGCGATCAGCAAGGCCACCAATCCGTAGAAGGACAGTTCGATGCCCAGGGTCCAGTAGGAGGGATCCACCCAGGGCCCCACCGGGCTGAGGACGAGACTGCGCAGATAATCCCCCGCCACGCCCGACCCCGCCGCGATGAGGAAGGTCGCGCTGGCGCAGACCCAGGCGGCCGGCAACAGGCGCAGGGCGCGACTACGGAGGAAGGATGCCAGGCTGGCGCCTTCGGCGCTGTAGGCAATGACGAAACCCGAAATCACGAAGAACACCTGTACCCCGATCCATCCCGCGCCGGTCCAGGGGGCCAGTTCGGGAAAATGCAGAACGCCGCCGCTGAGACGATAGGCAGTGCTCTCCGGCATGACCCAGGCCAGGAAGGTGAAGTGGAACAGCATGACAGCCACCGCCGCAACGAAGCGCAGGACATCGAGCTCGGCGAAATGGCGGGCGTGGATCGGCGTCGACGTCATGGTTATGAGCGGAGACTGTCTTGAAAAACACACCGCAACCCCTCCCGTCCTCCCCTTGTCAGGGGAGGGGCCCGCTATTCGAACTCCCCCCTGACAAGGGGGGCCGGGCGGGTTGCGGTTCGCAGCAAATCCGTCGCCGGCATTCACGGGATCGGCTTTCATAGCCGCCCGCCTCCGTCCGTAGCCCGTAGCCACCAAGGCGTGGGCGGAGCGCGGCGGCCGAGGAACAAGCGACGGCCGATGGCGAGGCGCTCCAGCCCTTGATGCAATAGATAGGGCAACAACAGGGCGGCGGCGATGCGCGGCGCTTCGGCGGCGACGGCGAACAGCTTCCACAATGCCAATTGCACCGGCTGGTGCAGGAACATGATGGTCATGGAAGCCCGGCCCAGGGAGGACAAGCCGGCCGCCAGGACCACCGCTGCGCCCAAACGGACCTTATGCAGGAGCAAGGCGAAACGCGCCAGCAGTCCGGTAACGATCAGGCTGCCGGCCAAGGTCAGCAAGGGCACGCCGTAGCCGGCGTATTTCATGTCCAGGGTGTTGCCCGGTTGCAGCACAGCCAGGGCCAGGGCCCCTGCTCCGGCGGCTAGCCAGAGGGGCCAGGGGGCGATCAAGCGTCGCAAATCCTGGCCGCGGACGCAGTGGCCGATGAAATAGATCGGCGCGGCGAACAGCACCGTATGGACGCTCCAGGGCAGCCATACATGGGGCATGAGCACCGCCTGGCCATAGGCGGCGGCGAGCATTGCGGCCAGGATGAAGGCACAGGTGCGGGGGGAGTAATTGCGCAGCAGGTGATGGATCAATTGCTGGGTCAGGAAGTAACAGGTGACGAACCAGAACACGGCGGCATAGCCCTTGAGCAGCGGGCCGCCGAGCAGCATGGGCTTGACCAGGGCGTGGATCAGCCAGGCGCCGGTCCAGGCTTGGTCGGGGAAAGCGGCCAGCAGCTCCAGGGGCCAGAGGATCGCCAGATAGCAGCCATAGGGCAGCAGTAATGCAAAGGCCCGGCTGCGGAAATAGTCGCCGGGGCGCTCGTCGGTGCGATGCAGCCAGCCGCCGATAAGGAAAAACAAGGGCATATGGAAAAGGAAGATGGCGGCGACCAGGGCCGGGCCGGACACCACATGCCCCGTCGCCACGGCGACGATGCCGATGCCGCGCAAGGTGTCTATCCATGCCTCCCGCGGCGATCGCGGATTGCCATCGACGGGCGGCGCCCCCTCCGGAAACCCAGGTCGCGCCGCCTGCGGGGCGGCTTTCGCACCACGCTCAAAAGTCACTCAGCACGCCTCCCACCACCCGTACCCCAAGACGGGACAGGTTGGTCGCCATATCGCTGGCGGCATCCAGGCGGGTGTGGTTGCACCGGGTTGCCAACAGGGCGGCCCGGGCCTTGACGCAAAGGGTCTGGGCATCGGCGTAGCGGACGCCGGGGGGGGTGTCGATCACGATCACGTCGAATTCGGCGTTGAGTTCGGCCAGCAGGCCGCTGAAGTTGCCGCGCCCCAGCAGTTCCTGGGGATTCGGCGGCAGCGGCCCGGCGGTAAGCACGGAGAGATCCATGAATCCCGGCACCCGCTGCACCGCTTCGGCATCATTGCGGCCGGACAGCATGGAAGACAGGCCGTGCTGATTGTCCAGATGGAAAAGTTCGTGCTGGCGCGGCTTGCGCATGTCGGCGTCCATCAGCAGGGTGTGCTCGCCGAGCTGGGAAAAGACGATGGCCAGGTTGGCGGCAAGGTAGCTGCGGCCATCTCCCGATTGGGGGCTGACCACGGCCAGGGCACGGCAATCGGTCTCGCCGTTGAACCAGCGCAACATCAGTTGGCTGCGCAGGGCCCGCAGGGACTCCACCAGGGGGCTGAAGGGCTCGAAGGCTGCCACCAGTTCGCCCGACAATTGGCTTTCCTCCCCCTTGACCAGGTAGGGATAGTCGTACTGCCGCGCCAGGGCGAACTGGATGTCGGCCTCGGTCAGCAGGCCCAGCCGGAGTCCGGCATCGCCGAAGCGCAGGCCCTGGTCCCGCTGAAGATGGAGGATGCGCTCCGCATCCAGGGGAGCAAGCCGGCGCGCATCCACCAGGATGGCGCCGATGGAATAGGCGGAACCCCGGCTGGGCATGCAAACCTTTTCCACCGCCGAGGCGGTGGTCATGGTGTGTCTTCCGTGGGAAATATCGTTCATATGTCGTCTTCACTTTCACCCAGGAAGGGCCATGGGGCGACCGAAGCTCAAGCGTCGCGTCGTGGTCTTGTCCGGACTTTCCAAAGTAGCCAGGAGGGGAATACCCAGGCCTGCTTCCACATCCCGCGTCGAACGAATGCGTCGATCGAACATCTCCGCAACCAAGGCGGCGCCAATGCCTAGCAGCAGGCCTGCCACCGTCGCCACCAGGACATTGAGCGGAATGCGCGGCGACGACGGCAGGACGGGGGCCGCGGCCGGGGTCAGCACAGAAATGTTGGTCTGGTTGGACTGGCTCTCCAGGCTGCTCTGGTTGAAACGGTCGGCGACGGCGTTGGCGGCCTTTTCCGCGGCCTCCACTTCCCGTTGCAACACCGCTGCCTGGTCCAGGTTCTTGTTCAGGGCCAGGATCGATGTCTTCTGGGCTTCGATGGCGGCCTTCAGGCGCTGCACCTTTTCATGGGCGACGCGACGGTTGCTGTCGACGCTGGCGGCAACCTGCCTGGTCTCGGCGGCGAGCCTCTGCTTAAGGGTAGCGATTTCCTCCGCCATGCCGATGTACTGGGGATGGTTCTTCCCCAGGTTGCCGGCGGCTTGATCCAGCTTTGCCTGGCGCAGGGTGATTTCCGACTTCAGTTGCTGGATCACCGGTCTTTGCATGGACTCGCCAAGCAGGTCGGCGCCACCATTGTGCCGCTTGCTATCGGCGTCGGCCTCGGCGGCCTCGGCGAGTACGACCTGACTTTGCAAGTCATTCAATTTTTGGGTTTCGTAGTCCAAGCGGCCGTTGGCGTTGTTCACGATACCGTTCTGCTGCTGGTATTCCGACAGCCGCGCTTGGGCTTGTTCCACCCGTTCTCGCAAGGCTTTTCCCTGCTGCTCGAACCATTGGGCGTATTCCTTCGCCGGACCGACCTTGAGTTCGACATTGGTGGCGATATAGGCCTGGGCGAAGGCATTGGCCACGGCAGCCGCCTTGCCGGCCTCGGGCGAGGTGTAGGCGATGCTGATGACATTACTCTCCCGCGACGGCTTGACGTCAAGCTTGGCCTGAAGGATATCGGCATACCAGGATTCAAACGTGTCGCGACCACCGGTGGCATCAAGCCAACGGGCATGCAGCCCTGCATCGTCGGCCAGGCCCAGGCGCTTGATCGCCCCATAAGCCACGCGGTCGCTATTGATGATGTCCACCTGGGTGGCCATATAACCGGGCATGGTCATGGCGGGCAGCATCATGCCGGCCACCGGATCCGGCGACTTGACATCCACCACCACCGAGGCGATGGCGGTGTAGCGCTTGGGCAGGACGAGGCTGACCGCCAAGGCGGCAATGGCGGTGCACACCACGGCGTAGGCCACGATGCGACGCCGGGCGCGGAGGATCAGCAAGAATTGGAATAGGGTCATGGGCTCGGCTCAGTCAAAAAAGGCTTTCGCTGACCTGGATGATGTCTTCCGCCAGTACTGGATCGCCGGGCTTGGGACTGATCTCCGTGGTGCCGCCTTGCTGGATGCGACGCTGGATGCGCATCCCCCGTTCCGTGCCGCGCGGCGTCAGGCCGCCGCCCTGGGCGAGGGCCTGGCGTAGGGTCATGTTGCGTTCCAGGCGATAGGCGCCGGGGTGCTGGACTTCGCCGTAGATATAGAAAACCGGCGCCTTGGGCACAAACACCACGTCGCCGGGAGCCAGAACGGGATCATCGCTGGCTCGGTTTTTGAGGAAGACGGTCAGGTCGACCTCCTGCTGGAATTCCTTGCCGTCCCGCAGGCCGCTGAGGACCGCCGTATCGGCGCCGGTGGCGGCAATGCCGCCGGCGGCGGCGATGACTTCCGACAGGCGGGTATTGGTGGTATCCAAGGGGATGCGGCCGGGACGGTTCACCTGGCCGATGACGGACACCTGGTTGCTGCGGTTCTGGGTCAACGCCACGGTGACCTGGGGCCGCACGACGTAGCCCCCATCCGCCAGTTGTTTGGCGATCTGCGCTTCGGCGGCGGAAAGCGCCAAACCGCCGACGGCGACGATGCCGATCAGGGGAAAGGTGATGCTGCCGTTTTCGCTGACCCGGGTATCCAGGCTCAAGTCTGGATTCTGGAATACCTGGATGTGAATGGCATCCCCGGGGCCCAGGCGATAGTCATTCTGCTGGGCAACGGCGACGGAAAGAAAAGCGGTCAATGCAAAAGCCTGGACGCATCGGCCGAGGAGTTTCATGGGTGCCATGGGGTATCGCGCTCCATGCCTGCGAGGGAGGAATCGAACATGGAGGCATGCTAGAAATTTTCCCCGACCCGGGAAATAGTCCGAACGGGCCCGATCGGCGGCAAGGGCGCGGTGTTCCCCTCACTGGCAGGGTTCGCCGCGCCGTCGTGATGACGATTACAAACGTTTCCCGTCGTGGATCAGCGGCCCTGATCAGGACAAAAAATCCGTCTGCCGCGGGGAGGTCGTCCGCGGCGGCGGCGCCGACGGCCAGGGCACAGAGCAGGAGGCAGCCCTGTGCCAAGTTGCGGCGGGAAAGGGATATGAACGGAGCCCGCTGCGGACTCAGGCCACGCCGGCCGGCGTGTACAGCCCAAGTCGAACGCAGGATTCGCGCAGATGCCGGGTCACCAGTTGCAGCAGTAAAACCAGGAAGCGATTGCCCAGGTCGGGGACTTCGGTCAGCAGGCGGTTGAGGTTGCTCTTGTGCAGCAAGGCGAAGTCCGTGGGCTTGGCGGTGATGCAACTGGACATGCGGGCCTCGCCGTCCACCACCGACATCTCGCCGAGGATGGCCCCCGGGCCTGCCACGGCCACCAGTTTGCGCACGCCGTTGTCCCCGGCGTCGGAGCGCAGCAAATGGACCTCGCCGCTCAGGAGCAGCACCAGGTAATCCCCACTGCGACCTTCGGCGATGATCTCTTCCCCCGCCGCCGCGCCAAAGCACTGCATATAGTCGGTGAGGGTCTTGATCTCGTCGTCTGCGAAGTTCTTGAAGACCGGCATCTGCTCCACCTTGGCCAAGATCGAATCGATCAGCGTGGAGGCTTCTCCCAGATATTCGATCCTCTGCGACGTATGCGGGGCTTCCTGCCCATTGGCTTGCGGCCCACTGGGGCGATCAATGGTTTCCATGTCTTGTTCCTCTCATGTAATGGGAGGCTTCAGCAGCCGAAGGAGATTGTGCGGGAGAAAGTATCGGCAGGAAGATACTGTGCGGTTATCGCGGACTCTCCCATCAAGCACGTTATCTGCACACAGTCAGCGCCAGCACTGAAGCCTTGCATCAATTCTCGATAGCGTGGGCGGCGATCGCAATAGTCTGATCGCACTAGCGAGGTAGGGTTCGGCCCCTCCTCCACCGGAAATACCGCCCAGCACCAAGCTTGTCGCCGTCAAGCGACAAGGAATATCTCATCAGATCAGAGGTTTGGCCGCCATCTTCGGGAAGCGCGTCGCCAGAATAAGACAGGGGCAGCCTTTAAAAAAAACGGGGGCCATCCGCAACATCCTGTTTTTAATTGGAATTTCCCATTGGCATCGGTCTTGCGCAGGATGGCTTGGCGATGCGGCTCCCGCTGCCACGGGTACGCATCCTTTTGCCACGAAAGAAAGGAGATTTATTGATGACTATGTTTCTCAAATCCGTATGTCGTATCACTGCAGCTTCGCTGCTTGTCCTCGGTCTTTCCGCCGCCCGGGCCGCCGACTATTCCACGGAAACCCCTTCCTCCCCGGGGGCGGCCAGTCCGCAACGGCGGCCCATGGCGAGCGATGCCTCCATCAGCACCCGCGTTGAAAAAGCCCTGCGGGCCAACAAGGTGAACGGCATCACTGTCAAAAGCGATATGGGTGTCGTCACCCTCACCGGCTCCGTGCCCAGTGAGGACGTCCGCCAGAACGTAGCGCGCATTGCGGCGGCCGTGGAAGGCGTGAAAGGGGTTGAAACCAGCAGCCTGAAGATCAAGGAAGGTTCATAACACGCTCCTGTGACCGACGGGTGGAGAGCGTTTTCTCTGCCCGCAACTTTCCCATCGCACCGATGGCAACCGCCTGTCTTCGACTATGCGGTTGCCCCATCGAATGTCCTTGGATTGATTTAGGGGAACTACCTTGCAAAACATCATTTCGACTTCTCGGGAATCTCAACCGGTCAATCACGGCCGCATCCTGCAAATCGTGCACGAATCCACGCAGATAAAACGCCAATTGCAGTTCATGCTTTGGTTGCAGGGGGAATTGCAGGAATTGCTGCCCCACACGCTCTTGCTCCAGGCCTACGGCGATTTCTCCCGCGGCCATGTCCACTACAACGTCATTCCCGCTTTGCCGGCCGGATGCCTGACCAAAAGCCAAGACATACCCGACCTGGTGCCCGACCTGTTCGACCGCTGGGTACGGCAGGGACGCGCGGCCTACAGCCTTTCCGGTATGACCGTGCAGAGCCTGTGCCAATGCGAACTGCACCGCAACCTGCGGACCATGCGTTCGGTACTGGTGCACGGCCTGCGCGACGAACGGCAGCATATCGACCTGCTCTACGTATTGTTCCAGGATGCGGAGAAATTCGAGCCTGGCGCCCATCGCATGCTGGAGCTGCTGCTGCCCCACATCGATTTTGCTTCGCGGCGGATCACCGACATGGCCGATGACGATGACGACGGCGAGGACATTGCGTTTCCTGGGCGTAGCGGCCTGACCGCCCGGGAATGCGAAATCCTGAAGTGGGTCGGCAACGGCAAGACCAACTACGAGATCGGCATGATCCTCGACATCAGCGCGTTCACGGTGAAAAACCACCTGCAGCGCATCTTCCGAAAACTGGATGTGATCAATCGCGCCCAAGCGATATCCAAGATCCAGGAGATCGGCCACGGTGGCCTGCCCCATTGGACGGGGCGCATGTGAACACGGCCGCCGATGTCGGGGCCAAGGCTCCCGCTTCCTGGCGCATCGGCCGCGGCACCCTACTGCAATTGGTCGAGGCCTCCCTCGATCCCTTCGCCTTGGTGGCCTCCCTCTGGGCTGCCGCCTACGGCGTTCAAGGGCGCATCGATCCGATCTACCTGGCCTTGGCCCTGATCGTTTTTTCCGTCACCTTTCCCGGCAACCTGCATTTGCGCGACAGCTACCCGATGCTGATGCGGCGCATTGCCATCGGCTGGGTCAGCGTGGCCGGCCTGCTGCTGTTTTTCGGCTATGCCACAGGATATATCGGCAATTTCGACAGCGCGATCATCCTCACCTGGCTATGGGCAGCGCCGCTCAGCCAATTCGGCGCCCATGCGGTGCTGCGCACGTCCACGCCCTGGCTCCTGCAAATCCAGGGCGACCCACGACGGGTGGCCATCGCCGGTCGCAACGAACAGGGCCTGGCCCTGGCCGCACAGATCCGCGACGACCCCTGTTCCGACATGAAGATCGTCGGCTTCTTCGACGACCGCCACAGCGCCAGGCTCAACGGCGCAGACCCGATGCCCTCCCTGGGCAACCTGGAAAACCTGCCGCAGCGGGTCGCCGAGTTGCATATCGACGTGCTTTACCTTTCGCTGCCCATGACCACCCAGCCCCGTATCCTGCACCTGCTGGACGCCCTGCGTGACACCACCACATCGGTCTATTTCGTGCCCGACATCTTCGTCACCGACCTGATCCAGAGCCGGGTGCTTCTGGTCGGCCGCATGCCCGTGGTCGCCGTTTGCGAGACGCCCTTCGACGGCATCAATGGCCTGGTCAAACGGGTCAGCGACCTGGTGCTGGCGGCGTTGATCCTGCTGTTGATCTCGCCTTGCATGCTGGCGGCGGCCATCGGCGTCAAGCTCAGTTCGCCGGGCCCGGTGATTTTCAAACAGCGGCGCTACGGCCTCGCCGGAGAGGAAATCACCGTGTACAAGTTCCGTTCCATGACCGTCTGTGAAGACGGCGAGGCCATTGCCCAGGCCACCCGCAACGATCCGCGGATCACGCCTTTCGGGGCCTTCCTGCGCAAGACCTCCATCGATGAGCTGCCCCAGTTCATCAATGTGCTCCAGGGACGGATGAGCATCGTCGGGCCCCGACCCCATGCCGTCGCCCATAACGAGATGTACCGCAAGTTGATCAAGGGCTACATGGTGCGCCATAAGGTCAAGCCGGGCATCACCGGTTGGGCGCAGGTGAACGGCCTGCGCGGCGAAACGGAAAGCCTGGAAAAAATGAAGGCCCGCATCGAATACGACCTGGACTATCTCAGGAACTGGTCCCTCTGGCTGGATCTCCGCATCATCCTCAGGACCATTGCCGTCGTAGTCAAGGATCGGAATGCCTATTAGGGGCCGGCATGGACACCAAGGCATTCGACGCCGGGAGGGAAGCCAAAGCCAGGATACTGCTGGTGGACGACGACGACGACCTGCTGCGTCTGCTGTCGTTCCGGCTGGAGGCGGCCGCCCGCTACGAGGTGGTCTTGGCCCACAGCGGCGAGGAAGCGCTGGAACGGATCGCCGCCGCCCTACCCCATGTGATGATCACCGACATGAAGATGCCGGGAATGGATGGCAAGGCCCTGTTCGATGCTGTCCATCGGGAGCATCCGACCCTGCCGGTGATCGTGCTGACCGCCCACGGGTCCATTCCCGATGCGGTGGAGGCTGCCCAGCGGGGCGTGTTCAGCTATCTGACCAAGCCCTATGAACCCAAGGCGTTGCTGGAAGAAGTGGGACGGGCGGTAAAACTGGCAGGCAACCCCACGGATTCCGATAATCAGTCTTGGCGGGCGGGGATCATCACCCGTCATCCGACCATGCTGGCTTTGCTGGACCAGGCGCGCCGGGTGGCGGAGGGGGAGGCCAGCGTCTTGATCCTGGGCGAGTCCGGCAGCGGCAAGGAATTGCTGGCCAAGGCGATACATCTGGCCAGCCCACGTCGGGAGCGTCCTTTCCTGGCCTTCAATTGCAGCGCGATCCCGGAACAACTGTTGGAGTCGGAACTATTCGGCTACCTCAAGGGCGCCTTCACCGGCGCCAGCCAGGACCGCCGCGGCCTGTTCCAGGAGGCCGAAGGCGGCACCCTGTTCCTGGATGAAATCGGCGATATGCCTTCGCCCCTGCAAGTGAAGCTGTTGCGGGTGATTCAGGAAAGGGAAATCCGCCCCTTGGGCGGGACCAGCCCCGTACCCGTCGATGTGCGCATTATTTCCGCCACGCTGCGCAATCTAGAAGAAGAGGTGGCAGCCAATCGCTTCCGCATCGACCTTTTCTACCGTTTGAACGTGGTCACCTTGACTTTGCCCAGCCTAGCGGAACGACCTGAGGATATTCCCCTCCTCGCCGGCACCTTCCTCCAGGATTTGGCCATCAAATATGGAAAATCCATCGGCGGCTTTTCTCCCGAAGCCATGGAAGTACTGGTGAATGCGCCCTGGCCGGGAAACGTGAGGCAGCTTTGCAACATGGTGGAACAAGCGGTGGCGCTGGCCACCACCCCCGTCATTCCCGCCACCCTGGTGCGCAGCGCCTTGCGACGGATTGAGGAAACGGATTCCTTCAAGGGCGCCAGCACGCACTTCGAACGGGAGTATTTGATCCAGGTGCTGCGCATCACCAGCGGCAATATCACCCAGGCGGCGCGCCTGGCCAACCGCAACAGAACCTATTTCTACAAAATGCTCCAGCGCCACCGGCTGGATCCGAAAATTTTCAAGTCCTAGGTGACTCAAGTCCCAGGTGGCAAGGGCATTAACGCAAGGCGAGGTAGCGCCGAAGCAACGTTCTGGTGGATGAGTCGTGATCGCTGTCCTCATCGCCCTCGGCGGCGGCGAACGCTTGGGGAATGCGGCCGGCCAGGGTCTTGCCCAGTTCCACCCCCCACTGGTCGAAGGAATCGATGTTCCAGATCGCGCCCTGGACGAAGACGCTGTGCTCGTAGAGCGCCACCAGCGCCCCCAGGGTGGTCGGGTCCAGCCGGCGGGCAAGGAGCGTAGTGCTGGGCCGGTTGCCTTCGAAGGTGCGATGGGGCACCAGGGGAACGGGCATGCCGGAGGACTTTGCCTCGTCTGCCGTCATGCCGAAGGCCAGCGCCTCGCTTTGGGCGAACATGTTCGCCATCAAAAAATCGTGTTGCCGCCCGAGGGGATGGGCGGCTTGGCAAAACCCGATGAAATCGCAGGACACCAGGCGACTGCCCTGGTGGATCAGTTGATAGAAGGAATGCTGGCCGCTGGTGCCCACCTCACCCCAGAAAATCGCCCCGGTGTCGTAGTCCACCGGCCGGCCATCCACGGTCACGTGCTTGCCGTTGCTCTCCATGGCCAGTTGTTGCAGGTAAGCTGGAAAACGTTTGAGAGATTGGGCATAGGGCAACACTGCGGCCGTGGAAACCTCCAGGAAGTTGGTGTTCCAGATGGCGAGCAACCCCATCAGCACCGGCAGATTGTCCGCCAGCGGCGTCTTGCGGAAGTGCTCATCCATGGCGTGGAAGCCGGCCAACATCCGATGAAAATTTTCGGCGCCGATGGCCAGCATGGTGGACAGGCCGATGGCCGAGCCCATGGAGTAGCGTCCGCCCACCCAATCCCAAAAGCCGAACATGTTCGCGGGATCGATGCCGAAGGCCGTCACGCCGGCGGCATTGGTGGACACTGCGACAAAATGCCTGCCGATGGCGGCTTCATCGCCCAGGGCCCGCAGGCACCAATCCCGCGCCGCGTGTGCATTGGCCAGGGTTTCCTGGGTGGTGAAGGTCTTCGAGCAAACGATGAACAGGGTTTCAGCGGGGTCCAGATCGGCGGTAGCCTCGATGAAATCAGTGCCGTCCACATTGGCGACAAAGCGGAACGTCATATCGCGCAGCCCGTAGCGCCGCAGGGCTTCGTAGGCCATTTCCGGTCCCAGGCTGGAACCGCCGATGCCGATATTGACCACGGCCCGGATAGGTTTCCCGGTATATCCCTTCCAGTCGCCATGGCGCACTCGCCTGGAGAATTTCGCCATGTGGTTGAGCACGCCGTGGACTTCCGGCACGACATTCTTTCCGTCCACCAGGAATTGGGCATGAACCGGTGCACGCAAGGCCACATGCAAGGTCGCCCGGTCTTCCGTGGTGTTGAGCCGGTCGCCGCGGAACATGGCGGCAATCCGTTCCTCCAAACCGCAAGCCGCGGCCAGCGCCAGCAGTAGCCGCATCGTTTCCCGGTCCACCCGTTGTTTGGCGTAGTCCATGTACAGGCCGGCGGCCTCGGCATTCAGCCACTCGCCCCGGGCTGGGTCGGCGGCGAACAGATCGCGCAGATGACGCGGCCTTATTTCCTTGGCATGCTTGCACAAGGCTTGCCATTCGGCCCGTCGGGTAAGGGAAACGGTATCCGCTGAAGGGGACGGATACGTCAGGCGCTTGTCCCTCGCGGCGTCATGCCACCGCCCCATGGGAAACCGTATCGGAAAATCGTTCAGCAAGGCTTCCCCCAGGCTGGGGATGAGGCGGTTGGACAACCGCTGTCAAAGGGAAGCGTCGCCTGCAAAGGCACCCCTGCCGGATCCGAATCTGGTGCTGGGTAGAGGTTGTCGTTGGCCCATTGCTGCCAACGCCAGGTGTCGGCACACATGGCGTCGATGTCTAACCGCGCCTGCCAACCCAGCACCTGGCCGGCATAACCGGCATCGGCATAACACTGGGCGACGTCACCCGGTCGCCGGGGAGCGATACGCAAAGAAATCTCCCTACCGCTTGCCCGCTCGAAGGCCTGCACCATTTCCAGCACGGTGTAGCCACGCCCCGTGCCCAGGTTGGCAATCAGCATGCCGTCAACGCCAGGCAGGGCAGCCAGGGCCTGCAAGTGGCCCCGGGCCAGGTCCACGACGTGGATATAGTCCCGCACCCCGGTACCGTCGCGGGTCGGATAGTCCTTGCCGAATACCGATAGCCGTTCCAATCGACCACCGGCCACCTGGGCGACATAGGGCATCAGGTTGTTGGGGACGCCCTCCGGATCTTCTCCTATCAAACCGGATGAATGGGCGCCCACCGGATTGAAATAACGCAGCACCGCCACTTTCCAGGTGGGATCGGCGGCGACGATATCCCGCAGCATCAATTCCACGGTCAACTTACTTTGCCCGTAGGGATTCCTAGCGGACAGGGGGGCGTTTTCCTTCACCGGCACCGATGACGGATCACCGTAAACCGTGGCCGATGAGGAAAAGACCAGGCGCTTGATGCCCGCATGTTCCATTTCCGCCAACAGGGCGATGCTGCCGGCGACATTGTGGTCGTAATAGCGCAAGGGATGGGATACCGATTCGCCGACAGCTTTCAACCCGGAGAAATGCATGACCGCATCCACGGCATGCCTGTTGAATATTTCCCGCAGGGCCGGCCGGTCGCGGACATCCGTTTGATAGAAAACCGGCGCACGGCCGGTGATTCGGCGAATCCGCTCCAGTACCGAGTATTTGGCATTGCAGAGATTGTCCACAATGATCACGTCCAGCCCCGCCTCCAACAGTTGGACGACGGTATGGGAGCCGATATAACCGGCGCCCCCGCTCACCAGGACAGTGGTCACCGGGGTCTGCCTCGACACGGGAGGTACGGCATTGGAATCACGGTAATCAGGCCCCTAATAACAGCCGGGATGACCAATGCAGGCAGCGCGAGCGCGCTTTCTATTCGATCCGGGAGCCGGCTGGAAAATGTCTGTTCAATGCCGACATTCTCCAGAGAAAACCGCTTTTGGCATTAGCCTCAACGCCCTATTGCCCCAGGCGGGCTCTGGGGCTAATCGGTGAATTCGGGATTGAATCCCCTTGGCAACCGGCGTAGATGAGCCAGTCCATGGCTGGACCATTTCCTGTCGAGCCAGGGTTTCCTGAGGAAAACGTTGCCTACATACTTAGGCCGACTGGGTCAGCCGGCCAGACTCAATGCACGGCGCCCTTGTCGGGGAGGGGCAGTACGGGAATACCCTCGTCGAGGAGGTCTTGGGTTTCCTCCCGGGTCGCGATACCCTTGATTTGCCTGGCTTCCGCTTCGCCATAATGAATTTTCCTGGCTTCTTCGGCAAACCGCGTGGATACGTCTTCTGCCGTTGCAGCGAGGCCGGCAAGCGCATGGATCAGTTTCTCGGCCAACTCAGGGGTCATGGAGGACTGATCGGTTTTCTGACGAGCCTCGTTGCCATCACGGCTTGCGGTATCTGATCGCATTATTTTCGGCGCAGACGGTACCCGACCTACTTCCGAGGAGTTGCAGGTGGGACAAAGCACATCTTTGCGATCACACTGGGCATTGAAATCGTCGGCAGATGAAAACCATCCTTCAAACAGATGACCGCCGCCGCAGCGGAGATTAAGAACGATCATGATGGATGCTGGTGCCGGGACGGGAATCGAATAATTCTTAATTAAGATCTTGGTTAAGCCATTTATTTGAGTTTGGTGTTCTCAGATACCATCAAAAATACCATCAAGTTTTAGCGATACTTGGAATCTAGTGCCGGTTTGATGGGAAATTGGAGCCTGTAGCTTATATCACCTGCTTGCCTTTCTATCTAAATAAGCTTGGAACTTCTGCATTTCGGCCGAAGCGGACGGTGGTTTCCAGCAACGAAAATGGCCGGTTCGGAAATTAGACCGGCCATCCACTGATTATGCGACCTAGGGGCGATCATCACGCTGACTCGCCGGCTTTTGCGGCTGCATTTGCCCTTGCCTTTAATTCAGAGCAAGCATCCATTAGATCGTTAAATGGTAATCCCCTAGTCGTTTGAATTTATAGCGAACAGGCTTGACATGATGAACTTACACACAGATACTGCGTACAAGTAATAGCACACAGGGTATGAGTATGAGTTCAGATTCTTCTACCGAGAGCTTTGGCGAACGACTGCAAAAACTCCGCCTCCAAGCTGGAATCGCAACCCAGAATGAACTCGCCATTTCAATGGGGGTTAGCCAGCAGACGGTGAGTCGATGGGAAGCCGGCACGTCGCGGCCGAGGAAAAAGGACCTGCTCCGCCTCGCTCAAATACTCTCGGTGCATCCAGACGAACTAGAGGACACGCACGATGGCGACCAAACTCCGCAAGTAGTCATCAGTTACGACCAGCCTTTCCCCATCGACGCGCTTACTGCCGACACCTTCGAACGGTTCTGCTACTTTTTCATTTCAGAACTCCTCCACCCGAGCGCAAAAGTGCATCGCTATGGTGGCACCGGCCATACGCAGAATGGCCTGGATATCGAGGCCCGGCTGAAAGATCAGACGATCCTCACTTATCAGTGCAAGCGCCACGCGCAATTTGGACCCGCCAAAGTCAAAGCAGCCGTGACAGCGCATACCCGCCATGCCGACAAAAAAATACTGCTGCTCACGAGGCCGGCCAGTCCGCAAGCACGGGATGAAATTGCCAAGTATCCCGACTGGGAACTCTGGGACAAGGAAGACGTTGCCAAGCAAATTCGAAAGCTTCCGAAATCCGAACAGATCAGACTAGTGGACATCTTCTTCCCAGGGCAAAGACTCGCGCTCCTGGGTGAGGTGGAGGCGGGCCCTTGGATGTCCGTGGAAGATTTCTTTTCGGCATTCCTCCGCAAGGAGAATGCGTTCAATCACCTTTGGCAACTCGTGGGGCGGAGCGAGGAGCTCGCAAGTCTCAAGAACCACATTGGCGACAAGAAGACAGTTGCCACCCTACTGACCGGCTCCGGCGGGGCTGGAAAGTCGCGACTTCTATATCAGGCTTTGATCGACTATCAGAACGAGAGACCCGGCACGCTCATCAAGGTCCTTTCTCCTGGCGAAGAGCTTTCCACGAAGCACCTCGAAAACCTCGGCCATGGCGAAAAGCTATTGGTCGTGGATGACGCGCACGATCGCGACGACCTTCCAATCCTTTTCCCGTACATCGCAAATCCGAAAAATTCAGCTCGTGCCATTCTCTCCTTAAGAAAATACGGCTTCGAGCGCATCAAACTCCAAGCAGCGGCAGTCCTCCTGCAGCCCCCTTACACCGCCCAAGTCAACCTCGAGCCGCTGTCTCAGAAGCAGTCGATTGAGCTCGCCACTCAGGTACTGAATGAATACGGCGGCCCGGCATCCGCTGCCGAGGCGATCTGCCAATACACCCGAGATTGCCCTTTGGCCACCGTCGTCGCGGCCCAGATCACCACCAAGGAAAACCTGCATCCGCAACTACTTGGAAACGAAAGCACATTCAGGACTGCACTTCTTGATCGCTTCCAGCAAGTCACCGCAGGAGAACTGGCCCAAGGGAAAGATAGGGAATCCCTTCTTGCCATCCTGCGGGTATTAGCACTGGTCCAACCCTTTAGCCCCGACGATAGCGCACTCCTAACGTTGCTGGAGACCGCAGAACGGATATCAATCGCCGATAGCAATCGACTTATCAAAGTACTAATCACAGGTGGCGTGGTGTTCAAACGGGGTCGGACTTACAGGATCGCGCCTGATCTCCTGGCAGACCACATCATTGAACAAAATTGCGTCACCGCAAACGGGAAGTCCTCAGGCTATGCCGAAAAGATCTTTGGGCAATCGCCTCCAGCCTTCATTGAAAACATCCTGCTCAATCTCGGAAAACTCGATTGGCGGATGTCGAACGGGAATACAGCCAGCACCCAGCTACTCGACGGGCTGTGGCAACAATTGCGCCCCACGGAAGAATACGGCGACCCTCACTTTAAGGCGATGACGTCGGTTGCGTATTACCAGCCCGTCCGGGCCTTGCAGTACGCGGAGAAGTCCATCGCCGACGGACGAATTCACAAGGACCTACCCGAACTCATCAAATACGCTGCCTACAACATAGAACATGTGCAACGAGCATGCGCGTGCTTATGGGAACTTGGCAAATCCGACGGAAGACGACTGAACTCACATCCGGACCACGCTATTCGGATACTCAAGGAACTCTGCGCAGTAGAGCCAAACAAGCCCGTAGAGTTCAACCAGGAAATCGTCGCGTTTGGACTCTCGCTGTTAGACCTGCCCGACGCATCAGCGGGTGAATACACGCCCTACGATTTCCTAAGTGGGATTCTGCAGACCGAAGGACACACGACGACATCTAATGGTCGTGAATTCACGTTCAGTCCATTCTTCGTTCGACAGGAGGCAGTTTCTTCACTCAGGCGAGAGGTCATCGACGCGGCTATCGCGCGGCTTGATTCCAAACAAATTGACATTGCGATCCTATCCGCTCGAGCGCTTTCAGATGCGCTCCGATATCCGATGGGTCAATTTGGTGCAGTCGCGCCGGAGACCGATAGGTCTGGTTGGACCGATGAATTCGTCGTCACCCTGAACGCCATCAAGGACAAGGTACTGTCGTCACCAGTGGATCCGTTTGTTTGGCTTGAACTACTGTCTTCGATTTCCTGGCACGCCAAATTCGCTGCCGGAAAGACGTCTGAAGTGGCGAAGGAGATATTTGACCTTACACCAGACAGTATGGAGTTCCGCACCATACGCGCACTCATCGACGGCTATGGACATTTGATCGAGAACCCGGACTTTGAAACAAGACAACGGGAGTGGCAAGAAACGATTCAGAAAACCGCCAATGAGATAACTAACGCCTTCAAGACGCCAGAGGAAGCCGTTCAATTCAGTGCGAACACATTAGAGAAAATCGACAAAATCAAACAGGGTCAAGGTGTGTCACCTCACATCCTTCTCCATGAATTGCTGGCAAGCAGCGCTTCCTTGGCAAGTCCACTCTTGGAATATGCGCTTGACAATCCGCAATCCGCGATTGGCAGACATATCCCCATCGCATTGCCCAAGGCGTATGAGGAAGATGTCGAGAAGGGAAGGAAGTTCACGCAAAGAATCCTCGCCACCGATAGTCGAGAACTCAAAAAATCATTGGCTTGCTGCCTTAGTCTGCTCCTCGAGAAATCATCCTGGGGAGAATATGAATACGAAGTTGTGGAGCAATTTCTTTCATCAGACGACCAGCAACTGGTGACAATTTCCGCAGGTGAGTTGCGTCGCATCGGAACTGAAAATGCCTCGAAAGCGTTAGAACTCATTAGATCCGTGAACCTGTGTGGCTCCCAGTATGTTGCCGACGAGGTACTGTCCCTTTTCGGCACTGGTGGATCAATTCCGCTTGACCTGGTTGATGTCGACACTGTGAACCTTTTGTTGGAGCAGATGCTGCTGATACCCGTACTCGATAAGTATTGGATCCAGCAATTTTTCTCCGAAATCTCTGCACGACACCCCATGGAATCGTTGGCCTTCTTCAAGGAACGCGTCGAGCACGCCTCATCAATGGACGATTACTCGTTTCGGCCATGCAATTACGGACCCTACATGTATAAGCCGCTGCAATTTATAGACTCGCCGTCATACGATGATCTGTGCCGCGATGTTTGGTCATGGATCATTGGTCGAGATGAGGATGATCATCGGTTCCAACACTTCGCTTCCCACTTATTTACGGCAGTGTTTTCACTAATTGACGAGCGGGTTATGTCATTCATGCGGAACAAGTTTGCAGGGGACAGCCGAGACATCCTGCTGATTGGAAGAATTCTGAGGGACGCCCAACATTCCTTCACGCTGGACAATCCATCCTTCGCCATTGAGTACCTTACGGCCGCCAAGTCGCATGGCAGTGAATGTCTCCAAACCGCGACCAGTGCGCTCTATTGCGCTGCCGTAAGTGGCGGAAAGCAAGGGACGCCTGGTGAGCCGTTTCCTCGTGACGTCGAGGCTTTGAAAAAGGCGGACTCCATCCTCGAGACTCTGCCGAGATTTTCCCCCGCCTATCGGCTTTACGATCTAATAAAACGCGATGCCGAGAAGAACATTGCAGACTCCATTAAAGACCGAGAACTATTCGAGGAATAATGTGTGAAATCAACGTAGGCGAGAGACTGACCACCAATTACTAGTTCCCAATTACAGATTAAGTAAAACGAACATCCTGCCCTTGTCGATAGGAATTTCTCATGTTTGTGGCTGAATGACAGGTAATCATCACATTTGAGTCCGATTTTGATTGAAGAATAGAATTCCACTTTGGCCGATATCCCGCCCCTCCCCCACAGTCACATATCCCTCCCCTGGCTCACCCTAACAGGTCAGCCTGTCCCCCTCCATTCTCCCTAGCCCTCTTCCGCCTTAGCCTGGTCTCTGCCCGTTTGGAACAGGTATCAGGCTATTGGGTATTGTTGTGGCGTCTATCATTCAGGAGCCTTCCGTGTACCAACGGTACCCGCGTTGTCTCTCCGCCCCATATCACCACCCGCAATCGCATCAAGGCAGACAGTCAGAACCTCTCTGCTGCTCAGCCTGATGGCGTTCATTCCAGATGTCGATTGCGGATGCGGCACTGGTTCTGGCAGGACCAATACAGTTGCATTGGACACAGTAAATCGCCCATTGCTCGGCGTCTATTTCTATGGATTGGCTGATGGTCGAACCGCAAAACGGGCAAGGCAGGGTATGCATCACGTGGGCACGGCATCTTTATGTCGGATGCGCTGATGTTCCCCTCATCCGCCCTGACTGTAAATCTGACGAAAGTTATAGCGTCAGACCGCCACGCGACCTTACTCTTGCAATGTAATCCGTTAAGGAACGTCTGATGATCCCTTGATCCAGGCGTGTTGTTCTGAAGGAATGACGCACTTCAATTGGATTTTCCGAGGGTCACATATCCTCCCCCTGAGCCGGACATGAATGCTCGCTCATTCGGCGATGTTCATTTCACGCCTCTTTTCCCTACACAGGCCCGCCCTCATCGGCGGGCCTTTTGCCGTTCACCTCTCGTTAAGGAGTCCAGCATGATTGAATCTGAAGAAAGCATTCCCGACACACCAGATGTCGACGTCTCCCCCATCCTCACCTTATTCACGCCTCGAACCTGTCCCAACTGTCACAGCCCCGATGTCACCCAGAAACATCTGGCACGACAGGTGGGCGGCATAGTGGGGACCACGGGCGGAGCCGCCAGTGGCATTGCCGGTGCGCTTGCCGGGGCAGAAACCGGCGCAGCCCTAGGTCTGGTTGCCGGTCCTGTGGGCATCACCCTGGGAACTCTTGCCGGGGCCCTCATGGGCGGCCTGATCGGTGCCGCGACCGGTGGCATTGCCGGCGCAAAGCTGGGTAGCCTCATCGACGAGCGCGTACTCAAGCACTATCAATGCATGCGCTGTGGTCACACCTTCACTGAGCACTAGGGTGCGTCTGCTCTCATCTCCCCTGGCCAGGACCTCTCTTGTCATGGCGGCCTGTGTTTTACGCCGCGTCTTTCCCCTCTTTTAACTGATTCCCCTCTTGATCCCTCCCGCTGGCTGTTCTCAGCGGCACGGTCACATCTATTTCTTTCGAAAGGAAACTCCATGGCCCACGAAATCGAATCCATGGCCTATACCCATGCCACCCCCTGGCACGGCCTAGGCAATCCCCTCACCCCCAAACAACCCCTGGAAACCTGGCTGGCCCAAGCCGGCATGAACTGGCGTATCGAAGAAACCGAAGCCCTGTACTCCGTCTCCGGGGGACAGGGTTTGCACCTCAAGCATTACCCGGATGCCAAGGTCTTGTTCCGTAGTGATACCCATGCCCCGCTCTCGGTGGTGTCCCACCGTTATAAGGTGGTGCAACCGGCGGAAGTGCTGGAGTTCTATCGGGACTTGGTCTCTGCCGGGGGTTTTGAACTGGAAACCGCCGGGGTCCTCAAGCAAGGCAAGAAGCTTTGGGCCCTGGCCCGGACTGGGCAGGACACCCTGCTCAAGGGAGGAGACCGGGTAGCGGCCTATCTCTTACTCGCCACCAGCTGTGATGGCACCCTGGCTACCACGGCCCAATTCACCTCGGTCCGGGTGGTGTGCAACAACACGCTGCAATTGGCAGTGGGAGATACAACCGGGGCGATCAAGGTACCTCACTCCACGACCTTTGACCCGGTAGCCGTCAAACGGGCACTGGGTTTGGGACTGTCGGCCTGGGATCGCTTCATGGATTCGATCAAAGTGCTTTCGGAGCGCAAGGTGCACAAGTTCGAAGCCATGAACTTCCTGGTGGATGTCCTCGGGGATCCGGCAGTACCCCTCAATGAACAGCCCAACCAGAAAGCCTTGCAGTCAGTGCAAGGTTTGTATGAAGGCAGTGGCTTGGGCAGTGAGCTGTCCTCCGCCTCGGGCACGGCCTGGGGCTTGGTCAATGCGGTGACGGAGTATGTGGATCATCACCGCCGGGCCAGGAGTCAGGATTCCCGTCTGGATTCCGCCTGGTTTGGCCAGGGGGCGGCGATCAAGGCCCGGGCGTTGGCGGCAGCCATGAAGTTGGCGGCTTAACGGGCCTTGCTTGAGGTTGCCTTGGTCACAAGCTCCCGCTGTTTTGTGGTGGAGAGCTTGGGCCAAGCCATCAACAGGTCGGCCAGGGCGTCGTCCTCGGCAAAAAAGAAAGCCAAAGGAAGACCCAAAGTTTGAGCCAAATGCTCCATGGTCAGCAAGTCGGGGAGATGCTTACCCCGTTCATACTGATTCATCCGGGGGCTGGCACTGAATTCATCAATGCCGGCGGCAATTCCCAATGCCTTCTGTGACAAATCGGCCGCCAAGCGGGCTTGGCGCAGTCTTTTAGCGTAGATAGTACTGTCTGGCATGGCACAACGGACAATGACAAAGGTCCGAAGCGTCCTAGTTTCTCGCTTGACTCGATACTAAGGATTACTTAGTATTGTTGCCGAGTGCATAAAGCGCCCATTCGTTTAACCACGTAAAAGGAGAACTCCATGCAACCCTATAACCATGTTTGTGAAGATTGCGGCTACGAATGGGAAGCCGGTCATGCCAATGACCGGGAGGCCGATAAGGCCCTCTGTCCTCGTTGTGGCTCCGATGACACCCAGGCCCATCGGGCGGGTTAACCCCTTTTTCGGAGGACACTCGACCATGGAATTTCTGAAACTGAGCGACAAGCTCGATGATTTTCGGTATGCGTACACCACCAAGGAACGCCTTGCCTCGGGCGCGGCGATCTTCGGGACGGTGCTGGCCAATACCGTCATTGCCGCCGGCAAGTTCACGGTGGCCTTGGGCAAGGAGGTCCAGGCCAAGAATGGACAGTCGCACAAGCCGTAGTTCACATCCTTTTCCCCTTCCCAAGGCAGCTTCGGCTGCCTTTTTTATTTGGAGCGATACAAATGTCGTCCTCAATTGTGACCCCGTCTCACCTGTTCCTTCGCATCGACTGGGCTTTGCTGCGGGAACAGAAAGCCTATTGCCTCAATGAAGCCTTCAATCGTCCAGACACCGTGGACGTCTATGAAGGATTGATCGCCTTGCTGGACAACCTGCAGGACACGGCCGTGGCCTGTGGGCTGATTCCTCGTGACATTGTTTTTGGGCCGGAGGAAGGGGGGGATGGCGAGATGTAGTGTGGTCCCGCCCTTTTTGCTTTCTTCCAGGTTTTCAGTCACGGCTTTCCCGCTCTTTCGCTCTTCTTGCTGTTTTTTCTGTTCTTTCCCGCCTTTTTTCTGTTCTTTCCCGCCTTTTTTCTGTTCCTTTCTTCTTACGCCCGGCTTCCCTGGATCAGGGGGCCGGGCGTTTCTTTTATAGGAGTCATCATGAACACATCACTTCAACCGGCCCCCGGTCCTTATAGGGGTGGCCGGAACGCTTTACGCCTGGTGTCCACCCGGGGTCTGTCCCGGGATCAATGGCTGGCAGTACGCAAGACCGGTATCGGCAGTTCCGATGCCGCCGCGGCAGTGGGGCTCAACCCCTATTGCTCCCCTCTTGAACTGTGGATGGTCAAGACCGGTCGGGATCAAGCCTTGCCCCAGGTCGACCCCAACGATGACAGCAGCCCCATGTACTGGGGCACCTTGTTGGAGCCGGTGGTGGCCAGTCACTACACCCTGCGGACGGGGTTGAAGGTACGGCGGATCAATGCCGTGCTCCGCCATCCCGAGTTGCCCTGGATGTTGGCCAATATCGATCGGGAGATCCTAGGTTCGGACGACGTCTCGATCCTGGAGTGCAAGACGGCGGGGATTCAAGGCAGTCGGTTGTGGCGGGAGGGGGTGCCGGAGTATGTCCAGTGTCAGGTGCAGCATCAGTTGGCGGTGACGGGTAAAGCAGCAGCGGATGTGGCGGTGCTCTTGGGCGGTCAAGAGTTGCAGATCCATCGGGTGGTGCGGGATGGAGAAATGATCGATGCCCTGATTCGCTTGGAGGAGGAGTTCTGGGGGTATGTCACCCGGGATGAGCCGCCCCCCGCGGATGGGTCCCAGTCTGCGGAACGGGCGTTGCGCTGTTTGTATCCCCGGGACAGTGGCCAGACGGTGGATTTCCGCTTGGATCGGGTGTTGTGCGGGACTTATGCAGCGCTGGTGCAGGTGCGGGCGTCCTTGGCGGCACACGAGGAAGAAGAGGCCCGGTTGAAACAGACCTTGCAGCAGGCCATGGGGGAGGCGACCCGGGCGGTGTTCGATGCTGGGGAGATCAGCTGGAAGCGGAGCAAGGATGGGGTGCAACTGGATGTAGCCGCCCTCACCCGGGATTTCCCGGAACTGGTGGTGCGTTATCAGCAGGTGAAGCTGGGGAGTCGGCGGTTTCTGGTGGGGTAGTCAGGCGCCCTCTTCCCTTCTCCCTTTTTCGCGAATTGCTTCATTCACGATGGATTCAAGGAGTTCGACATGATCAAAGGTTTGGTGTTGACGCCCCCGGTGTTGGGGCGGATCAGTATTGGCAAGGTGGTGGAACGGCAAGGCAAGCGCTTGCCGGAGAAGGATGATCAATTCACGCTCACGACACAGTTGCAGGGTCGGGAGGGTTGGTTGGCGCATCCCCTGGATGGCGTCTTGAGAAAGGCCCAGGGCGGGAAGATCCGGACGATTCCGATCACCCTGCCCTTCAATGATCCGGACTTGAATTTCCGGGCGAGTTACAGCTTGTTTGACCGGACGACGGGAAGACCGTTGTGTGTGGGGGATGGGGAGACCTGCCGGCGGGTGACGGAGGCTGGGGTGGTGACCTTGGATTGCCCGGCGCCGGAGGGGTGTCCGTTGGCGGTGGGGAGGCAGTGCAAGCCCTATGGGCGCTTGAATGTGGTGGTGTCGGGAGACGGGTTGGCGGGGATGGAGGAAATGGAGGGGTTGAAGGGGATAGAAGATAGGGAGGGGCTGGTGGGAGAGGAAGATCCTTGGGGGACCTTTGTGTTTCGGACGACGGGGTTCAATAGTATCCGGACGCTGGCGGCACGCTTGCGCTATTTCCAGGCGATGTCGGGGGATCGATTGGCGCTCCTGCCATTGGCACTTCGCTTACGGGGAAAGACGACGACCCAGAGTCGGGGGACGCCGATTTATTACGTGGATCTGACTTTGCGAACAAGGGTGACGGTGGAGCAGGCCTTGGCGCAGGGACGAGAGAAACAGGCGATCCGGGAGGCGGCGGGGTTTGATCAGGGGGCGCTGGATGCGGCGGCGCGGTTGGGAATGGCCAATGGGGCGTTTGAGGAGAGTGAGGAGGATGGTCAGGCGGTGGTGGAGGAGTTCTTTGCGTCTGGGGAGGGGGCGGTGTCGGAGGCTGTTACCAAAGACGCGGGGCTGGCCGGGAAGTTGAGGGCGAAGGTGGCGGCACAGGGGAAGCGGGACGCGGCTTGAGGGGGATGAGCGTGGGCCTCTTCCTGGTGGGGGCGGGAAGAGGCTTAGGGCAGTCTATTAGGCCGGGAGAAGTCCAGTAGAAGTTCAGACTTGATCGGCTAGGTTCATTCAGGGCGCCTGTTTACCACCACAAAGTTTCAACAAGCCAGGCGAACGAACAGACACAATTTTGAGTGTGCGCTTTGACTTTGGACCGGGTTTTCGGTGTTCCCGCTTTGGGAATTCACCACGTGCGATAACACGCAGCCGCTTCTTAAATTTAAAACGCACGAATTGGTCAGCCTTGCAAAGGTAGCCAATCACAAACGCTTCGAGATGCTGACGCAACGACGCATCAGCTTGATGAATTTCTCCTATGCCCCGACGGTTTAGCCGCTCATAGTTCTTTGCCTCAGCGTTGACATTCCAATAGTCACCCTTGCCCTCTGTGATGACCTTCACCCAATACTCGCCGATCTCTTTGGCGAAATAAACATGGCTAGTGGGCTGTCGCACCGCGCCGTCAAGAAAAAAGATCAAATGAAAATGAATCCCCTTTTTGAGCGCGTATTCAAGTTTCCAAATATAGCCGCGCATCCCCTTAAACAGCGTATTGGTCCGACGATTGTCGAGTAGCCGTTTCAAATCGTATTGCGCCTGCTCAATTGAAACAATTTCAGAGAACTGATTGGCATAAAAAAAATCAACGCGAACCACAATCAGCCGATTCCAGGACTGGAACAGGCAGTCGACATATTCACACAAATCCTGATATCGACGATCTATTTCACGTAGCCGCAAGCGACGTTTTTCCTTGATTTTTAAGGCATGGCAATACGTTCTTATTTCAGCAACGAATTCATTGAATATATCTACGCAATGGATGGTCTCGGGAAGGCCGGAAAGAATATGGTGGCCATTGCATGTACTGTCCCAATCCACAGGCGCATCGTAGATCCCCAATTTTTCGGCACAGGCAATGAATGCAGAAATATATTCGTCGTATGCATAGTGCGGAGAAAGGTGTTGTGTGACCTTCAGTAATCGCGGCATTTGGCGATAAAAACACTTCGCCATCGGCTGCATTTGGAAATGCTCGCCTTGTTTAGTCAACACCCTCAAGATGGGGATACCATCGGTCTTAAGAGTACCGGCTACAAATTCCGACACACTGCCCATGAGCTCGGCACAGTCAAGGCGATGCAATGACCCGATATAGTCTGGACAGGACTCATTTGACTGAAATATGTTGTCGGTTTGGTCTTGGTAAATCTGGAGACGTAGTAAGGAGTCGTTGCTGAATACCAGAGGGACGGGAGCGGTTATGGTCATTTCCCTCCTCCCGAGCGAGTTGATGAATTTTCTCCCCTACGCTTTGCATCGGAAGTACCGAACTGGATCGACAGCATGGGAAATTCCGCGCCCTCCGATTCAGGCAACCATTCATCGAGAATTTGGTGCGTCATCATGGTCTTGATGATGTTCTTCAGATAAGCAAAGCTTCCCCAGAACTCAAAGCCATGCGGATTTTGTTGAGAAGGATGCGCGATATTGATCGCTCCACGACTCTCGGTGTGTTTCCCCCACAAGCTGACCAGCAAGGACGAAAAATAGGTCAAATCGAACTCTGGCGAAACAAATGCATAGAAAACCATCGCCACGAGACCATTTGGAGGCGTTCTGAGCAAGGCCCAGTGCCCCAGTGGTTTAGAGGAACGCGTATCGCTGTAGAGGCTTTGCAAGAAGGGATCCCAAACCCCCGAAAATTGCTCCCGACATCCTGACGTTGAGTTGGCTAGATTAGTATTTAGGAACAATGTCGTTCTCACCACGACGATTGGCCGTCGCTGGTCGCTGAGAAGGTTGAGGAACTTGTTGGTTCGTGTAATGTGACGCGTACGTCGATCGCGAGCAGCTTTGCACTCTCCTGATCGGAGCATGCGATTGATGCTCTGATGGACGGTGTTCACCAGATCTGCCACCAATAACGAACTAAAATTGATAGCTCGATTTGGCTCCAACCCCATGTGGTTGGCCAATCCCGACGAATGAATGGCATAAAGGATCAGTTGGGACTCAAACCTAAGCAAGGGCTCGCCGCTCCCTCCACCAAATCCGGCATATGGCAGATAGTTAATTAGGTCGGAGTAAAAGCTAGAAGTTGTTGTCACCTCGGCGTTGTTGATGGATCGAACAACGCGGAACGGAAGCGTTTTCTGCTTTGCACCCGAGATTACGCGATGTGCGCGTTCAAGTGCTGTTGGTAAAAATGGTTGAAAGGCTGGCCATACGTTGGCGTTCATTGTTTCATCCTCAAAATGGACCTCATCGCCTTGGTGGGAGTTGGGCTATTCCTGAGCTAGCTTTTCAACTTAACCAGCTGAACCGTTTAAATAACCCAATTGCCTCATAGGCAAAACCGCTGAGATTTAATGGGGCGATGCTTCATCTGCCCCATTTGGGTTGATCAAAATCCTCACTGGGGTTTTCGAAGTTATCCCCGAGCTTCAAGCCGTGAGGTGCACCAGCGCTCCACCTCGACTGCTGACCAAGCCACTGCACCGCGAGAGGTGGATGCCAGGGAGACAGGGCGAGGGAAGGTTTTGTCGAAGTACTGGGAACGGGGGTTGAGCCTCAGGTAGATGGCGGAGCGGGAAAGGCCCACCATCCGGAGCAATTCGGGCAGACGGATAAGGCGGCGCGTATTTTCTGTACATTTTTTTTCCATGAGTGATCCTAGACACCCGTCGGGAAATTGCCGACGGACGAAAAAAGTCGAAACGACAGCCGGAGAGATAGGCTGAAAAATCCCTTAAGCCCTCAGTGACGAGGCCTCTGGGTCCATGATTTCTCTCGCATTAAAATTTCTGGTATCAATGAAGGGCCGGCAACCCTTCGGCACGCGCTGTCGTGCCATCTTGCAGCCAATACCCGCTCGCTATTTGCGAATGGGCCCGTTCGAGCGAAACGGCGAATGGTGCGAATCTCCAACCTGCCGCATTGCGCGGACTGGCGAAATTCAACTTGGCAGGCATGGCCCAACCGCTTGGGCAAAACCAACAGCTCTGTCGAATTTACATCGATGGCGTGTTGCGCATCGATTGGTCAATGGGGTAATTTTTTGGCGAAACGTAAAAGTTGTCAAGCCCGGATTCGAAATACTCAGTCAATTAATTTCGCAGCGATTTCATGCACGAATTTTGCATTTGAGATTCTCTTTGATTAGGAACTATCCAACTGCTTTAACTTGACAAACGCAATACTGAAAGCCAACCAGGATGACTAGGGGAAGCGGGGCTAAGTCCGGTAAGGGATGAGGTAATTCCGGGGGCAAGTCCGAGAAGGAATGTGCTTTTTCTTGGTCAATAGATAAGGGTTTTTAAAAAATTAAATAATCCTCCTTATCTTGTAGAAGCATGATGAACCTATCCTTGTAAAGCCATCACCTGCACCTAATGGGAAAGCGTAGGGAGCCCAAACAGTTCCTCAAGTCCATCAAGCGTTCCGGCTTCGGTCCCAATACGTTCGATGAATGGCGCTATCTGGATCATGGCGAGCCTGGCATGGACAATAGCCAGCGCCAGCTGAACCCGGATTTTGTGCTCAATCAGGCCCGCTATAAGGGCGCTTCCATCCTGCTGACCCGGGACAATTTCGGTTGTGGCTCCTCCCGGGAACATGCGCCCTGGGCCCTGGAGGATTTCGGTTTCCGCGCCCTGGTGGGTACCACCTTCGCTGACATCTTCTACAACAACAGCTTCAAGAACGGGCTGCTGCCCATCAAGCTGGCGCCGGAAGAGGTGCAGGCCTTGTTCGACATGACGGCGGTGCTGCCGGGCATGGCCCTCAAGATCGACCTAGCCGCTCAGACCGTGACCCGGCCCGACGGTGTCAGTTACCGGTTCGACATCGACGCTTTTCGCAAGGAATGTCTGCTCAACGGTTGGGACGATATCGGTATCACCCTGCGCCATGCCGATCTGATCAAGGAATTCGAAGCACGTCGTCGTATCGAGCAGCCCTGGCTGTTCGCGTAATCAGCTGAACCCGCCTTTGAATGGGTAAGGTTCGGTCAAATCAATGCCCGTCAGCCTGACAAAGGGGCTCGTAGCAGGCTCGGGCTTTTAGATTCCGGGCGTACCTTTACCGCAACTTATCCCCCTGTTGCCGCCATAATGCGAATTATCTTCGACTGGTCTTCCACAAAGTGATGTCGTTCAGGCTTTCGGTTTACTACGCTCAGTATTTCATTCTCCAAATCTTCATCCGTACCTCCAGAGCGAAGGATATCCCTCAAATTTGAGGAGTCGTTCTGGCCCAAACACGGATACAAAGTTCCATCAGCCCCCAATCTCAACCTATTGCATGCTTCGCAGAAGTGTTGAGAAATTGGGGTGATAAATCCAACGCGGATTTTTCCGTCGGCAGAACGCAGATATTGCGCTGGTCCCGCTCCAGGAACGATGTCATCAATGAGCGCGTGCGTAGCTTTTAATCGGGTCTTCTCGTTTTGCGCAGTTAGCCCAAAATGAATCCTCCCAGTTTTCCCCATGGGCATCGGCTCGATTAAGCGAAGCACAAAACCATGTTCAGCACAGAACCCAACCAATCGGTCAATGTCTGAAGACGTGGTTTCGTCGTTAAGTACAGAATTAATCTTGATCAACTCAAACCCAACCCGTTTTGCCTCCATCAAGCCGTCGACGACGACATCCAAGACATCACGGTGAACGATGCGCTTCAATTTTTCCTGGTCGAGGGTATCCAAGCTGACATTCAGCCTTTGTATACCTGACTGCCTTAATCCCACTGCATACCTTTTCAGTTGGGTACCGTTGGTTGAAAGGGAAACGTCACGTAATTGCTGAAGTCCAGAGACTTCTGAAACCATGCCCAAGAAATTTCTTCGGAGTAATGGTTCTCCGCCAGTAAAACGAATTTTCTCGATACCAAGACGGCAGAAAACGCCAAGGGTCCGTTTTAGCTCTTGGATGCTTAACCAATTGTCCGGCTCGACATAATCCTTGTGATCCACAGGCATGCAATAACTACACCTCAGATCACATCGATCAGTGACGGAAACGCGCAAATAGGAGATTCCTCTCCCAAATGAATCAATCATTTAAGAAACCCACTTCGGAAACTGATGCATTGGGACGTCTATTACGCACGAAAACGATTCGCGGAAACCCGCAGATGATCAGCAAGGCTACTGAGTTCCGCAGCAACCTTTTCTGTCTCTCTGGCGGCTAGCGAATTCTCTTCGCTGGTACGTGCAACCTCTTCCACCCTTTCCCCGATATCCCTTACTGCCCTGCTCTGCTCTTTCAAAGAACTCGAGATTTCATTGACAGATACCGCCACCTGATTGGCACAGCGATAAATCACATCCATCCGTTCCGCGGCTTGCAAAGACAATTCCTTTCCTTGGCCGACCTCGGACTCAACTTGTGCCATGCTGTCTATAGCCCCTTGGGCTGAAGATTGCATTCGGGATATCATCTGCCCAATTTCCTCGGTGGACTGGGTCGTACGCTCGGCAAGTTTGCGCACCTCATCAGCCACAACAGCAAACCCGCGGCCTTGTTCCCCTGCCCGCGCCGCCTCAATCGCCGCATTGAGTGCCAAAAGATTGGTCTGATCCGCAACTTCCTTGATCACTTGCATGATCAGGGAAATCTCGGCAGAGCTTTTTCCAACACCGTGGATTACTTGCCCGGCATCGTTCACAGTACCGACTATGCGCCCCATACCGTCCGCAGCTCTGGATATGATGTGGGCTCCCTGCTCTGCTGACTGGCCAGCCTCGTTGGCACGTCCCAATGCAGCAGAAGCGCTTTCGGAAACGATGTCCATGCTTGACGTCATCTGCTCGATCGCTCCCGCCATCAATGCGGCAGCTGAACTTTGCCCACCAGAAGTGGCGGAGAGTCTGGTAGATGCAGTCGCGGTCATTTCCGCCACAGCGGAGATACGTTGCGCATCGTGGAGAACATCCTTGAGCAAGGCCTGAGTCCGCTCCAGCATCACGTTGAACGCCTGCCCCGTTTGGGAAATTTCATCATTGCCCTGGCTCTCTGCTCTCACCGTAAAGTCGTTTTCTTCTGCCACCCTACTGATGGTGTTTCTAATGGAGTGCAAAGCCTTCATCACATTGCGAATGATGGCCCAAGCCATTGCGGCCAGAATACCTTGCGCGAGCAAGAAAATCCCGGAAATGACCTTGGGTGTCCGGCTATTGACGCTCTTCCCGTTCTCAAGCGAAATGCGATAGAGCTCTTGGTTAAGAGTGAGTAGCTTATTCATTTCCTGTTCAACCCCGAGGACAAAGGCGCGATTCATGTCCTCCTGCGCTTCAAGGGACTCAGCACCGCTAAGCAATGCGTCCCATCCGGACGCTTTCGCCATATCGTCCACAGCCTTCACAGCATTGTCCATCGCCTTGAGAAAAGGCACCCATTGCGCCTCTAACGCCTGCCATTGATCGCGCTCCTGAGTTGTCATCACCATGGATGAATAGCGATCATGGGCTTCTTGCGCAGCCTTGAAATGTTTTTCCTGGCGGGAGTGCAACTCTTGAAAATAGGATTTCCCGTCCGAAACCACGCGGCTTTTATTGGGATCGCTGGCATATTGGCCGACGTTCCAGGCTATCCCTTCCCGAATTCCCATTACCAGCAACAACTGCGACTCGCGCATCGCCATAAGGTTCTCAAGGGCATTTGTGCGTTCGTGGGTATCCTCCAAGACGTGCCCCATTTGCTGAACGCCGCTCCATCCAGCAAATCCCACCGCAGCCAAAGCTAATGCAGCAAGGATGGTCAATAGAATTAATTTTGCCTTGATCCCCAGATAAATCATCGCTTCTCCTTGCTCGAGGCACGAAAGCAGAGTTGCCCCTTAAAAGGGAGACGCTCCTCCCTTTGGTATTTCATAAATAAGGCTCTTTGCTCTCCTATTAGCTGCTTTTCGCGCGTAACTTGAGAATCTGTCTGGCCTCGGCAGAGGTAGCGAGCACACCACCAACATCGTCCAACATGCGTTTGACTTTACTTACCAAATCGGCGTTGCTTTTGGCAAAAGTCCCTTTGGAAATAAATGCGTTGTCTTCCATACCAACTCTGACATGCCCCCCAAGCAAATAAGATTGCATAGCCATCGGGAATTGATTCCGACCGATGCCGAAGCCCTGCCATTGGGCTCCTGCTGGCAATAGGCTGGAAATGTAAGCCATGGTTTGAGTATCGGCGGGCATCGTATAGTTCAGACCCATCACGAAAGAATACATACCGGGGCCCTCCAGGACTCCCTTCGCGATCAGATGTTTCGCAAGGACGGCATCGCCGCTGTCAAACAGCTCAATCTCGGGCACTACGCCAACGGCTCGCACGAGTTCCGCCATACGTGTCAGCACTGGTTCAAGGCTCATTACAACACCGCCAAAAACCTGGGCAGTCACAAGATCCAAAGTACAGATTTCTGGTTTTAATTCGAGCACATGTTGAACACGCTGTTCGGCCGACCAGATATGGGTATCGGGACCTGCCGTTGAAGGCAGCATGGGATCAGCAGGATAGAAACCCGAGCCCAAGCCTGTTGTCAGGTTAAGTACAACCTCTTTGTTGTGACGACGGATCAAATCCACTGTTTCCCGGTAAAGATCCAGATCGCCAGAAAACTGGCCGGTTTTGGGGTCGCGTACGTGCACATGAATAATGGCTGCCCCTGCTTCAGCAGCTTCAAGTCCAGACTCTGCAATCTGAGTCGGCGTAATGGGTTGAGCGGGGTTGGGGGATAAAGGGCCGGCCCCCGTCAAGGCACAGGTTAAGATGATTTTTTCTTGCATGATTCGCCTCCTAGATAAAGTAATTCGACGAAAATTAAGACTTAGATGAAACTTGGAACGGCACGCCGGTTTTAGCTCTGACCTCGTCGAGGGCCACGCCGTCATAAAGCTCCTTGAGTAGTAGCCCCTGCCCTGGCACCACCTCGAACACGCACAGGTCGGTGATGATCAGGTTCACACAGCCCTTGCCCGTGATGGGCAGGGTGCAATGAGGCAGGATCTTCGGGCTGCCGTCCTTGGCACAGTGCTCCATCAGCACCACCACCCGTTTCACCCCTGCCACCAGGTCCATGGCCCCGCCAGGGCCCTTGACCATCTTGCCGGGCACCATCCAGTTGGCGATGTCGCCCTGGTCGGTGACTTCCAGCGCCCCCAGGATGGACAGATCGATGTGTCCACCCCGGATCATGGCGAAGGAGTCGGCGCTAGAGAAAAAGCTGCTGCCGGGAAGGGTGGTGATGGTCTGCTTGCCGGCATTGATGAGGTCGGGATCGACCTTGTCCTCTTCGGGGAAGGGGCCGATACCCAGCAGGCCGTTCTCCGATTGCAGGGTGACGTGCATGCCGTCAGGGATGAAATTGGCGACCAGGGTGGGGATGCCGATACCCAGATTGACGTGGTAGCCGTCCTTGAGCTCCCGGGCGGCCCGCTGGGCCATGAGGTTGCGGATGGGGGATTCCTTCCTGGAGGCCGCCACTCCCTGGACGGTGCGGAATTCGATGCGCTTCTCGTAATGCTGGCCTTGGACGATGCGGTCCACGTAGATACCGGGGGTGTGGATTTCGTCCGGGTCCAGTTCGCCCACTTCCACCAGTTCTTCCACTTCGGCGATGGTGATCCTGCCGCAGGTGGCGATCATGGGATTGAAGTTGCGGGAGGTCTTGCGGTAGACGAGGTTACCGGCCTTGTCGCCCTTCCAGGCCTTGACCAGGGAGACATCGGCGGTGATGGCGGGTTCGAGGACGTATTCCTTGCCGTCGAAACTCTTCAAATCCTTGCCTTCGGCCAAGAGGGTGCCGTAGCCGGTACGGGTATAAAAGCCGGGGATGCCGGCGCCACCGGCCCGCAGTTTCTCGGCGAGGGTGCCTTGGGGCGTGAGTTCCAGTTCCAGTTCTCCCGCCAGGACCTGGCGTTCGAATTCCTTGTTCTCGCCCACATAGGAGGCGATGACCTTCTTGACCTGGCGGGTCGTCAACAGAATGCCCATGCCGAAGTCGTCCACACCGGCGTTGTTGCCGACGATGGTGAGGTCTTTGACGCCACTATCGCGCAGGGCGACGATCAGGTTCTCGGGAATGCCGCACAGGCCGAAGCCGCCGGCGGCGATGGTCTGGTGATCCGCCAGGAGGCCGGACAGGGCCGCGGCGGCAGTGGGAAATACTTTACTCATGCAAACACTCCATACTCAATGATTCTGTACCCCGGCAGCGTGCTACAAAAAAATGCAAAGGCGGCGGCATCGCCGCCTTTGCACAAGAGGAGCAAACGTTGCAGGTCACATCAAATCTGTTAAGGCAATAGAATCAAGGAGGCACCAAAATTCAGTGCCTCCCGTGCTTATGCCCAGTTTTACGGCGCACTGTTGTCAGCGCAAAAACTGCAAGTGCCAACGCACACCAACCGAAAGTTCCAATCGCGCCAGATAAGCCGCCAACGTGCTGCGATATACCCATGACAACTAATGGGCAGACAAATTGACCCAGATAAAAACTTGCCGTCCAAAGCCCCGTCCCACGGCCGCGGTGTTCAAAAGGCAGTTGTCGCATAACCCAGACCAACAAGGACGGCAGCAGTAGCCCTGTTCCCAGATTGTTGATGACCACCCCGACCAGCATCTCGGTATAGCTTCCAGCCCAGGACATTTGCAGAAATCCTACCCCCGCCATAGCAAAGCTCAGGGTAAGCAAGGTAGGGACTCCGGCATGCACCAAACGACGGAAGAGAACGGCACCTACAGTCACCATCAAACTACCGCTGGCGATAGCCATGCCGACCCGGCTAGGGGATGAAATCCCCAGCAATTCCAACAAAAAACCCAATTCAACTTGTGTAGTGAAAAACGCGATTCCTCCCAGCAGCGTCACCAAACAGATGAAGAAAACAAAACGCCAACGGGTATGGACTCGGTTATGGTCGTTCTGTCCTCCTTCGGCCAAGGCATCCGATGCTTTGTCTGGCTCCCATAGGCCAAAGGCAACCGCCGGTATCAAAGCGACAGCCACCCCATAGACGGCGAAAGGCGTACGCCAATCATTTTCACCCAGGGCACCACCGGCCATGAGGAACAACGTAGCGCACATGGTGGCAAAAATAGTCTGCAAGGAAAGATAGCGTTCCCGTTGGCCACCATGGAAATAGTCGCCGATCATGGTCGTGCACGCTGTCATAATGCCGGCCTCTGCAATACCGACAAATCCACGACTAACAATGATGGCAATCAAATCCTGCTGCCACAAAGGTGCCGTACCGGCCACCGCATAGAGCACCAGACAGCCGATCAGCAGTCGCTTGCGTCCAAAAAAATCGGTAATGGCACCCGCTACCGGGGACAACAGGGCGATGAATAAAGAAGGAATGGTAAGCGCAACCGGCGCCAGCACCTCGACATGAGGAACTCCGCCAAAATATGCTTGGATCCGAGGTAAACCCGGCGCGATCAACACCATGCCTAACACGGGCATACAGCTAGCAAGCAGAAGCACCAATGCTTGGCGAAAGGTTGCCTGACGATAATGATTCGCTTTTTTGGGCAACACGCCACCCTCGCCCCCCCTTTGGGCGGCGGTCCGATAAGACATATTGTGTTCTCCTTTAGTGTTCTACTATTGGCGCTAATGCTTGTTCGTCAATTCAGACGAAACTCCCCGAGATAAATACTTTCCTGCAATTCGCAATCAGCCCGTGCCCGACCTTCGGTGTGTTCGATTTCTAATTGATAACTGCCACTGTTTTCCGGTAATCCCGAGAATCGAAAATCGCCGAATTCATCACTCAGGGTTTCTGCTATGACCTTGCCTTGTTGCAGCAGGGTGACCCGGGCGCCTTCGACGCAATCCACGACGCCCTCGCGCTCGACACTGGCACTCCCACCAATAAAACAATCCATCCAACGGCCAAGCCCGCGGTAATACACCCGTGGCTTGGCTCCAAGCTTGGGCAGGAGAACCTGAAGGTCTTCATCTTTAGCTTTCTGCGCCATAGCGGTATCTTCGAGTTGAAGAGCCTCGAACACGCCGGTGGGACAAGATTGTTGACAGCGCGGTTGTTGCCACCCTTGATCCAACAAATGGGCATCGAAGATCCAGGTCTGGGGCACCTGAGCTTCTTCATTCCAGACAATGGCCTTATAGGGACAGGCGCGCACAATGTCTTGACGGCCCTTGGCCTTGACCGGATCGATGATCACAATCCCGTCTTCGCGCTTGTGGATGGCTTCACCGCCAACCCTCATGCAAGGTGCATCGTCGCAGTGATTACACATCACCGGCAGGTAAGTAGTTTGCACCATGGGTGCCCTACCCTCTACACGCCTCAAAATGCGGATTAGGTCGGCACCTTTGGGGGCAGCAGGCGCCGCATAGCCGGGGAAGTCATTGCCGACGTGTTCGTCCTTGGCCGCAATGACGCAGTTGTAGCAATTCTCGCAGCGGCCAACGTTGATGATCAGGTTCCATTTCTTCATGGGCGGTTCCTCAAGCAGCGTGGGAGGCTTGGGTGGCGCCAAGCAATGGGCGGAAGGCTGCTGCGTTTTTCCATTTTTCCACCTGCACCAGGCAGGAATTGGGACTCATGCTGCTGGTCCCCTGGGATTGGGGACGGTCCGGCGTCAGCATGTTCATGCAACCGCCAACCTCCACCGTTTCGCCATTCACTTCGACCAGCTGGAACTCGGCACTCGACTCGTAGGACTTGACCACGCCTTCGGCCACCAGGGCCGATACGTCCGCAGCGCAGATCACCGCCGCCCGGTCGTTGAACACCTTGACCAGGTCGCGATGCTTGATGCCACGCTCGGCTGCGTCTACCGGGCTGAGCCGAAGCAGCCAGTAGTAGTGACCATTGACCAGGGCGCGATGGTCTTCCACTTGATTCACCGCCGTGTTTTTGCCGTCGGAGCTGGTATGAAAGCTGTAACGGGAATGGGTGGCGATCATCTGCAAGGGATACTTGCCCACCAGTTCAATGGTGCCACGGCCCTCCCAGGAGGGAATGTAGCGATTGAGCGGCGGACGTTCCGGATTGTGGGCAGTATGGCGCTTGAGCAGTTCGGGAATGAATTCGATCTTGCCGCTGGGGGTTTGCAGCCCCTGGCCGAATTCTTCCGCATATTGGGAAGGCAGGGGATGGGGCTCGGGGACATCCTTGTGACGCCCCTCGGCGAACCAACGCATGTTCACCGGCTCCCGCAGTACCTCCCGTTCAGCAGGCACGACGTAGTAACCCTTGCGACAGAACTCCTTCCAACTGATGTGCCCCGGCAAGTCGGATGAGTCGAATACGCGCTTGACCCAATCCAGTTCGCTGCCCCCTTCGGTAAAGACGGCACCGAGGCCCAGTTGATTTAACACCTCAGTGAAGATCTGGTAATCGGACTTGGACTCGCCCAGCGGTTCAATACACTTGTGTTGCATCGTGACGATGCGGTGGTTGTTGCTGTTGAACCCGTGGTGCAGATAGCCGCCGGGATTGGACCACTCGCCAATATCCCAACGCTCCAGAGAGGTACAGGCCGGCAGGATAACGTCGGCAAATTGGGCCTCCCCTTCCATCCAGACCGACTGGTTGACCACGAACTCGATGCTCTCGTGGCGATAGGCCTCAACCCAGCGCCCCGACTTGGTCACGGTGCTGAAGGCCGAGCCGCCATACCGATAGATCATGTGGATCGGAGAGTAGCCCTCCATGGGGTAAGTGAAGGGAGAAAACTGCGCTTCCTGGGACATGCCGTCCCAGAGATACCCCGTGGCGTGACCGTTGATGATGGCCTCGGGCAGTTGCTGCTTGGGCACCATCTGCTTGACCGGGTTCATGGTCAAGATGTGGGGCATGCGTT
>RXJP01000078.1:0-32588 GCA_003963315.1 Rhodocyclaceae bacterium | reverse complement strand
TGTTCACCGCATTGCCGGTCCAGTTCAATTCGCCCGAGATGCCGCCATCGGCGTAGCCGGGGAAATAGAAATGCAGGTCCAGGGGCGTGCCCATTTGCAGGCAGCCCATGTTGACGCCGGGCTTACCCCAGCCCTGCATGGCCATCATCATGATCATGCAACGCGCCCACTGGGCGCCGCTGGCACCGCGCGCCGCACCGCCAAAACCGGTGCCGCTGGCACCGGGGGACAAATAGACTTTTTTGTTGCCCCACAAGCGCGCCAGAGCGCGTACGTCCTTGGCCGGTACGCCGGTTTCGGATTCCTGCCACTCCGGCGTTTTGGCCACGCCGTCCCCTTCACCTAGCAGATAGGCCTTCCATTCGTCGAAGCCCGTAGTCCGAGTCGCCACATACTCCTTGTCGTACAGCCCTTCCGTTACCCACACGTACATGATGGCCTGGGCCAAGGCGGCGTCGGTCTGGGGACGAATAGGAATCCAGCGTCCGCCCAACAATTGGGCCGTCGGATTATTGTGGGGATCGATATGCACGAACTTGATCCCCAGCTCCTTGGCCCAGGCGCGACGGGCCGTGCCTTCGAAGCCCGAGTAGCCGCCGTTGGTGCTCTCTGGATCGCAGGACCAGAAGACGATCAGCTCGGCTTCCTTGAGACAGTCCTCCACTGTGCCGTAGCTACCGGCGATGCCGACCCGCATGGCGTTGCCGTAATGGTGCATGGCGCCCCAGTACCAGCCTTCCCAACTATCGGGATTAGCCGCCACCCGGGTGAAGCCAATCAGGTTGGCGAAGCGCATCAGAGAAGACAGGTAGTAGCCGACATTGCCCCACTGGTGATGGGACGACATGGGGAAAGTGATGGAGCCGGGCCCATGGACCTTTTTCTGCCGCTTAATCTCATCGCCGACGATTTTCAACGCCTCGTCCCAACTGATGCGGACATAGCCGGACTTGCCTCGATTCTGAGGATTGCGTTCCCCTTCGGGGTCGAAATCCACCCGCTTCATGGGATGGAGGATGCGTTTGTCTGAATACACCATGGACTTGACGCTCATGGCATGGGGCGCCACGAGGGCACGACGGGGAGGACGGAAAGTCCTGCCACGGGCCTGGATTTCCCAACTAGGCGCATCCTTTTCATCCAGTTCGATGGGCGTTACCCGGAGGATTTTTCCGTCCTTCACATAAACGAACAAGGGACCGCCGTTAGTGCAAGTGGTGTAACGCTGGCTGCCATCCGCCATCCGCGTTCCCATGGGCAAACTCACCGTTTGGCTAAAGGCCAAGGTTTGCATGAGCCAGACCACCAGCACATCTGGACCCTTGACCATGACCTTGAAATTCTTTGCCGCATGGATGATCTCCCCTTGGTCGGGGTTGGGCTTGAGGAACTTCAAGGCGGTAGGCAGATCCTTGAACACCATCGCCACATCAGGCCGGGGATGAATGCCAGCACGGGATTCCACCTTGCCACCCCGAACTTCCAGGATGCGACCGATACTGCCATCCTGGAGCTGAATCTGGGCAATGCAATTGTGGCGCAACAGTCTTTCCCGAAAGGCCGGGAATTTCCGCGCCGTCTGGTTGAGGACCTTGGGTAGCCCAAACAGGATAGTTTTGAGGATCAGTCTTTTCATGGCCAAGCAGTGAGAGTTACCGGAATCGAAAGAATGTCAGAAATTCAGGCAGCGCGCGGCTCTTCCACCACTTTGTTTTCGATATGGCCAATACCGTCGATTTCGACGCGCACCACATCACCTGCCTGAAGGAAACAAGGAGGTTTCAAGGCAATACCGATGCCGGCACAAGTACCGCTGGCGATCAGGTCCCCCGGCTCCAAGGTCATGACCGTGGACAAGTGCGCAATCTGCTCGGCAATCTTGTAGATCATGTCGCCGGTAGTTTGTTGCTGGCGCAGTTGGCCATTCACATACAAGCGCATGGTAAGGTGTTGGGGATCAGCCACTTCATCGGCAGTCACGATCCAGGGGCCAATGGGCCCGTGTGTGTCAAAGGACTTACCCAGCGTCCAGGTGGGGGTGGCATGTTGCCAATCCCGGGCCGTCACATCATTGGCGACGAAATATCCACCGACCATTTCCAGTGCTTTATCGACGCTGACGTGACGGCAGCGCTGACCGATCACCACCCCCAGTTCGGCCTCGTAGTCCATTTTGTCCGAGACGAAGGGGCGATGAATGTCATCAAAAGGGCCGGTAATGCAAGATACCTGCTTGTTGAACCAAACCTGAGTATTGGGAATAGGAATCCCCGCCTGACGGCACTCTTCCGCATGGTCGTTGTAGTTCATGCCGATGGCCAAGTACTTGGAAGGATGCGGGATAGGTGCTTCCAGCCGGACCTGGGCTAACGGAATGCCCGCCTGCGCCCCGGGCAATGCCTCCCGGATGGTAGCCAAGGCACTGGGACCAGCGGCCAAGATTCCCGTGATGTCTTGGGGCAATGCGGGCAAGACGGAGGGAATGTCGTAAATCTTATCGTCCAGGACCAGGCCGATGGAAGTTTTGCCGTTAGCGCTATAGCGGGCGAGTTTCATGGATGCTTTCCTTCTATGAAAAAGTGCGAATCAACCGGGGAATGCGGGGCCCCACTGGAGCAAGGTGTCCCGGCCAAAGGGGTAACTCAGGGTGGGCGTGGTGTCGTTCACCAAGTCGCCATCGACAAAATGCTCGACATGGAAGCCGGCGGGGTCATACCAGTAGTCAAACACCTGACTGCCATGGAAATGGCGCCCGATTCCCCAGCGGTGCTTGTAGCCCTTGTCGAGCAGATTCATGTGGCCCATGCCGACATCGTCGAAGTCGCGACATTCAAAGGAGATGTGCTCCAGGGCGGGCTCGGGGGCACCAATGATCGCTACCGTATGGTGATCGGTCCATTCTGCCCCCTTGTCCAAGTGCAGAAAGGACGCCAAGGTATTGTTCTCTTCACCTTGGTAGATGAGTTCGGAGGGCTTCATACCCAAGGTTTCGCAATACCAGGCGATCAAATTCTTCGGATCGGGCGAGAAGATCGCCAAGTGACCAAGGCGCATGGCATGGGCAGGGCCATGCTGGGGACGCTGGAATTTTCCGGGACGATTCTTGCCGTGGGCGTCGTTCCAAACAATAGGCGTACCACCGGCCGGTACCGGTACCGAACGCCGGGCACCGAAGACGAACTCTAGGCGACGCCCTTCCGGATCGCTGCCCACCACATATTGGCCGCCACCTGGATGGGGACAGTCGGCAACGGCCGTACTAAAGCTAGCGGCCAATTCTTTCAGGGCCTCGATGCTTCGGACACGGAAGCCAATGCCCAGGAAAGCCGCCTCGCCTTTGCTCGTCACATAGGAAAAAGGGGCATCGCCATAGGTTCTCAGATACAAACTGTCTCCCACCTGCTCCCCGGGGAGCAGGCCGAAGTCCTTCATAAACCCGTCGATGGTGGCCAGATCCGGATGGCGGAAGATTACGTACTCAATATCGTCGATCAGCATTGATTTCTCCTTTAACTTCGGTGGCTCGGCGAGTTACGCCGACTGGATCTCTGTGGCGGATGGGTTTTCTATTGATTGACCCCGGGTATTCGGAACAAGAAGGAAGTGCGCCAAGGCTGGCAACAGGATCAGTGCCCCAAGCATGTTCCAGAGAAACATGAAGGCAAGCAGGATGCCCATATCGGCCTGGAATTTGATCGGCGAGAAGGCCCAGGTGGCAACCCCGATAGCCAAGGTAACCCCGGTCAACATCACCACCTTGCCGGTGAACAGCAATGCCTGATAGTAGGCGCGGGACAATGATTCACCCTTGCGCATTTCCGTCAGCATGATGCTCATGACGTAGAGCGCATAGTCCACGCCGATGCCAACACCCAAGGCTATCACCGGCAGGGTAGCGACCTTGACTCCCATGTCGAGCGCCACCATCAGGGCCTCGCACAACATAGAGGTGAGCATCAGGGGAAGTACGGCGCAAACCACCGCACGCCAGGAGCGGAACGTGACTAGGCACAACAGGATCACTGCACCGTAGACCCAATACAACATTTCTCGATTCGCCTGTTTGACCACGATATTTGTGGCAGCTTCAATGCCGGCATTACCCGCTCCCAGGAGGAACTTCACTTCCTCGGTATTATTGGCAGCAGCAAAGGCTTCCACATGAGCAACTACACGGGCCAAGGTATCAGCCTTGTGGTCCTTAAGGAAAACATAGATCGTCAATAGATTGCAGGCATCGTTGTAGAGCCCGCGAGGCGCGCCAGCCGTGATAGTGTTGAGCATGCTCTGGCTGTGTAATAACTCGTACCATTTCGGGCTACCTTCATTGAGCCCAATCATGACGCGACGGTTGAGCAGTGCCAGGGTGTTGGTTGCATCCACCCCTTCGATTTCCCCCAATTGCTGCTCTAAAGCATCTACCTTGGTCAGCGTGTCGTACCCTGAACAACCGCTCTCCCCGGTCTTGACCATGATGGCGAATACATCGCTACTGGCACCAAAATGCGCACCTACGTAGGCGTTGTCCAGGTTGTAACGAGAGTCTGCACGTAATTCTGGCGCTCCTGGGTCCAGGTCGCCGATCTTCAGATGCTCGCCAACGATATAAGCACCCATCGCCAGGACACTTGCGGCCACAAGCGAAACAGTTGCCCAACGCTTGCCGGTGAATAGATCGAGAAAACGCCACAGAGGATGTTTCTCCTGCCCGGACTGATCAGCCAATTCTTCACGCAGGCTACGGGCAGCTGCATCAGGGCTGACCCCCACATAGGAGAGCAGGATCGGTAGAAGAATCAGGTTGGTAAAAATCAACACCGCCACACCGATGGAAGCGATGATGGCCAAATCCTGAATAACCTTGATCTTGATGATGGTGAGCACCGCAAAACCCACGGCATCGCAAAGCAATGCAGTCAGGCCCGCCAAGAACAGACGGCGGAAGGTGTAGCGTGCAGCCACCACTCGGTGGGTACCCCGCCCGATATCCTGCATGATGCCGTTCATCTTCTGGGCGCCGTGGCTCATACCAATGGCGAACACCAGGAAAGGTACCAGTACTGAGTAAGGATCGAGGGTATAGCCCAGCAAGGGCAATAAGCCCAACTGCCAAGTGACGGCCACCAAGGAACAGACCACCACCAACAGGGTACTTCGCACGCAACGGGTGTACCAATACAGTACGGCCGCCGTGATGAGGATGGCCGCGGCGAAGAACAGCACAATTTCCCGCAACCCAGCCATCAGGTCGCCCACCACCTTGGCAAAACCGATGACATGAATGCGTACGCCATCTTTTTGGTATTGGGAGCGAAGAGACTCGATGCGCCGATCAAAGTCGGCATAATCGAAAGGTGCCCCGTCCTGCAAACGGGACAACAATGGAACATAGATGATACTGGACTTGCCATCGAAGGCGACGAGCTGTCCCACTTCCCCCGACCGGTCCACATTAGCCTTGAGCTGTCGCAGGTTATCGTCCGACCCGGTATAACCTTCGGGGATCACAGGTCCGCCCTCAAGCCCCTCTTCCGTCACACCAGTCCAGCGGGTATTGGGCGTCCACAGGGACTTCATGTAGGGCCGGTCGACCCCTGGAAAAAGAAAAACCTCGTCGCTGATCTTTTGCAGCGAGGCGAGGTAATCTTTGTTGTAAATGGTATCGCCCGAAGCTTCAACGGCGATCCGCAACGCGTTGCCCAAACCTGTCAGATCTGCCCTGTGCTCCAGATAATTAGCGATGTAGGGATGACCAGTGGGAATCATGGCCTCGAAGCTAGCATTGAGCTTTAACCGGGTGGCCTGCCATCCCAAGAGCAGGGTTACCAAGACGCAAATGATGAGCACCGCCAAGCGGTTATTGAATAACAGGCGCTCAGTGCGAGTTCCCGATTGCCGATCGAAACTTCCCAGATCTGCAATGACTTGCTGAGGAATTGAAGAAGAAGTGATTGCCATGATGCTCTCGATGAAATCAACGCGTGCCGACTGAAGGTGCAGGGAAACGGGCAGGCCCGCGCAAAGTAGCGGCAATCCAGTTGCCATCAGCTGTAGCCAATACTGCCGTTACCGGCGGTAGAGGAGGAATGGGAGCGACCACCAGATGGCCAACGTCTTTGCCAACCAAGATTTGACCGGCCTGATTGGTCAGGACGATACCGACACCATCGATACGGCCCGCAGATACCGACGATATCGGCACTGGCAAACTGACATCGGTCCAGCGCTTACCGCTATTGACCGTAAGGTAGGCGTGCCCTTTGAGACCGGCTATCACAACGCCGTCTTCCAGCGCAAGGGCGGTGAAGTAACTACCCCCATAAGGCGTTTTGACCACAGTGAAATCCTGCATCAGGCTCCCGGCACGTAATACCAGGCCACGTTCGCCTACGATCCAGATACCTGAAGGCGTAGCACGGACAGCGTTCAAGTGCAGGCCCTTGGGGTTGTCCAAATGCCCCATCCAGGGGGTCCAGGTCTTACCCCCGTCCAAGGTTCGATAGGCGATGCCGTAAGCGCCGACGACTAGACCAGACTTTTCATTCTCGAAATAGAGATCCAGGAAGGGTTTATCCGCCCCATCGGCAGCTAGCTGCTTGGCATTGCGTATCAGTGCGATCGCGTCAGGCCTAGCGCCATTGGGACTCTTCGCGACAAACTCAGCTTCTTCCATAGCAAGAGCAGCGGCTTTGAGCCCATCCAGTTGGCGACTCCAATGTTCTCCGCCATCTTCCGTCGTCAGCACAACGCCCCCGTGGCCGACGGCCCATCCCTTTTTGTCATTGATGAACTGGACAGCCGTCAGGGTGACCGCCACTGGCACCGACAGAGCTTGGCGCCAAGACCTTCCTTCGTCGTCTGAAAGTAATACCGCCCCCCGCTCACCCACAGCGAGTAGCCGCTTGCCAACACGCACCATATGTAGCAAGGCTGTACGCATCAATTGCGTCGATATCTGCATCGCCGGACGATCCAATGGATCCACGACAGCAATCGTAGCCGCCGGCTCGGCATAACCAACGCTAGCTCGCGCCATGGCCAAAGCAGTAAAAATTGCCATGCAAAACCGCGTTGTCGTATTCATCAAGTAGGGCTTTTTGAAAACCATAATTCTCAGTCACTCTTTGGGGGGAGCCACCTCCCCCCAACCTTCATCTATCAGCGAACACCCTCGCCAACCATGCCATCCGGTGTAAAGATTGCATCAGGATAGCTGGTGACAAACTTCAACTGCTCCTTGCTTTCGTTGTAGAGAACGTTGACAAACATGGAACCACTGATCAAGTCGTAAACACCCCAGGTTGTGTCCACAACACCAGGCAGGTCTGGTGCCACGACCGGAATCTGGAAAGGCATCCGAGCCAGTTGGCCGTTAGCATCCCAACGATCGGCCAATACGGCCATCCAGGTATCTTCGTCAACGTAGTACCGACTCTTTGGCGAGGTATGACGTTGCCCAGCCACTAGGCTTGCGTCAACCACCCAGACCCGATGCAGTTCCCAGCGCACATGGTCGGGATTTAGGAAGTGCTCACCCACTACATCCATATTCGATGTCGGCGCCATAGTACGGTTGCTGTTATAGGGAATGTAAATCTCCTTCTTTCCCACCAGCTTCCATTCATAGCGGTCCTTTTTCGAGGTAAATACATTCACCTCGTCAAAACTAACCAAACCGGCGGAAAAAGGGGTCGGCGTATCGCAGCAGGAATTTGGCAGTTTGCGGACACGGCGCTGACCGGTTAGGTATACCCATGTCGAATTCATATCCTCATTGGTGTACAAACGACCAACGATGCCCTCGCCCGCCCGGATTGGAGGTCCAGAATTGAAGGAACGGATCAGCCATGATTCGCCCCCGAATTTTTCCACACCATGCTGGGCGTAATAAGGAATGAGGTTTTCGTTATTGGCCTCCACCACAGGAACACGCTTACCATCTGCCGTTGCCATGTAACCCTTGAAGCTGGTGTGGAAAGCATATCCATGCCACCGCAGGTCGTGGTTCCACATGACCTCAAGTCCGGATTTTGGAATTGGGAAAGGCACGCCACCATAGGCCCCCACTGGCGCGGGGCCCGCAGATCCATTCACCATTTTTGCCGATGTAGCATTCTTGAACGTATTGTCGTAGACCCATTGAGGGGCCGCCGCCGTTCTATGGGTGGGATACACGTCAACACGGAAGTTGGCATACTTCTTCAGCAATGCTTTCGTTCCGTCCGTCAACTTGTCCCCGTACTTATCCACGTTTTGCGCATTAATGCTGAACAGAGGTTTTTCCCCAGCAAACGGGTCTGGACGGCGGCCGCCGTTGATGAAGCCAGGCGTTGGCGTTGTCAAACCGCCGGACCAGGCCGGGATCGACCCATCCTTGTTACCGGCTTTTTCTGCGCCAAGGGGGGTCAATTCGGACTTGAGTTTGGCGGCCTCATCGGCAGAAACCGCTCCAAACGCCAAAGGGCTTGTGATTAGAAACGCAGTCAATATGGCGGTGCACAGGGTTGTTTTCTGATGATTCATGATGACTCCTGAGGCAAATTAGAAGGTAGTGCGCAGCGAGAAGGCAATGAAGTCTCGGTCAGCCAAGGATTGCTTGTAGCTGAAACCATTTGCCGCATTGACAAAAGTGCCTTCAGGCCCGAAGTAATGGGTGTAGTTCACGCCAATACGCCATGCATCCAAGTAGATGGCATTTACTCCCACACTGAAGTCACCACCACCATCCGAGGGAAACGCACCAGGGCCGATAGCCATGGAGCGGGAGCCCTTGGGTGCAAAGCCAAGTCCGATAGGCACTTCCAGATCAACGCCGGACCATACTTGCCGGTACGTGGGGGTAAACAAACCACGGAAAGCAACCGCATCGCGGGTAGCACGGGGATCCAGAACAGAGACACCGGCACCGTTTATCGGATTGTGGTCAACATGAAGCACCCGGTTCCAGGCCATTTCCGCTAACAAGGTAGCCTCATTGAACAACACGGTCGGCTGCATGCTCCACAGCATGGAAGCATTGAAATGGGCCGTGTTGCCCGTCGCGTATCCTGGGTTATTGCTATTGTTGGTTGCAGCCGCACCCAGTGCGCTGGCGTCAAATGCTCCGCTGCTTGCCAAGTCTTGGTTGTGGCGGATGGATGCCTCGGCGGCCAAATTGATGTCGCCAAATGTCCGACTCACGCTACCGCCGAATGCTGTAATGCCTTCGTGATAGGCAAGACGATAGCTGACTGGCCCACCAGCTAAGTAGCACGTACCACCCAGTGCTACCCCGGCAGGCCCAAATGCCCCACCACAGGCAACAGCCGGCACAACGGTCGGCGCCAATCCCACATTGGTGACCTGTTGAAAATTCTTGTCATGGAATCGAATTAAATAAATCCCATAGTCGGCTTCATCACTTCTAAATCTAACCTGGATACCCCCTTGGCCTGAATTACTGGCACGCTGGTCGTCAAGCCTGGGTGCATTTGCAGCAAACGGAGAACCCGGACCGGCAAGAAGCAGTTGCTCTGCACCATTTGGATTTGAGTCCAACTGAGAGAAGTAGCTACCCACCGCCGGGAGCCGATTAGGTGCCCAACGGAACTGATAGAAAGCGCCAATAGAAACATCGGGAGTTACTTGAATCTGACCAGAGAGTTGCTGCACAGGCCGGATGGCTTCTTTGAACTGGGTATTGGGCACTGAAACCAGCTTGACTACGTCCACCGGCGCCATGCCGCCAGCAATAGCGTTCGACCCGAAAAACATTGACTCACCCCAAACCAGAGCATGCTTGCCGGCGCGCACCGTGGTCCGCTTATCACCGAGGTCAAACTTTCCATAAACGAAGGCATCCAGAAACTCCGCGCCTTGACCATGAATATGCTTGGTCTCGGACGTGAATTGATTTGCCGGAACGGAAAGTTGATTGGGGAATGCGCCACCGACAAACCCGGGGTTGTCGTTGTTGCCGAGGTATTTGCTGTCATACCAAGCCGCAGCACTAACACGAGCGCCTACGTTCTGGTAGGCAATATCCAACTCGGAGAGCAAATCGAAACGATTCGAGATCTGCCCCTTCTTGAAATTTCGGTCACCATCGTCCTGATTTGGATTGGCCGTCAGTGTCGTATCAGCATTGTTGAGACGCCATGCGGATGAATACTTCACTGTGTTGTCCCAACGCACCTTGAGGTCCGGCGCTTCCGTGTCGAATTCGAATGCGCAGGCTGCGCCACTTCCTAAAGCCAAGCAAATCGCCATCGCAAGCAGGCCACCTTTCCCACAGGGGGACGTTCCGACAACTGCGTTGCCGACACTCGGGACTCGTTGCGCGGGAAGTTTTCTCTTTGTCATCAAACCTTCCTCCAGATTTAGTTGATTTATCCGCCGTCCCGGGCCGCGCTTGCCCACCTATGTTGGAGACCGCCGCTCCTTGCGCACCTCTTTAGTCCGGCATTAAAAGATTAAACATGAAAAAATCCTTAGTCAAGGAAAATATCTATATTTTTAGTTTTTAACGTTTTTTGATAATTAAACTTATATTCCATAAGAACAACGACAGTACAGTTAGAATTCGCGATAAGTGTTCAGTGGCTTGGCAGGAAGAACTTTCTGAACAATCAGACCATTAGGGAACGTTATGGCTAATGCTGTTAAGACAATTGATCTCCAGGTAAAAACTCCCAGAAGCCTCACGTCGCAGGCTTTTGAGTCATTACGGGCTGACATCATTTCTTGCCGCCTTGCGCCAATGGAAAAGCTCCGTGTGCACGCACTGAGCGAGCGCTATGGGATAGGCGCTACTGCGATTAGAGAGGCGCTTTCACGCTTGGTATCCGATGGCTTGGTTGAAGCCACTGACCAAAAAGGATTTCGAGTGTGCGGAGTTTCCAGGTCAGAACTGCTTGACCTGACCAATACGCGTATAGAAATCGAATCATTGGCACTGACAAAATCCATTGCCAATGGTGATATTGAGTGGGAAGCCGAAGCTATTTCCGCATGCCATCGACTCTCTCGTCATTCAGGCCCAGGCCCAGGCGCCACCGACGAAGATAAGGAAACATGGTCGAAGCTACATCACCAGTTCCATTACGCGTTACTAGCAAAATGCAGCTCACCCTGGCTGCTGAATATCTGCGAACTGCTCCACCAACAAAGCGAGCGCTACCGTCACCTTGCCGAGTTCGCCACCAAGCCTTCCATGCGGGATACCACGAAGGAACACAATGAATTGCTCCAGGCGATCTTGGACCGCGACGCGCTGCTAGCTTGCGAATTACTTCGGAAGCATTTTTCGCGCACAACGGAAATACTATTAGAAGCCTATCAAACCGCCGACAACAGCCTAGTTGCGTAGTGAAGTCCTAACGCGCAGAAAGGCCGGAGGCTGTCCTTGACTACTAGGACAGCCCATGAGCCTGATAGAAATCCTTATTCTTTCTCACGCAATAGTTGCAACATCCGCCGCACACGGATTGCGGCGGCATCGCCTGGTAACAGCACAGGCTTCAAAGCGAGGAGATCGGGAGTGCTCATATAACCTGCGACCGCTTCTATCATTGGTTCATCTTCGGTCTCAAAAGCCTGCTCCACTTGGCCCTCCATAATGCGGCTCACCTCTTCATTGCCGATTTCGTAATTGCGGGCTGCAATCCAGAAATAATGGGTCTCATTCGCCCCAGCCGGAGAAAGCAGATGGGCAAAATGCAAATCGACGCCATCTCCCGGACGTCCTCCGACCTCAGTAACCCCAACGTCCAACTGGAGATTGGCGGGCGGTGTCCAAGTAATATTGGCCCGATTGTCAGCGACGTCGGATGGCCAGAACGGGCGGAACTGGGGGGACACACGCGCATTGGGAATCCAGTGATAGGCAATCACCGCATCGCCCTCTTGCTTCATTTCAAAAATCAACGACTCGGTATTTGAAGCATCGGCAAGCGTCGTCGGATGGAGGAACGGCGCATGGCTCAAATCCATCAGGTTGTCGAGCACAATTTCGATATGCGCGTTCAACTTGTAATATCCGCTGATCAATGTGCGGTGATCGGCATCGAAGAATTCACCAAGACTGAGGGGAGACCCGACCACATCGACTTCGCCGCACCACAGCCAAATCAAACCATCTTGTTCCCTCAACGGATAGCGACGGACTTTGGCAGCAGCGGGAATCTTGCAATCGCCATGAGGGTTACGGCTGCACACACCATCGGGGCTAAATTGCAATCCATGGTAGGGACATTCAATGCTGTCACCAACGACTTTCCCTTTGTGCAAGGGGGCAAAACGATGGGGGCAGCGGTCGTCCAGAGCGACCGCCTCGCCAGATTCGGTCCGGTACAACACGATGGGGCAATCGAGTAGTTTCTGTTTAATAGGGGTTGTGCTGACATTCTTGGCTAATGCTGCGACATACCAAGCATTCTTGATGGGATTCATATTTTTCTCCTTGGGTTGAGTGCCATCAGTTCTCAATCTGAACCAGACAGGCAAGCCGCTAGATTAGAAATTAATCATTTCGGCCTCAATCGTTCAAATGAATCACATAATGCGGCAACGCAGCAAGAATTTGCCGCATCCATCCTATAAATCCTGTGACCATATTCCAACGACCAACATTTAATTCCTGACTGATATTAGTACTGCGATGCAGTGCTCTTGACGTTCATTTGAACGATTGATCGTTATCCTGCAGATAAGCTAATTTCCCAAAGGCGGAGAAGCGTATCAAAACCAGTATGTTGGCTGGAAGTTGGAGACAATCATCAGCAGGATGCGCATTCTCAAGAAAACGGGGCTCATAGCAAAGCGCTGGATGCTTTCCGCATTAATTAGCACCACAGAACAGAACTGTGTCTCTAAATTAAATCTACGTAACAGTCAGCGCAGATTATTCACCGGAGCACGGCGAAAATATAAGGATGTGACATATGAAGAACGATTTGATCAAAGTTGTCGTTGCCGCCAAAACGGTAGAAGCACTAGACATTTTTTCTTATGACCTTCGTTCCGAAAATGGCGAAAACTTACCGCCTTTCGAAGCCGGAGCGCACGTTGACGTCCATCTTGCCAATGGTCTGGTACGCCAATACTCCCTCTGCAACGCTCCTGGCGAGACAAACCACTACATGATTGCCGTGTTGCGTGACCCGAACTCCCGGGGGGGATCCGTTTCTATGCATGACGATGTCAAAGCGGGTGATACGCTGTCCATCAGCAAGCCGCGTAATCATTTTCCATTGGTAATGGATGCCAAGGAAACCTTGCTACTGGCAGGAGGAATCGGAATAACGCCTATCCTCTGCATGGCTGAAGCGCTATCTGCCACGAAGAAGAATTTCAGTCTTCATTACGGCGCTCGTTCAACAGAACGTATGGCTTATCGGGAACGCATTCTTAGCTCATCCTTCGCGAATCAGACAAATTTCTATTTTGACGATGGCGATGCTTCTCAGAAATTCGATCTGCCTACGTTATTGGGGAAGCCCCAGATAAACAAGCATCTTTATGTCTGCGGCCCCCAGGGCTTCATCGGTGCGGTCAAGGCAACCGCCCTGGACCAAGGCTGGGCGGCGGAAAACGTGCATTACGAGTATTTCGGCGCCACTATCGTTCCCTCGGATAAGGAGTCCACTTTTCAAGTCAAGATCGCCAGTAGTGGCCAGGTGATCGTCGTCCCGTCAGACCAGACCATTGTTGCTGCCCTTGCATCGGCCGGCATTCAAGTGCCGATTTCCTGTGAGCAGGGTGTCTGTGGTACATGCCTCACCCGCGTAATTGATGGTGTGCCAGATCACCGGGATCAATATCTCACGCCACAGGAGCACTCCACCAACAATCAAATGCTGCTTTGCTGCTCCCGATCCCAAAGCCCTTTGCTTGTCCTGGACCTGTGAAATACTGAATCGCCCCAGAAATTGAGGAGGCTCCATTACCTGAGAGAGTGGAGCCACGATGAGCAAGACGAAGAGATACTCCCTTGAAGTCAAAGAACGTGAGGTACTGCTGATGCAGGAAGCACGGAATGATTACCCCTCGCTATGGAGTGTCATTGAATCGATAGCCCCGAAGATTGGCCGCGCCGCCATCACCCTGCGTGAATGGATCAAGCGGCATGAGATCTATATCGGCTTGGGCGGTGGTATGGCGAGCGCTTTTTTCGCGCAGGGAGAGCTCGACCGCCTCAAGAAGAAGTGAGGGCATTCATCGATTCACATCGGGAAGCATTCTGGGTCGATCCGATCTGCAAGTTGTTGCAGGTTGCCCCGTCCGGCTATTGGTGCCATGCCGCCCGGTAACAAAATCCCTCGTTGTGTAGCACTCGCGCTCGACGTGACGAATGGCCGATTCCCCACATTCAGCGGGTCTGGCAGAAGCTAGCATCGAGTCCTCTGTTAGCAGCAAAGGCGACAGCTACGACAACGCTTTGGCCGAAACCATCAATGGTCTGTATAAGGCGGAGTTGATCCACCGCCGAGCGCCTTGGAAAGCCGTGGAAGCCGTTGAACTGGCTATCCTTGAATGGGTAACCTGGTTCAATCATCAGCGGCTCCTTGAGCCCATCGACTGTATCCCGCCCGCTGAGGCAGAGGAACGCTACTATCTGTAACTCACCGTGCAGAGAGAATCTGCCTGCACTTAAACCTCGGAGACGCTACGAAACACGGGGCGAGTCAACCTATCAGTTATTGCAGAGTGTCCCCGGGAGCATTGGTCCATTTTTTCATCGGGTGAGCTACCTATGTAAGGCAGAGACCAAACAGTATTGAGACGGTATTCATGGTTTTGGAGCTAGTATGGGCTGAAAAACCTGCAGCCTATAAAGATGTTTTCTCGGGAACGAGACATGAGTAGCGATACCACTCATATCCCGTTACTTTCGATCAAGTATTACGCAGCCTTCTCTAACAGTCCATGGGGATCAATCACAAACTTCTTGGGAGCCCCTGCATCAAAGGCCTCATATCCCTTAGGTGCCTCATCAAGGGAAATAACCTGCACCCCCACGGCCTCAGCGACCTTGATTCGATCCCATAGGATCGCCTGCATCAACGCCCGGTTGTACTTCATCACAGGCGTCTGACCGGTATGGAAACTATGGGACTTGGCCCATCCCAGACCCAACCGAATTGAGAGACTGCCGCGCTTGGCTGCTTGATCTACCGCACCCGGATCATCCGTTACATAGAGGCCAGGAATACCAATCTTCCCGGCTGCTCGCGTAACTTCCATCAATGAATTAAGCACTGTTGCGGGAGCCTCCTGCTGGGCACCGGAATGACCATGGCCCCTTGCTTCGAACCCAACGCAATCCACCGCACAGTCCACTTCGGGAGTCCCGAGAATCTGAGCAATCTGCTCGCCAAGGGAAGCATCTAAAGATAGATTGACCGTGTGGAATCCGACCTTCTCGGCGTGTACGAGACGTAACGGATTGACGTCGCCGACAATGACCACAGCAGCGCCAAGTAGCTGCGCCGAGGCGGCCGCAGCCAAACCTACGGGACCAGCGCCGGCGATATAGACGGTTGAACCTGGGCCGACCCCAGCCGTCACAGCCCCATGGTAGCCAGTGGGCAAGATGTCGGACAAACACGTCAGGTCGGCAATTTTGGAGAGTGCTTGTTCCTTGTCTGGGAACCGCAGCAGATTGAAGTCAGCATAGGGCACCATAACGTACTCAGCCTGACCACCGATCCATCCCCCCATGTCCACATAGCCATAAGCCCCTCCAGCTCTAGAGGGATTAACGCTGAGGCACACCCCGGTGTGTTGTTCCTTGCAGGTCCGGCAGCGGCCGCATGCGACATTAAAGGGCACAGAGACCAGGTCGCCGATGGCAAGAGTTTCCACGTCGGAACCTATCTCAATCACTTCGCCGGTGATTTCGTGTCCGAGAACAAGGCCGGATGGGGCGGTGGTGCGCCCCCGGACCATGTGCTGATCCGAGCCACAGATATTGGTTGAAACAACACGCAAAATGACCCCATGGTTGATCTTGCGACCTTTGGGATCGGACAGTTTCGGATAGTCGATGGACTGAACCTCGACCTTACCGGGACCGGTATAAACAACACCTCGATTGTTTGCCATTTCATTGCTCTCCTTCGTTATGAGGGGTAAAGGATTACTGCGAACAACATCAAGCCAGCTTGAGAAACTGATCTTGTTTTATAGAGAAACGGTCACCAACATTTATTGATTGAATGCATGTTTATGAGATTCGCGAACGCTGGATTCGATGATGATTTCCACCAGGGTGTCGTCGTTCTTGTGTCCCATCAGGTGGATCCCGGCCACGCCTTCGATGGCGCGAATGGCCTGAATGGTTTCAATGCAGATGCGCTTGGCTTCGGCCTTCTGGTCCGTTGCTGCGGCAATGCGTGCAGTGACTGCTTCAGGGATGTGTACGCCGGGCACGTGGTTGCCCATCCAGCGCAGGGCCTTGGCGGTGGACAGGGTGCCGACGCCGACGATGATCCGGGCCTTTTTGTGCAGGCCACGGGCGCGGACTTCGGCCATGAAGGCCTCCAGCAGGGGCAGATCGAAACAGAATTGGGTCTGGATGAAACGGGCACCGGCGACGATCTTCTTTTCCAGGTTGGCGATGCGGTCGGTGAAGGGCGGTACAAAGGGATTGCAGGTGGCGCCGATGAAGAGCTTGGGCGCCGTTTCCAGCTTGCGGCCGGAGGCGTACTCGCCCCGATCCACCATGCCCCGGGCGATGTGGAGCAGAGACACTGCATCCAGATCGAACACCGGCTTGGCTTGGGGATGGTCGCCCTGGCTGACGTCGTCGCCGGTGAGGCAGAGGATGTTCTTTACGCCCAGGGCAGATGCGCCGAGGATGTCGCCCTGAATGGCGATGCGATTACGGTCACGACAGGCCACCTGATATACGGGATTGAACCCGGCGTGGGTGAGGATGGCGGAGGCGGCAACGGAGGACATGTGGCAGTTGCCACCGGCGCCGTCGGTAATGTTCATGGCATCCACCAGACCACGGAAGCGCTCGGCCCGGGCCAGCAGAGCGGCGGGGTCGGCGGAATCGGGCGGGGCGATTTCCACGGTGACAACGAATTTGCCGGAGCGGCAGGCGATTTCGAGGGGGCTTTCTTCCGCTTCCGGCGTGGTCTTTTCGCCGACGGGGGGCTGGAAGGCGGGGTCCTTGCGACCATGGATCACCTGAATCCAGGTGGAGCTACCGCGTTTGCGCTGATCCACGGCGGGCAGCAGGGGCGTGGGATGGGCCTTGTGGTCGGTGGCGATCTGCTTGGTGCCGCTGGTGGCTTCCACCCAGACGCATCGCATCTCGGGCTTGACCTCGCAATGACCGTTAGGCCGCACGCCACCGCAGGGGCCGTTGCGCATTTCCTTGGCGCAGTTCATCGGGCAGGCCATACCGGTGGCGGAGAGTACGCACTGGCCGCACATCTTGCAGTCGAAGAGGAAACCCTTGGCTTCCCGTTCAACCGGGCGCAGCAACACCTCCAGCCGTCGGGCACCAACCACCTTGGCCAAGGGGGCACAAAGGGGCGCCAGGCGAGAGAAAAACTCGTAGAGCTTTCTCAAGCTGCGGGCGTGGCGGACGGACCAGAGGCGGGCGGAGTACACGTAATGTTTCCTTTTGATTACTGCTGGGCTGACTGAGTTTTGGCTAGCTGGTGCCGACGTTCAAACCTGCGTGTCACCGATACTTGGCGGGCGTCAGGAATAGCTGATGGTTTGCATATCTTTACTTTGAGCGTATTCACATCGAAGTTAGCTGCGAGATTAAGAACTATGTGCTTGCTCAATGTTTCAAGCAGATTGAAGTGTCGTTCGGCCACCAGTTGCTTCAAACAAAGTGCGACTGCGTCGTAGTCCACCGTGTAATTGATATCGTCTTTCGTTGATGCGGCAGAGGCGTTTAGGGTCATGGTGACCGACACCAATAAAGATTGCCTCTGCGCCAGTTCTTGGGGATAGATACCGATGGATGCGTCAAGTGAGAAGCCATCAATTTGAATTAAGCAATCTTCTTCATTCATCAAGAAATCAATATCCATAGCAATCACATCTATTTGTATCCAGCGTTAAGGCAACGTTACCGAATCCCAACCTTGATGGCCGATACCCTGGCCGGTACCGAGTCTCAGCTCGGCCGACTTGAGTGTGTTCTCGATCAGCATGGTGACGGTCATGGGCCCCACACCGCCGGGCACCGGGGTAATCCAACTGGCCTTTTCCTTCACCCCGTCGAAATCCACATCGCCAACAATACGGTTGTCCGGCAGGCGGTTGATCCCCACGTCGATGACGATGGCGCCCTGCTTCACCATCTGGGGCACGATCAGCCCCGGCTTGCCCGCCGCCGCGATCAGGATGTCGGCGAGGATGGTGTGTTGGGCAAGATCACGGGTCTTGGCGTGACAAATGGTGACCGTGGCCTCCTTCTGCAACAACATCAGGGCCATGGGCTTGCCGACGATGTTGGACGCCCCGACGATCACCGCGTTCTTGCCAGCCACATCAATGCCCGTGGTTTCCAGCAGCAGTTGCACACCGTAGGGGGTACAGGGGGGGAAGATGGTGTTGCCCACCACCAGGCCGCCCACGTTGTAGAGGTGGAAACCGTCCACATCCTTGTCCACGGCAATGGCCTCCAGCACCCGTCGCACGTCGATGTGAGGCGGCAGGGGTAGTTGCACCAGAATGCCGTGCACCGTGGGGTCGGCATTGAGACGGGCAATCAAAGCCAGCACATCGGCCTCGCCAGCTTCCGCCGGCAGGCTGTGATGGAAAGAAGCAACGCCGCATTCCTCGCAGGCCTTCACCTTGTTGCCCACATAGACCTTGGAGGCGGGGTTGTCCCCCACCAGAATCACGGCCAGCCCCGGCGCCACACCCTGGGTCTTGAGCTGGGCCACCCGCTCGCGATATTGCGTCCGTAAGGAGTGTGCCAGTGCTTTGCCATCGATGATCCGGGCGGTCATGCGGGTGATCCCAACCAGACCTGTTGAGGTTTCACCAGATGATCCAGGGACATGAATGGATCTCCGGCATACAGGGCGGCCTCAAAAGGCGCCCCCACTGCGAGCAGGGCTGGCAGATCGAAATGATGGCGGTTGCTGGCGGTGGCTGCTTGCAGGGCTGAGGTTAGGGGCAACCCGGCTTCCACGTAACGACGGATTTCCGCCATCATCGCCTTGCCATGTTCCACCCCCATGGATCCGGCATCGGTCCCGAGCAGCAGGGTGACGCCCATCTCATGGGCCAAGCGTAGATGTTCGGCATGGCTGTCAAGAATGCGGCGCAGGTGGCCGATGGTGGTGTCCGACCAGCCCACGGCTTCCGGCTTATCCCATTGGAAATGCACTGGGCAGAAGGTGGGGGTCCAGGCTACCTGCTTGTCTCGCATGATGGACAGGGTTTCCCTGTTCATGAAGAAGCCATGCTCGATGGAGCCCACTCCGGCGCGTGAGGCAATGGACAGTCCCTTCTCGCCGCTGCAATGGGAGAAGGTCTTGCGCCCGCAGGCCTTGGCCGTGGCCACGATCAACTCGGCCTCTGCCAGGGTGAACTGGGGTTCGTCCGTCACCGCCCCGGCATCAAAGTCGATGATGCCGGTGAGAATGATCTTGATTTCGTCGTTGATGAGGGAGAGATCCGTCACCGAACGGCGGATGGAATCATTGTCATCCACATCCTTGGCCATGAAGGCGCCGTAACGTTTGGCCCGCTTGATGCCGGAACCGCCGGAACGCACCCGGCTCATTCCCAGGGTCGCATCCACCGCCTCGCTTCGCACTACATGGTTGATGCCGTGTTTGTCCCCTGCATCCCGCACCAGGGTGACGCCCCAGGAGAGTGATTGGCGGGCACTGATACGGGCAGCTTCGGTGAGTTCCTCCACCGACTTTTTCATGTGAGCGGAACGGGTGGGGCCGTCCGTGGGGCCACCGTCGAGGAACAGGTGCACATGGGCGTCCACGAGGCCGGGCATGAGGAAAGCCCCCTGATGCACCCGGATGCCCTGGGCAGCCAGTACTGTGCCGTAGTTGCCGGAGGTGATGCTGTCCACCTTGCCGTTCTTGATGCGGAATGTGGCCGGTTCAGCACGATGGCGCTCACCGTTGAACCAGCCTTCCGTCGCGACAACGGCGAACTCGACTGAATTCATGGTCATGCCTTGTAGAACTTGCGAACCGCCCGCAGGGCATTGCTGCCGGTCTGGTCGAGAAAGTTGCGATAGGTCTGCAGCACGTAGTTGTCCTCGGGCAGGGGGTGGTAATCCTTCCAGGGGGTGCCCAATACCGTGTCGAACCCGTGGGGTACGGCGATGGTGAGGAAGGCGCATTCCAGGCTGTGCTTGAGTTCGGAACCGTCCACTGCCTTGGGAGGCAGTTGCTGGCCAATGTTGGACAGGCCGCCCATCATGTGAATGCCTTTCAGGTCGGGATCGGAGCCCACCTTGATGATGGCGTCCAGGGTGTTTCGGTTGAGCGCCTCGGTGTCGGCGATGATGGCGGAGACAGACATGTCGAGGAAGATGTCGTCCATGGTCATGCCGTACTCTTCACATAGGCGGATGGCGGAGCGGCGGGAGGTGGTGTAGATCTCGTCGGCCGTCTTGTTGCCCTTGGCTACCTTGACGCCGTCTTGTTCTTCAACTCGCTCGGAGGCCATCAGCACGACCTTGAACTTGTGCTCCTTGGCCAGATCCATCAGGTCCCAGCGATGTTCGGTGATGGAGTTGACGATAGGCAGACGGCCCTTGGCCTTGGCCAGGTCGTAGGCGCCGAAGCACACTTCCTGCACGGCCTTGCTGGGAAAGTCGAAGGACAGGGGCAGGTCCACCACTTCCTGAATCGCCTTGATGCACTCCACCATGAAACCGGAATCGGTGAGGGCCCGGGCACCGATGTTCACGTTGAGATAGCTGGCGCCAGCCTCAGCCTGTTTGACGGCCAGGGCCTGGATGCCGGGCAGGTCGGAATTGTCGAAGAGGGCCTTGGTGGATTTGAAGCCTGGGTTGATCCGCTCACCGATGATCTTGATGTCGAAGTTGCCGGAGGTGTTCTGAGTCATTGCTGTTGTCCTTGATGAATGCGGAATGAAGGGTCAGTGTTGTTTCTGAAATCCGATGTGGTGAAGAAATACTTTCTGGAAATCGCCGCGGGAGCTCAGTTCCATGTACTGGCAGATGCTGGCCAGTTCCCGTGCCCGATCCCGGGCCTGGGTGGAAGCCAGCATCTGGCGCACCCCTACCCCGGCAGCGTTGCCTACCTGGAGGAAACGCTCACGGGGCAGATGGGGGAAGAGGCCGGTTTCGATGCCACTGGCCACGTCGATATAGGCGCCGAAGGAACCGGCGATGATGAAGCGCTCCAGTTCGGCTTCCGTCACCCCGGCTTCGTCCAGCAAGAGATCAGTGGCGGTGCGGATGGCGGCCTTGGCCAGTTGCACGGCGCGCACGTCGTCCTGACTGAAATACACGTCCTCAGCCAGCCGCACCACGCGCTTTCCCTTGACGCTGTCGATGTCCGGGTGATCCTTGGCGAGCCGCCCCTGATCGTTGATGAGGCCACCCCGGTGCAGGGTGGACAGGGTGTCGAGCACGCCGGAGCCGCACAGGCCGATGGCTTTCTTGTGGCCGATGGTTTCTACTTTGAGGCGGCCATCCTGGATCGACACCCGCTCGATGGCGCCTTCCGCCGCCCGCATGCCGCACGAGATGTGGCCGCCCTCCAGGGCAGGACCCGAGGGGGCCGAGGCGGAGAAGAAGCGGCCGCGGTGGATCAGGCTGATTTCGGTGTTGGTGCCGATGTCCATCACCAGTGCGGTGGTCAGGCCGTTCCACTGGGCCTCGGTGGCGAGCAGGGCGGTGACGTGGTCGCCGCCGACGAAGCCGCCGACGTTGGCCACCACATGGACCCCGGCGCCGGGGGCGACCTTGAGCCCCAGTTCCCGGGCCTTGACGTCCATGCCGTCACGCAGCGCGGCGACGAAGGGGGCGCGGCCCAGTTGCCGCACCGGCAGGCCCAGCAGCAGGTGGTGCATGGCGGTGTTGCCGCAGATCACTACGTCCATGATGTCGGTGGTGCTCTGGCCGAAGCTGTGACATAGATCGTGGGCTAGGGCATTGATGGCCTCGACGGCGGCATCGTGCAGTTCGGCCTGGGCCTCGTCGCCCTTGATCGCGTAGTTGATGCGGGAGATCAGGTCGGCGCCCCAGGCCACCTGGGGGTTTTCGACGCCGAGGCTGGCCAGGCGCTCGCCGGTTTCCAAATCCACCAGAAAGGCGGCGGCATTGGTGGTGCCCAAGTCGACCGCGAGGCCGAGGGTGCGGCGTCCGGCCGGGCCGAAACCGATTAGTTCCTTGCCACGACGCCAGGCGCGCAGAGGCCAGACTTCCCCCTGAGGCGTGTCTTGGGCGTTTTCGCGGAGGAGGCGGGGCAATTGCTGGGCGGCGGCAAGGTCGATGGTGAGTTCCCCGTCGCCGATGTCGCGCAGCAGCCGGTCCACGTCGGAGAGGTTGTCCGTGAGGGTGGCTTCGGGCAGGATCAGGTCGACGGCCACCACGGTGGCATCCAGGGGGAGGATCTCCTTCTCCCCGGTGTCGGTTTCGGTGCGCACTACTATGGCCAGGGAACGGGGTGCCACTTCAATGGTGCAATCGGAGCGGGCGCTGACCTGACAGGCCCGCAGCCAGCGCCGATGACCGGGTTTGTCACTGGCTTCTTCTTCCAGTTCCAGGGCACCGTGGCGGGCTTCGTGGACCCGGGCCACGTCGCCTTCGGCCACGCGGATTACGCAACTGCCGCAGGTGCCCCGGCCACCGCAGGCGCCGACGATGCGCACGCCGTGGCGCCGGGCGGCCTGGAACAGGGTCTCGCTTTCCTTGGCGGGAATCTCCCGTTCCAGATGGGGAAAGTGCAGCCGATGGGTTTTCACGGGTGCCGACATCGGACTGGGGGCTTCGGGTTTGCTCATGACGCGGCCAATTGAAGAGCGGGAGGAGGCAGCTTTTTAGGGCGACGACCAAGGCTGCATTTCTCCTTGGAGGGGCAGCTGTCGCAGCGGGACCAGCTCACTTCCGGTAGGTTCTTGCCTACGCCGTAGACCACTGAGCCGGATTTGAGGGGGGTGAGCAGGTGGCCCTGGTGAAGGCCGATGCCGATGCTGTCACCACCCGCTAGGCGCAGCACGGCAGCCTGGGCGGAGATGTCGAGGCCAGGGTCGCCGGCGTGGAGTTCGCCAGCCATGGTCAGGCGCTTACGCATGGTTTCGGACAGCATGCGGTCCTGCAGGCGACGGCCGAGGGCGAACAGCATTTCGTTGCCGACTTCATCCAGGGCGATGGCGAGGGAGGCGCGCTTTTCAGCGAAGAGGGAGGTGCTGCGTTGGCCCAGCTGGGGCCCGATGGTGCAAGCGCCGCAGCCCAAGGCAGTGAGTTCGCCGCTGGCCGGCAATAACAGCGGGGCGTTGATTGTTTCGCCGCCGGCGAGGAAGGAGGTCATTGCTGCCGTTGCGGGCCGCTCCAAGGCTACGATGTTGTAGCTATAGGCGGCATCTTCCACCAAGCCTTCAGCTTCGATCAGAGCGATGGCGTCGTTGCGTAGCCTGATTCTCACTTGAGACAAGCCATTAAGCGGTCTTTTTTTTAGATCATGAAGAAGATCAACGCCGATTACGCAAGACATAAGTAATTAAAAAGAACGCAGGGGGAAAAAGGAGGAGGTATAACCCCCTGCGCAATCACAAGGAAGCCTCATGATAAAAATAGAAACTATAAAAGTGCCACCAACATAAAACGAAAACGGTGCGCAACAGGAATTCGCGTTAATTTCTAGTCCAGCAATATCAGAAAATCAAATATTTATATGCGAATTTATAGATAAAAAAAACATAAATCGCCAAAGCCACCGCGACACGAAGACACCAGGAGAGGCATTGCCATAGCCAATTTAAGTGGGATGAAGAATTATGCCCACCTGCCAAAGAAAAATTATTTTTCATTTTCTTATCCAGCATATTTTCGTGCGGCAGAAAACATAGCTCGCACGTTTTCTATGGAACTCTCATCAGGGATACCAAACGCAGCATCCAGAATCAGACTACCCCCCTTATTCCAAACTTGGTCTCCCAAACGTCTGACTTCTTTATCTACGTCTTCTGGTGTACCAGTCGTCAGCGCGGAGGCAGAAATGTTTCCACGCAACGCGACGACATCACCCAGCACTTCGAAAGCCTTGACCATGTCGGTGCGCTCGAACCAGTAGATGCACTTGCCGGCGGGAATGTCCTTGATAACTTCGAGGCGCTTGGTGCAGTCGGCTTCCCACATAGGAACAGGAATGAGATCTGCATCTATGAGGTCAAGCATGAATTGGCGAAATGACGGCCACCAGAATTTTTCGAATTGTTTTTGCGACATGAAGGCATCAGGCGCCCAGTGCAGGGGAATGAAAACCAAAGGATTTCCATTCATCTTGGCCATAGCGATCGTTTGACGAATAACCAGCTTACGCACCTTATCAAAGACTTCTTCAAGTTTTTCCTTGTGACGATAAAGATCTGTCATCATGCCCTTCGCACCGCGCATGTAGTCAGCTACCACATCGTAAGGTGCGCCGGAAAAGGCGCCAAAACCGTACGGAAAACCAAGACATCTGAGTCGTTGAACAAGGCCTCCGGTTTTATTCATGTGGTTGGCAACTGCCCCGCCTGCCATCGCCAACTTTCCTAATGCCTCTTGAACCTGCGGAAGGCAGAAAAGGATAGATGCAAAGCTGATACCGTAGTACATGTTTCCGGATAGGGAAGCCAATGGCTCCAGTCCTTCAAAGGCACCCGCTACTCTGGGCAAATACTTCCCCAGAAAAAAACCGGTGGGATCAAGGAGAAAGTCGTCGTACTCATGAGCCATCATGTACTCACGGTCGAGGTATTGATAAGGTTGATTGTCCCCAACACCATGACCGGGCCACTGCAGCTGCTTGAAGCCAGTAGCCTCGAGCACATTGCCAATCGAAGCATTTTCCATCACGGGCGTTGTAATGTCTGGCTCAAACTCGAGGCAGGCGCGCTCCATAATGTCAGCCACCTTCTCGTAGTCGTACATGTTGTCCCTGATGGAAATACCGCCATATTTCGCCAGCCAGAACGTTGTAAACAGTGCAACCGGCATTCGATCAGACTGTTTTAGCGCGACGCAGTCCATGATTCTCTGCCACCGCTTGTCATAGGCTGCCTTGGCTGCTAACGATGGCTCTGCTAGCAGATGCATGCCTGAAACCGGAGGAGTTGGGTCCAGATTTTCCATAGCCATCATGCCGCTTCCATCCAGATCTTGCAGAGGTTGACGGCTTCCACCGCATTTACACCAAACGCGTCGGCGCCGGTATAGACCCGCACAGTTTCGTCGATCTGCCCGCCACCGATCATGACCTTGAAATTATTACGGATGCCTTCTTTTTCGAAGGCATCAATGGTTTCCTTCATCGAATCGAAGGCTAGGGTCAGGAAGCCAGAAAGGCCCACCACGTCTGGCTTGAAGTCGTTGATCTCCTGGATGAAGGTCTTGACTGGCACGTCGATACCGATATCTCTAACCTCGAAACCGTTGATGTCGAGCATGAAGGAGACGATATTCTTGCCAATATCGTGCAAATCGCCGTGCACGGTGCCGATCAGGATCTTGCCCAGCTTGACTGCTTCCCCGCCCTCGCCCTGTTTAATCAGGGGCTTGGCCACGGCCCCGATGGTATCGAGCATTTCACCAGCCAGCACCAACTCGGGCAGGAAGTATTCTCCCTCTTCGAAGCGTTTGCCGACGATATCCATGGCGGCGCGACACAGTTCCAGGACACGCATCGGATTCTTCTTGCCTTCCAGCAGCATGCGGTTGGCCAACGGCAGTGCATCGTCCTCGTTCATGTCAGCCAACCAGGTTACTAATTGGCGTTCTTCGTCAGTAAGATCATTATCCATAGCATTCCTTGAATCATGGGGTTTGGGACTGCTGTCTTGTTGATATGACTCAGTCAATAAGTCATCGTCAAAATGGTAGAGACATTAGAAAATTGGCGTAATCGTTCAAATGAATGGGTGTTTCGATGCAACGCATCAATCAGCAATATTTATTTATTAATTAATGTATGTTGCCTTTATCAAGGAATTCGCCTGAAAGCGATCTCTGCATGAATATCGACACATTCAGTGCCACCCTCCAGCAACTGACCGAGGCGTGTCACCAATTACCGGTTGAAGAATTTCGTCGCCATGCCTTGGAAACGATGGCGGAAGCTTTTAACGCCCAAATCGGATGGTGGGGAATGACCTACGAGGATGGAGAAAACTTTCTCGCCCACAGTTCCTGCTATACCGGAATGCCTGAAGGATGTGAGGAAATGCTCAACTTGACCCATGGGGAGAACTTGGTCGGCAATCGTTGCCGCTCTGCTCCCGGTGAAGCATGCCTCTTCGGTCCTCCCGAGCTCTATGGGAATATGGCAACCGCGGTTCTGGCCAGTTACATGGACATTCAACAGGTCATCGCAATATCGCTCAGGGACCCTCAACTAAGCCAATCCACCTTTCTTTCTCTTGCCAGGAAAGAAAAATCACGGCCATTCCCCCCCTCGGACGCATCGTTCTTCAAATTGCTGGCATCACATCTTGCGGAACTTCTGAAAATCAATTTTTTGTGCCACATCTCACGAATGAGGGATATTCGCACGCAAAACCCAATCGGACGGGCCATGTCGGATGCTGCCTGCATGGTTCACATAGCGGACAGGGTATTTATGCAATTGGTTGGCGATGAATGGCCTGATTGGAAGGGGCCACAATTACCGACCGCTCTGACGACGTCCATCCAGAATGGTTTAAGTAAGTTTTTAGGCTCCAGAATTTCCGCAGAATTTTTCCCTTGCGACCGCCTCTGGCTCGTCACAGTCAACGAGCGATCTTTATTGGACGTGTTGGACCGCAGAGAGCGAGAGGTCGCCATAGCATTCGCTGCCGGAGGCTCCTATAAGCATGTTGCTCGCCAATTGGGCCTAGCCCCTGCAACAGTGAGACATTACCTTCGACATATCTATGAAAAACTTAGTATTTCGAACAAGGCAACACTAGTTTCCATGGTTGGGAATACAGGGGTTCCACGGCCAGATAACTGAAATTATTCAGTCAACTTCTCAAAATCGTAGGGTACATCCACCAACCACTCCTGTCGTCAGGCTAGAGAATTTCTGTAATGGTCTCGACCGAGTGGAAAGCGTGAAGTCCTTCACCAACGCAGAACATTTGTAGGATTTCGCCATCATCAAGACCAACTGGTAGGACGTGAATGGGCGTTCGATCCCTGGATGGAAATAGAGCCATCGCACTTTTGGCATGGCGTCGATTTACCAGCTCAGAAAGTCTGATTTATCCGTCTTTCGACTTTATAAAAATAATGCAAAATACATTAACCAGACCCCGTTTGATCACGGCCCTACCGCCACAGCAACAGTTGAATCAGTCTTAACCCCGTTAGGTGTAGTTATCGCAATCAGCGCTGGCGGTGCGATTCATTCCTTGGATGACGAACCAGAAGAGAATGTCGTCTAAACGCCTAATCACCAGAGAACCGGTTCGAATTTATCGAACCTTAAATCGATCAACGAGCTGCACCAACTTTTTCTGCATAAGCTTCTCAGCCTGCTGCTCTCTAATCCGTTGTGTCGACTTGGCAAATCGGTCTTTCAACTGAGCTTTTGCTACGGCTCGTTGCTCCTCGGTAACCTCCCCTGACACGGCGCCATCCAAATCATAGCGTTCCGTTGCTGTACTGATCGACCTCAAATAGGGCGTGGACGAGGTATGCAGGCTAATGGCAGCTCTCACGATCGGTATAGGAAGATCAGGTAGCCGAGCAAAAATCGTTCGATGAATACCGATTGCTAATGGCAAAGCAGAGCGAAATACAGGAAACATCTTATAGAGCTGTTCTTTTACGCTTCTTGCGCTGTACTTGTTTCCGATAGGGGCAGTCATTGATATCAACACAAAATAATGAACGATTCAAGATTGCATTATCCGTGGGTTTGCCTAATCGTGATAAATCAAGTGTCAGCCGTACTCGTAAACTCACCGACGCAGTGCCAGTGAAATGGACTCGTTGCCATGGTTGACCTGAATTCATTTCGGTGACCCCCTAGAGGATAAAGTGGTCCTGTACTATGCTGCATCAGCTTGAATTGAAATGACCTTCGCCCCTGCCTTGAGCTTGTCCAAATAGTCCGCCCACTGCTGCATCATCGCCCGACGTTCCTTGAGGAATTTGGTACGGTTATAAGCGGTGCCTAGGGCATCCGGCACTTTATGGGCGAGCTGGTGTTCGATCACTTCCGGTTTGATGTGCAGTTCTTCATGGAGGATCGTTCTGGCCATGGCGCGAAAGCCATGGCCGGTGATTTCCGTCTTGGTGTCGTACCCCATGCGGCGTAAGGCGGCATTGACCGCTGCGTCGCTCATGGCCTTTTGCGGGTCACGCCCGGGGAAGACGTAACGCCCCCGTCCGGTGAGTGCGTGGAGTTCTCTCAAGATGCCCAGGGCTTGGGTGGCCAGCGGGACAAGGTGTTCTGTTTTGGTTTTGCTTACGAGATAGCGCCATTCCCTTTTGTCCAAGTCGAAGTCTGTCCATTCGGCTCGGCGCAGTTCTCCCGGTCGGACAAACAGCATGGGGGCTAGTTGTAAGGCACATTTGACGATGAAGGTTCCACGAAAGGCCTCCAGCGCCCGGAGCAGTTCCCCTGCCTCCTTGGGATCCGTGATGGCAGGGAAGTTCTCTGCCCGGGGGGCGGGAATCGCGCCTTTGAGATCGGGACAGGGATCTCGCTCGGCGCGACCGGTTTGGACCGCATAGCGGAAGGCCCGGCTGATTTCACTTCTAACCCGATGGGCGGAATATCTGGCACCTCGTTGATCCAGGCGACGCAGGACGGCCAAGATTTCCGGTGCGGTGATTTCCGTGATGGGGCGACTGCCCAGCCAGGGGAATACGTCGTTTTCCATTCGGGCCAGGGTTTTCTTGTGCTGGGCCGGTTCGACGCTGCTTTTGCGTTGTTCCAGCCATTCCCGGCAAAGGACTTCGAAGGAATTGCCATTCCTTTCTATTCGGGAAGCTTTAACAGCCTTCTTGTTTGCGGCTGGGTCAATGTCTTGATCCAGCAGTTTGCGGGCCTCGTCTCTTTTGATGCGGGCTTCCTTGAGGGAGGTTTCGGGATAGACGCCTAGGGCGAGGGTCTTCTGTTTTCCGTCGTAGCGGTAATTCAGGCGCCAATACTTGCCTGCTTTGTTGATGAGCAGGTAAAGCCCTTTCTCGTCTGAGAGCTTGACGGGCTTGTCGGAGTACTTGGCAGTACGAATGGCGATGTCTGACAGTGGCATAGCAACCCTTTCCACGCAGGAACAGCGGGATTTGTTGGTATCTGTGATTTTGACTTGCCAGATACCATCAAAAATACCAGCAAAGGTGTTGGTATTTCGTTGGATGACTATAGACAACTTTGGATGAGTGCACAATAAAAAATCCCGCCGTTAAGCGGGATTTTGGACAATTTTGGATTTCTTTGCTTATTTGATTGGTGCCCGGGACGGGAATCGAACCCGTACAGCTTGCGCCGAGGGATTTTAAGTCCCTTGTGTCTACCAATTTCACCACCCGGGCGTGTTGTTGTCAGAGTTTGCCGCGTCCTACCAGGCCACGCAGGGCATCTTGAATGTCGGCGGGGATAAGCACCGTCTTGGCGTTATCGGATTTGGCCAGGTTGCCCATGGCGGCGATGTATTTTTCGCCCAGCAGATAGCGCATGGGGGCTTCTTCCTGGCCAATCGCGGCGGCCACCCGCTTGATAGCTTCGGCGCTGGCTTCCGCCAGGGTCACTTGGGCTTCGGCTTGTAGCCGGGCGGATTCCATTTGCGCTTCGGCGTTGAGGATGGTGGCTTGCTTGTTGCCTTCGGCCTTGGTCACCATGGCCTTGCGCTCCCGCTCGGCGGAAGCTTGCGCTTCCATGGCCCGCTGCATGGACTCGGAAGGCTTGATGTCCTGGATTTCAACGGACTTCACCGTCAGGCCCCAGTCGATGGCTTCGTCGGCGATGCTTTCCCGCAGACGGGCCTTGATCTTGTCCCGGTTGCTGAGGGCTTCGTCCAGGTTCATTTCGCCGATGATGGAACGCAAGGTGGTCATGATCATGTTGCGGATCGCCTCGGCGAAATCCGTCACGCCGTATACGGCCTTGATCGGGTCGGTGACCTTGATGAAAGCGATGGCATTGGTCAGGATCACCGCATTGTCCTTGGTGATGACTTCCTGCTCCTGGACATCGAGGATGATGTCCTTGGTCACCAGCTTATAGGCGATGCGGTCAAGATAAGGAATGATGATGGAGAGGCCGGCGTTGAGGGTGCCGTGGTACTTGCCAAGACGCTCGACGATCCATTCTTCCCCTTGGGGCACGATACGCACGCCCTTGAGCAGCGTAACGATGGCGAATACCAGCAGGGCAATGATGAAAACTTCCATGTCAAAAGCTCCTTAAAGTTTCGCCACTTTGACGAAGCTGCCTTCCACGGCGACCAGCTTCACTCGGGTTCCCGCCGCGATAGCCTCGTCGGCTAGACATGCCCAGACTTCACCGCCGAGAATGGGTTTCTGGAAACGCACTTCGCCTTTTTCGAAAGGGGCCACATCCCGTGTCAATAGGCCGATCTCGCCGACAACGTTGGAATCCGAGCCCCCTACCCTGGTCTTCAATTGCCCGGGTTTGAACACTTTGAACCACAGCACTGTGAACGCCAGGGACGCAATCAACCAGATGCCCAGTTGAACGTTGAGGCTGAGATCACCGCTCAAGGCCACGACAAGGGCAACCAACAGGCCGCCCAGGCCGAACCAGACAAGAACGAAGGCCGGCACCGCCAACTCGGCGAGGATCAGCGCAACCCCCGCCACGGCCCAGTGCCACCATTCGATCTGCATGCAGCGCCCTTAGCCCTTCTTGGCCAGCTTGAGCCAGGTATCGATGACAGTGTCGGGATTCAGGGAAATGCTCTGGATGCCCTGCTCCATCAGCCACTCGGCCAGATCGGGATGGTCGGAAGGCCCTTGGCCGCAAATGCCCACGTACTTGCCGAGGCGGTTGCAGGTGGTAATGGCCATGGACAGCAATTGCTTGACGGCGGGATCACGCTCGTCGAAGGCGTGGGCCACCAGGCCGGAGTCCCGGTCAAGACCCAGCGTGAGCTGGGTCAGGTCGTTGGACCCGATGGAGAAGCCGTCAAAGTATTGCAGGAACTGTTCGGCCAGCAGCGCGTTGGAAGGAATCTCGCACATCATGATGAGCTTGAGGTCGTTCTCGCCGCGCTTGAGGCCATGGGACACCAGCAACTCCTCGACGCCCTTGGCTTCTTCCAGGTTACGTACGAAGGGCACCATGAGCTGTACATTGGTCAGGCCCAATACGTTCCGGACCTTCTTCATAGCCGTGGTTTCCATTTCGAAACAATCGCGGAAACTTTGGGCAATGTAGCGGGAGGCGCCGCGGAAGCCCAGCATGGGGTTTTCTTCCTCGGGCTCGTAGATGTCGCCGCCCAACAACTTGCGGTATTCGTTGGACTTGAAGTCGGACAGGCGCACGATCACCGGATGGGGATAGAAGGCCGCAGCGATGGTGGACACGCCTTCCACCAGCTTCTCGATGAAGAACTCCCGGGGACTGGCGTAGCCGCGGGAGCGGCGCAGGATTTCCTCCCGCAGGGAGGCCGGCACCTGGTCGATTTCAAGAATCGCCTTGGGATGGATGCCGATCATGTTGTTGATGACGAACTCCACCCGGGCCAGGCCGACACCGGAATTGGGGGTCTGGGCAAAATCGAAAGCAAGTTCGGGATTGCCCACGTTCATCATGATCTTGACGGGCACCGGGGGCAGGCTGCCCATGTCCTGCTTGGTGATTTCGTAGTCCAGTTTGCCGCGATACACGTAGCCGGTGTCGCCTTCGGCGCAACTGACGGTGACGGACTCGCCTTCGGTCAAGGTGCTGGTCGCGTTGCCGCAGCCGACGATGGCGGGAATACCCAGTTCGCGGGCGATGATGGCGGCGTGACAAGTGCGGCCGCCTCGGTTGGTGACAATGGCGGAAGCGCGCTTCATCACCGGCTCCCAGTTGGGATCGGTCATGTCGGCCACCAATACGTCGCCGGGTTGAACCTGATTCATCTGCGCGGGATCGTGAACCACGCGCACCGGGCCGGTACCTATTTTCTGGCCGATGGCACGGCCCGAGGTGAGCACCTTGCCGTGCTGTTTGATCTTGAACTTTTCCACCACGCCGCTGGACTGGGATTGCACGGTCTCGGGACGGGCTTGGAGAATGTAAAGCTTGCCATCGCGACCGTCCTTGCCCCACTCGATGTCCATGGGACGACCGTAGTGCTTTTCGATGATGACGGCGTAACGGGCCAGCTCCAGCACATCAGCGTCGGTCAGGGCGTATTTGATGCGGTCGGACTCAGGCACATCCACGGTGAGGGTGGACTTGCCGGCCTGCTTGGTCTCGGAGAAA
>RXJP01000024.1 GCA_003963315.1 Rhodocyclaceae bacterium | reverse complement strand
ATCGCTGCAGTCAGCGTGGTCTTGCCGTGGTCAACGTGTCCAATCGTGCCGACGTTTACGTGCGGCTTCGTACGTTCAAACTTGCCTTTTGCCATGATCCGTTTACCCCAAAGATCTCGATCAGAAAAACGCCTTTCGGCAGCCTGGTTACTTCAAAAACACTCATTCGTGGTGCCCTTGACGTGGATTGAACACGTGGCCTCTCCCTTACCAAGGGAGTGCTCTACCACTGAGCTACAAGGGCAGAAACCTGCAATTACCCAAAACCCGGAGCAACTGGAGCGGGCGACGAGGTTCGAACTCGCGACATCTTGCTTGGAAGGCAAGTGCTCTACCAACTGAGCTACACCCGCTTGATCAACCCGCCGTTTTCCAAAAAACAGAAAACCGCATAAAAACAATCTGCTACGTGATTCTGGTGGAGGGAGAAGGATTCGAACCTTCGAAGGCAGAGCCGTCAGATTTACAGTCTGATCCCTTTGACCGCTCGGGAATCCCTCCAAAAGAGCCCGGCATTATGGAGATGGACTGCGAAAGTGTCAACGACGTTGTGACTTTTTGACGCTGGTGCAAACCGGCTCGCTATCATTGGGCATGCGCTTTCCACCTTCCTTTCTCTCATCCCCGCTGCGGGCGGCTTTGGCTGCCCAAATATTGGGCGGACTGCTGGTCGCCTCATTGCTGCTGCTCTTGCCTTGGCGACCGCCCATTCCCCTGCCCCTCGCCGCCGCCCTGGCCCAGGGGCTGGCCGCCGCACTGGCGGCCCGGTGGCTCAGGGCCCCGAGCTGGTGGCAAGGGATACACCTGCTGTTCATGCCCCTGGTGGTGCTGGTGAACGGCCTACATCTGCCGCCCATCCTGTGGCTGGGCGGCTTCCTGATCCTGCTGCTGGTGTATTGGCGCACCGATTTGAGCCGGGTCCCCCTCTATCTGAGCAACCGCCCCACCGCCGCCGTCCTGGCGAGCCTGATCCCGGCCGAATCCGGCTTTGTGGTGGATCTGGGTTGCGGCACAGGGGGATTGTTGGTCAATCTATCCTCATCTCGCCCTGATTGTCACTTTACTGGCATCGAACACGCCCCCATCCCCTTTCTTCTCGCTTGGCTGCGTTGCCGCAGGCTGAAAAACGTGGATATCCGCTATGGTGACTTCTGGGCCCTCAACCTCCATCCCTGCCAATTGGTCTACGCCTTCCTGTCCCCGGTGCCCATGCCCAGGCTGTGGGAGAAGGCCCGGGCTGAAATGAGCGCCGACGCCTTGCTGGTGTCCAACAGCTTCGCCATTCCCGATGTCATGCCGGAGCAGGTGGTGGCCGTGGGCGATGCCCGCGACACCCAGCTCTATTGTTACCGCCCGGGACAGGCGGACAGGGCCGTAACCGAATAAGCCCGCCTAACGCCTCCATTTCCCTCCATCGCTCCCGGCGGGCGTCGCCATAATCCTGCCCATACGTCCCGGCTGCGGCCGGAACAAGGAGCGAGACATGGCAGACATCATTTGCGTCATCGGCAACAAGGGGGGCACGGGCAAGACCACCCTGTCCCATATGCTCAGCCACGGCCTGGGCCTGCTGGGCCAGCGCTCGGCTTGCGTGCTGACCGACACCTACCGCGAACCCCTGGACCCCAACGGGCGCCGCTACCTGATCGCCGATGCCCGTTCGCGGGAGGCCCTGGCCAAGGTCACCGAGAAGATCCGTAGCCTGAAGGCCTGGCTCGGCGTCATCGACGGCGGCGGCAACCGTACCGAGATGGATCGCCACCTCTACAGCCTGGCCGACCTGGTGCTGCTGCCCTTCCGCGATTCCCACGAGGACATCCGCACCCTGATCCGCGACCTGGAAATGTTCCCCCACGCCTACGCTGTCCCCAGCCAGTGGCCTTCCTGGCATCGCGACGTGGCTGACAGCACGGTGAAGGAAATGCTGGCGCCCTATATGGATCGCATCCTCAACCCGATCTTCGCCCACAGTTCCACCAAACTGATGTTGCAAAAGAAGCTCCCCGCCCAGTTGCCGGAAACCCTGGACAGCCTCTGCCGCGGCATTGCCCTGCAAGTGCTCGACCTGTTGCAGATCGATGTGCGCGACCTATCCGGCGACCTGCCCAAGGCGCCGCCCCGGCAGCCCCTGGCCGTCGCTGCCTGAACCCGGCAGCCCCCATGCCCCAAGGGCGGAGTGCGTAGAATGCGCCTCCGCCCTTTGTCTTTGCCCCCATGCAAACCGCCCTGCTCCTGCTGCCGGACTTTGCCCTGATCGCCCTCGGGGCCTGGCTGCGCCGCGCCTTCCATCTGGGCGACCACTTCTGGGCCGGGCTGGAAAAACTGGTGTATTTCATCCTCTTCCCGGCCCTGCTGTTCAACGCCATCACCCGCAACCCCATCACCCTGTCCAGCGCCGGCCCCATCGCTGCTGCCGGTTTACTCATCATGGCTACCGGCGTGATCCTCGGCCTGCTGGCCCGCGGCTTCGCCCTGCCGCCGTTGCAGTTCGCCTCGCTATTCCAATGCGCCTACCGCTTCAACTCCTATATCGCCCTGGCGGTGGCGGGCAAACTCAACGGCGCCGCCGGGATCGCCGTCATGGGCCTCATCCTCGGCGTCACGGTACCTGTCGCCAACATCAGCGCCGTCTGGATGCTCGCCCGCCACGGACAGACCGGCATCCTGCGGGAGCTCAGCCGCAACCCGCTCATCATCGCCACCCTGGCCGGCCTGCTCTGGAGCAGCCTCGGCTTTGGCGTGGCCGAACCCATCCGCGCCTTCATGGGACGCCTCTCCGATGCCTCCATCGCCCTCGGCCTCATGTCCGTGGGCGCCGCTCTGCGCCTCAAGGGCGACCTCGACGCCCCCGCCCGGCCTGCGGCCGGCTACCTGATGGCCGTCAAACTGTTGGTCCTGCCCCTCGCGGCCCTGGGCGGCGCCTCCCTGCTCCATCTCTCTGGCATTGAAGCCGACACCGCCCTCATCTTCGGCACACTGCCCGTGGCCAGCTCCGCCTACATCCTCGCCCAGCGCATGGGTGGCGATGGCGGCGCCGTGGCCTGGGTCATTTCCGTCACCACCGTGCTGGCCATGGTCACCATTCCCTTCTGGCTGACCGTCGCCCGCTGAGCCTTATTCCATCGCCATGGCCCAACTAATACTCGAAAAAGGCAAGGAACGCTCCGTCCTGCGCCGTCACCCCTGGATATTTGTCACTTCGGTCAAGGAACTGGACGGCCGTGCCCGCGCCGGGGATACGGTCGACGTGATGGATCATCGCGGCAAGCTGCTGGGCAAAGCGGCCTGGAGCCCGGAATCGCAAATCCGCGCCCGCATGTGGACCTTCGACGGTGAAGAAACCATCGACGACGCCTTCTTCAAACGCCGCATCGCCGCCGCCGTGGCCCGCCGCCAGACCTTGCCCGTACTCAAAGGCCAGCAGGGCCTGCGCCTGATCCACGCCGAATCCGACGGCCTGCCCGGCCTCATCGCCGACCAGTACGGTGACACCGTGGTGGTCCAGCTCACCAGCGCCGGCACCGATAAATGGCGCAAGGCCATCGTCGGCGCCCTGGTCAAGGCCACCGGCTGCGCCCGCATCTTCGACCGCTCCGACTCCGACGTGCGCAAGCTGGAAGGCCTGGAACCCGTCACTGGCTGGCTCCACGGCGACGCACCGATGGAGGACATCCTCATCGAAGAAAACGGCGTGGTCATGAAAGTGGATATCATCGGCGGCCACAAAACCGGCTTCTACCTCGACCAGCGGGACAACCGTCATCTGTTGGGCCAGCTCGCGGCGGGCAAGCGGGTGCTCAACTGCTTCTGCTACACCGGCGGCTTCAGCCTGCAAGCCCTGGCCGGCGGCGCCACGGAAGTGATTTCGGTGGACAGCTCCCAGCCCGCCCTCGACACCGCCACCGCCAACCTGGCCTTGAATCCGAACCTCGACACCAGCCGCGCCCAATGGGTCTGCGCCAATGTCTTCGACGAACTGCGCCGCCTGAAAGAAGCCGGTGAACAATTCGACATCATCGTCCTCGACCCACCCAAGTTCGCCCCCTCCGCACGCCATGCCGAAACAGCCAGCCGCGCCTACAAGGACATCGCCATCAACGGCTTCAAGCTGCTGGCCCCGGGAGGCATGCTGATGACCTACTCCTGCTCCGGCGGCATCGGCCTCGAATTGTTCCAACAAATCACCGCGGGTGCCGCTCTGGATGCGGGGAAGGAAGCCCGCATCGTGCAGCGGCTGCAGGGAGCAGCCGACCATCCGGTGGCGCTGGCGTTTCCCGAAGGAGAGTATTTGAAGGGCTTGTTGGTGCAGGCGGAGTAGAACTTCTACAGATGTTTTATCTAAGGGCGGCGGTCACGAATTTTGAAAACCGTAACCTATACGGCAGCCCAAGATCATTTCCCGAAATACGTTGGCTTAGCCAATAGCAGAGAACATCTGCATCCTGAAGAGTCATGTTTGAAAAGGGCATAGCATTAAGACCAACCGGCCGCCCAGCCTTCGCAAGAACTCATTGTATGATTGACAAGATGGACTTATATGGCCCCAGTCGACTTGATGACAAAGCAAAAACTTAAAAAGCCAATACTCGGTGAAAAGAAAAAGATACCTGACGGCGACAGCCTTCACTCAGTTCCTCTTGAGAGCGAAATTTTTGCCTTATACGGTTTTCCAGGGCACTTGATAAGGCGAGTACACCAGATTGCTGTAGCACATTTTTATCGTCTGACCGGAGCTACAGGACTAACCCCCGTTCAATATGCTTGCATCACTGCAATAAAACGATTTCCCGGGGTCGATCAGAAATCTCTCGCCAAGATCATTGCCTTCGATACCGCCACTATTAGCGGAGTTGTTGACCGCCTAGCGGTCAAAGGATTGGTCACTCGCTCCGAAGACTTGAAGGACAGGCGTCTCAGAAGACTCAACCTCACTCCAGAAGGAGTTGGCTTGCTCAAAAAAATATCGCAAGGAGTAGAAGAATCCCAAGAGGCATTGGTCGTTCCACTAACCCCCACCGAAAGGAAGCAGTTTTTGGCTTTGTTAAAAAAAATAGCTGAAGCCAGTTAATTAGCTCACAAATCCAAGACGAGCTCAGCGGACAGAGAACGGGAGCAGCACACCGTAATCTTATCGTTACGCGCCTTTTCGTTATCCGATAAATACAAATCCCGGTGGTCAGGCACCCCTGAAATTACCGGAATTAAGCAGGTACCACAAACCCCTTGCTCGCACGAAAGCGGTACGGTAACACCTTCCCGCCTCAGAGCCGCCGCTATGGTTTCCTTTGATCCTACGGAAATGCATTTGCCACTGCTGGCCAGCCGCACTGAAAACACTCCGCCGTTTTCCGAATTCACGGCCGCATTCGAAAAATGTTCAAAATGCACATTTTTCTTTGACCACTTCATTTCAGCGGCAGCAAGTACGGCTGCATCAATAAATCCTTTAGGCCCGCAAACGTAAAGGTGCACATCTGGTGAAGGATGGCTTAGCAATTCGTTTAACTGCAAGGCACGGGTATTTTTTTCGTCATCCCAATAGAAATGCGCTTTTCCCTTAAATGCAGACTGAGCTATCCGGTCATGGAAGGCCATCTTCTTTTTTGATCTTGCGCAGTAATGAAGCTCGAATACCCCCCCAATACTTTCAACCGCATACGCCATTGCGAGAATGGGAGTGATACCGATACCTCCCGCCAAAAATATGAATTTCTTAGCATTCATATTCAAGGGAAATAGATTTTTAGGTTCGCTGATCCTGAGTTGCGCACCTATGGAAAGCTCTTCATGCATCCATCGAGACCCTCCCCGTGATTTCGGGTCTAACAGTACGGCGATCACATATTTGTCCGCCTCTGGGCGGATCTCACACAACGAGTATTGGCGAATGATTCCATTCGGCAGGTAGACATCAATATGTGCCCCGGCAGAGCACATAGGAAGACTATTTCTTTCGACGGGCATCAAATCATATTGGGCAATCCCTTCGGCCAGGATTTTTTTATTCACAACCTCAACCAGTATTTCCTTAGTGTTCATCGCAATTTCTCAAACATGAATTTTCCATAAGCCGTCTGTCGTTACTAAATTACTAGATCGGACAGGTCGTTTTTCCCCTTTCCCAAGGGATAGTGATGCAGCGGGCTCTTTCACCTTGTGCGTCCGCTGCATTGACTAAACGCACCATTCCTATCGAAACAATTTCATTGGGACATTGATAGCAACGGCGTAGTGTCTTCAATAATTAATTGTGGTTTATGTATGAAAGTTGGGTCCGTCATTTCCTTCGCGACGAGCTCGGCCAGCATTCGCCTAGCTCGGATAGGGGCTTCGTCAACTTTCATCGCCACATATGGAACGTCCTTCCCATAGAGATTAACCATCCTCTGCTGCATCTCCAGCACCACCGCATCCTCATCGAATGTATCGCTGATTCCTTTACAAATATCTCTTGTCAAACGATCCTCGTTGAGCCGCTTATTTCTGGCAACTGACCAGAAGTAATGCGTGGTGTTTTCCGTTTCGGGCGTTAACAAATGGCAAACATGGCTGCGATACGCGCCTCCTGGGCTTTCTCCCACCGGATAAACACCAAAATCGGTCATGCAAATAGATGGGGCCGAGCTAATAGCGGTTTGCCATCGATTGATTTTTCCCTCGTAATCCAGAACCATAGCGAAGAAAGGTGGCGCATCAATATTTGGCATTTCCCGATGAGCGCGAATCTGATACCCGTTCTCAATTGACACAGAAACCGGATAACTAGGTATGCACTCTTCATCTTTCTGACCGATTGTTTTCAAATGCACCCAACTTTCATGGCCTAAGTCCATGAGGTTGTCTACTGATAAACGGAAATCAGTTTTTACGTAGTGGTAGCCCCTTGAGGGCGTCCAATCCGGATGGTCATTCCAATGAATATCGGGTATTAATTGCTCGTCAGCCTTATCACTGTCACCGAGCCATATCCATAGCAATTTATGGCGCTCTACCAAGGGATATGTCTTTACACATGCAGCAGATGGAATTTGGTCTTGCCCGGGAGCCAAGGTGCACTTCCCTGAGGAACCGAAACGCATCCCGTGATAGCCGCACTCAATTTCGTCCTCTACTCGCCTTCCAAATGACAGGGGCAGCAACCGATGGGGGCACTTGTCCTCTAACGCAACAAGATCGCCAGACGAGCGACGGAACATCAGTACTGGCAAGTTCAGAAATTTCCGGGAGACGAAGCCGCTCCCCTCCAATTCATCACTAAATCCAGCCACGTACCAAGCGTTGATTAGCCAAGTTCTCATGTCATTTCCTCACTTATTCTTAATAGTCTCAAACTCAACGTTGTAATACTCCGCCCCCTTTTTCTCTACCCTCCGAATGTATGTGTCTTGCGCAATGTCACGAGTTTTTGGATTTATGGATACATTGCCACGGGGACTTTCGAATGACATATTCTTCATCACTCCCAAAAGGACCTCTCCCGTCATGCCTTTGGTGATGTCCAATCCGTCACATATAACTTTCATTCCGTCATACGCCGCGACTGCCATATAGTTAGGCCGTTTTCCATCAAACATTTTTTTAAAACTCTCAACAAATTTCTGATTTAATTTAGATGGATGGGCAGCCGAATAATGATGAGAGGTAATGGCTCCTATGGCAGAGCCACCCAAGTCATTAACAATGTCATCCTCGGTAACATCTCCTGTTGCTATCAACTTGATACCAAGTTGAGCCAAGCCTCGTTCTGCATACTGCTTCATGAACTGGATACCTGCGCCAGCAGGTAGAAACACAAACACGGCATCAGGCTTTTCATCGCGAACCTTTTGCACGAACGGACCAAAATCGGGGTTTTTAATCGGGACACGAATCTGATCAGTTACCTTGCCCCCTTCTTGTTCAAAAACTTGCTTAAAAGTTGTTTCTGCATCAATCCCAGGTCCGTAATCACTCACCAAGGACACCACTTTTTTTATTCCATTGCGCGGCGCCCAATCTGCAATTCCGCTAGTCACATGGGGCAGAGAGAAACTTGTCCTAACAAAATATGGGGAAGCATTAATTACCCCTGCTGCGGCAGCAACAAAAACGACAGATGGTGTCTTGCTTTGCGTGATGAATGGTGCAGTAGCCAGCGCAATGGGGGTAAGAGTAAACCCGCCAAGGACCTCTACTTTTTCTTTAATAATCAGCTCCTGAGCCAACAGTCTGGCTTGCTCAGGCTGACCTCCATCATCTTTAACAATCAACTCAATTCTTTTCCCGCCCGCAGTCAAGCCATGCTGACTGAGGAACAGTCTCGCCCCCTGCTCCAATTGTTTTCCGGTCGACGCAAACGGACCTGTCATCGACAAGATCAAGCCAACTTTCACCACACCATCATCGGCATAACAAAATCTAGAGGCCGAGAACACAAATAAGAAAATCACCATCAATAAATATTTATTTTTCATTGCGAAATCCTCTTTATGTTGGATTACAAAATTTATATTTGCATTCGTATTATTAGTATACTAATTAAATGAATGCTAACAATAAAAATATAATCCAGTCAACAGTCAAGTCAGAGTCCGGTGACACTCAATACTTGTATGGGTCGCGCAATTGACGATTTAGAAATGGTCCGGGTATTTGCCGAAAAGCATTGGACACCCAACGATCATGCCCCCTACAGAGATCAGCTAAGTTGATTAACCCACCAACCGGTGATGAGTCGGGTAAGTCAGTGGGTTTTGAGCGAATCGCCTGATGGCGATATCCAGAGAACCGATGTTCTCAAGGGGACGAACGGATGGTGGCTGTCCGACGCGGCGTAGCCGCTAGTTTGCAAGACCAGCCGTTCGGGTGGTTTGGCGGGAGGGGAGCCCGTAGGGCCGGGGTAGCGGGGCGCGTTTCTTTGGGTACTTTCTTGCCGCGCAGCAAGAAAGTACCTCGCCCGCCGGGGCGAGTCCCGGCGCGGTCGGGGCTATGGGGTGACGGGCGAAACTGAAAGCCGAAAACCGTAACCCCCCCCCGGCCCCCCTTATCAGGGGGGAGTTCGAGTGGTGATGGGTTGGGCGGAGCGAACAACGCGGGTGGCGGAAAAACTTACGCCACCGCGCGCCGCAACACCTCCTCCACCCGCCCCCACTCCATCCTTTTCCCGATCATCACCAGCACCGACGCCGGTGCGTCCTTGCCCCACGGCCGGCCAGGGGTGCCGCCCATCAGGCTCTGCACCCCGGAGAAGTTGAAGCGGCAGTCCTGTCCCGCCAGGGCGAGGATGCCCTTGTAGCGCAGCAGGTCGTTGCCGTAGCGGGCCTGGATTTCGGTAATGGCGGCCGTGAAGGCTTCTTCATCGAAGGGCCGGTCGCTACGGAACACCCAGGAGTCGACGCCCGGCTCATGGTGATGGCCTGCCCCGATATCCGGCTCGATTTCCAACATCCGCGCCAGGGCGGCGCTGCGCATGTCGAGCACTTCTTCCAAAGGCACCGCGCCGAAAGCGGATTCCCGCAAGGGCGCGGAGGGATTGATCTCCCGCAATTGGGCGATCAGGGCCTCGCGCTGGGTTGCGTCCACCAGATCGGTCTTCGACAGCAGCAAGCGGGTGGCATAACCAACCTGCTCCTGGGCCACCGCGGATTGGGCCAGGTTGGCCGGGGCATGCACCGCATCCACCAGGGTCACCACACCGTCGAGCTGATAGCGTTCCGCCACTGTTTCGTCGGCGAAGAAGGTCTGCACCACCGGGCCGGGATCGGCCAGGCCGGTGGTCTCGATCAGCACCCGGTCAAAGCGCAGGCTGCCGGCGGCGCGACGGTTGGCGAGATCGCCGAGGATGCGGATCAGATCGCCGCGCACGGTGCAGCAAAGGCAGCCGTTGTTCATTTCCACGATCTGTTCCTCGGTGGTGAGCAACAACTCGTTGTCGATACCGACTTCACCAAACTCGTTTTCAATCACCGCGATGCGTTCCCGCTGCCGCTCGGTGAGGATGCGATTGAGCAAGGTGGTTTTGCCGGCGCCGAGAAAGCCGGTAAGGAGGGTGACGGGAATGCGGGTATCGAGCAGGGGTAAAGACATAAGATAGGCCGGCAAGGAACCAAACAACACAAGAGTCGGGCATTATCAACCATTGCCTAATCCGTGGTGATTGTGTTCTGATACGCGCCCCTATGCGCCGCGCCAGCCGTCCCTTCATCGCCCTGATCGCTTCCCTGCTGCTGGCCTTCGCCCAGCAGGCGGCGGTGGCGCACATGATCGGCCACGGCCTGGGCCATCGCGACGTGGAGGCCCAGAACAGCATCCAGCAGGGAGAAGGCAACCACAGCACAGCCTTCACCCTTTCCCACGTCTGTACCACTTGCATCGCCTTCTCCGCCCTGGACGCCTTTGTTCCCAGCATGGATCTGCGGACATTATCAGCCTTGGCCGTGCCGGCCCTGTTCATCGCCATCGCGTCCGCCTATTCCAGCCAGCGCCTCACCGCTGCCGGCTACGCCATGGGCCTGGCCGCCTCGGGGCGGTTTTCGACCTGCCGGCGGGGCCGGCCATCGCTGCCAGCCTCTGTCTATTAGCCCTAACGGGCCTGTGGGGTGCCGAGCGAAGGGATACCGTTCAACGCCTGGGCGGCACCAATCCGGGGTAAGCTTTCACCCTTTCCCCTTCCCTTGCGGAGCAGCTTCATGGAGCAGTATCGCGGCACCACCATCCTTTCCGTCCGGCGCGGCAACAGCGTGGCCCTGGGCGGCGACGGCCAGGTGACCCTGGGCAATATCATCATCAAGAGAACGGCGCGCAAGGTGCGCCGGCTTTACAACGAAAAAATCCTCGCCGGTTTCGCCGGCGGCACCGCTGACGCCTTCACCCTGTTCGAGCGTTTCGAGGCCAAGCTGGAAAAACACCAGGGCAACCTGCTGCGCTCGGCGGTGGAGCTGGCCAAGGACTGGCGCACCGACCGCATGCTGCGCCGGCTGGAAGCCATGCTAGCCGTGGCGGACCGGGAGAATTCCCTGGTCATCACCGGCAATGGCGACGTGCTGGAGCCGGAATACGGCATCGTCGCCATCGGCAGCGGCGGCGCCTACGCCCAGTCCGCCGCCCGCGCCTTGCTGGAGAACACCGAACTGACGCCGATGGAGATCGTCAAGAAATCCCTCTCCATCGCCGGCGACCTGTGCATCTACAGCAACCAGAATCACATCATCGAAACATTGGATTGAGAAAACAACCGCTTTCAACACAGAGGGCACGGAGACACAGAGCACGCAGAGAAAAACAAATTCAGATCAATAGAATTAAAGTCTTTCTCCGTGTCTTCTGTGCCTCTGTGTTCTCTGTGTCAGAAGAGCTTGCCTTTGCGAGTGCCCCATGACCCAAATGACCCCCGCGGAGATCGTCTCCGAACTCGACAAACATATCGTCGGCCAGGCTGCCGCCAAGAAGGCCGTGGCCATTGCCCTGCGCAACCGCTGGCGCCGTGCCCAGGTGGCCGAGCCGCTGCGCCATGAGATCACGCCGAAGAACATCCTGATGATCGGCCCCACCGGCGTCGGCAAGACCGAGATCGCCCGTCGCCTGGCGCGGCTGGCCAATGCGCCCTTCATCAAGATCGAAGCCACCAAATTCACCGAGGTGGGCTACGTCGGCCGTGATGTGGACACCATCATCCGCGACCTGACGGAAACCGCCCTCAAGGACGCCCGGGAAACCGCCATGCGCGCCATGCGGGCGCGGGCGGAAGATGCGGCCGAAGACCGGGTGCTGGACGTGCTGCTGCCGCCGGCCCGCGCCATGGGTTTCGGTGAAACCGAATCCGCCGCGGATTCGGCCACCCGGCAAAAATTCCGCAAGAAGTTGCGGGAAGGCGAACTGGACGACAAGGAGATTAAAATCGACGTAGCCCTCGGCTCACCGCAAATGGAAATCTTCGCGCCGCCGGGCATGGAGGAACTAACCAACCAGATCCAAGGCATGTTCCAAGGCATGAACCAGGACCGCAAGAAGACGCGCAAGCTCAAGATCAAGGAAGCGCTGAAGGTACTCACCGACGAAGAAGCCGGGCGCCTGATCAACGACGAGGAAGTGAAGGCCGCCGCCCTTCGCAACGTGGAACAGAACGGCATCGTCTTTCTCGATGAGATCGACAAAATCGCCTCCCGCAGCGATGCCCACGGCGCGGACGTATCGCGCCAGGGCGTGCAGCGCGACCTGCTGCCCCTGGTGGAAGGCACCACGGTCAGCACCAAGTACGGCATGATCAAGACCGACCACATTCTGTTCATCGCCAGCGGCGCCTTCCACCTGACAAAGCCTTCCGACCTGATCCCCGAGTTGCAGGGCCGCTTCCCCATCCGTGTCGAACTGGACTCCCTCTCGGTGCAGGATTTCGAGTGCATCCTGACCCAGACCGATGCCTGCCTCACCCGCCAATACCAGGCCCTGCTCGCCACCGAGAACGTCGCCCTTCGCTTCGCCGATGATGGCATCAAGCGCATGGCGGAAATCGCCTATCAGGTGAACGAGAAGACCGAGAACATCGGTGCCCGACGCCTGCACACGGTCATGGAAAAACTGCTGGAGGATGTCTCCTTCAACGCCGGCAAAGCTGGCGACGCTGCGGTGGTGATCGACGCCGCCTATGTGGACGACCGCCTCGGCATCCTGGCCAAGGACGAAGACCTGTCCCGCTACGTGCTCTAGGCGTCATCCACCATGTCCGGCAACCTGACCGCCTTCCTCCTGCACTGGGGCATCACCGCCCTCTCTCTCTGGGTGTGCAGCCACGTGTTCACCGGCGTCCGTTTCGCCGACACGTCGTCGCTGGTGGTGTCGGCCCTGCTGCTGGGCTTCGCCAACGCCATCGTGCGTCCCCTGCTGATCCTGCTCACCCTGCCCCTCACCTTCATCACCTTCGGCTTTTTCCTGCTGGTCATCAACGCCCTGATGATCCAGTTGGTGGCCGCCCTGGTGACGGGCTTCAAGGTCTCGGGTTTCTGGACGGCCTTTTTCGCCAGCATCTTCATCGCCGTACTGAGCTTCCTGCTCGGGCTGGCGCTGCCCGGCGATGCGCCGATGATGCCCATGCCCGCCAACGGCACCTGGTTGTAACCACGCTCATTTAGTTTCCGCGCACCATGGATCTCGCCCTTCGCATCACCGCCATCCTCTTCCCCATGTTCGCCCTCACCGGCCTGGGTTACTGGTATGCCCGCCGCCACGCCACGGACATGTCGGCGGCCAATCGCATCAACATGGACGTCTTCGTTCCAGCGCTGATCTTCTCCGGCCTTTCCGCGCGTTCCTACGATCTGGCCAGTTACGGCGGTCTGGCCCTGGGCATGGTGATCCTGGTACTGGGTTCCGGCGCGGCCGCCTGGGTGCTGGCCAAACTGTTCAAGCAACAGCCCCTCACCCTGGCGCCGCCGATGATGTTCAACAACAGCGTGAACCTCGGCGTGCCGCTGGCGGTGCTGGCCTTCGGTAATGACGCGCTGCCCTGGGCCATCGTCCTCTTTGTCGTTTCCACAGGCCTGCACTTTTCCCTGGGCATCTGGCTGCTGGACCACAAGACCAAACTCAGCAACGTCTGGCGCGTCCCGGCCGTGCTGGCCGCCCTGGCCGGCTTCGCCGTGGGCGAATCCCACATCGTGCTGTGGTCGCCCCTGGCCATGGGCATCAAGATGCTGGCGGACATTTCCATCCCCCTTGCCCTGTTCGCCCTGGGAGTGCGCATGACCGATGCCGGCTTCAGCCACTGGCGCGAAGGGCTGCTCGGCGCCATCGCCCGGCCCATCGCCGGCATGGCCATCGCCTGGGCCATCGCGCCCCTGCTCGGCCTCCACGGCCAACAGGCTGACCTGCTGCTGGTGTACGGCTCGCTGCCGCCCGCCGTCATCAACTACGTCTTTGCCGAGCGCTACCACCAGGAACCGGCCAAGGTGGCGGCCATCGTGCTGGTGGGCAACCTCGCCGCCATCGTCACTCTGCCTTTGGTGCTGGCCATCGTGCTCTAAGCGCGCAAGCGCATCATCCCGTTCTCGGACAGTCCCCTCGCCTTCCAAGGGAGGGGCGGGACATCGCTCCATCCAACATCGCAGCCCTTCCACACCAAGCGTACCAAGGCGCACTGCGACAAGCTGTCACATTCCCACTTCTGCCATGCAGCCATACCATACCCGGCTTTTCGGAGGCTCCATGCATAAGACCACGCTCGCTCTCGCCATCGCTACGCTGCCCTTGGCAGCGCATGCCGCAGGTTCGGAGACTGTGATGCCCACAGTCGTCGTTACTGATCGCCCCCTCGCCGAGGCGCCGCTGCCCGGCAGCTATGCCACCAGCGACAGCGCTTCCCTGCTGGAAAGCAATCCGGGCTTCAGCGTGTATTCGGCCGGTGGCGTATCCGGCCTGCCGGTGCTGCGCGGCCTGGCCGATGACCGGATCAAGGTGCGCATCGACGGCACGGAAATCACCTCCGCCTGCGGCAACCACATGAACTCGCCCTTGTCCTATATTGCCCCGTCCCAAGTGAACACCGCGCTGGTAATTGCTGGCATCACGCCTGTTAGTTTAGGGGGTGACAACATCGCTGGGGTCATCAACCTCACCTCGGCACAACCCGTATTCGCCAAACCCAACGAGGGACTCATCACCACGGGTTCCGCATCCATCCAGAGTCGCAGCGTCGACAATGGGTTAAGCACAAGTCTGAATGCAACAGTGGCGAACGATCAGCTCAGCTTCAACTACAGCGGTTCCGTTGCAAAAGCGGATAGTTACAAAGATGGCGATGGAAAAAAAGTACTGGATACCTTATACAAGAGCACAAATCAGGCACTAACCCTGGCGGCTCAAGGAGAAGGTAACCGTTGGGTTCTGAAGGCTGGAGAACAGGTCATTCCCTACCAAGGCTTCCCCAACCAGTACATGGACATGACCAAGAATCACAGCGTGTTCGCCAACCTCGGCTACAGCGGCGACTTCGCCTGGGGCAAGCTTGACGGCAAGGTTTATTGGCAAGACACCCGGCACAAAATGGATTTCTTCACCCAGGAAAAGGCCGGTGCCATGCCCATGGACACCCATGGCCGCGATATCGGATACACGCTGAAAGTTGAGCTGCCGCTGAAAGACGGCGACACCTTGCGCCTGGGCCATGAAATCCACCGTGCCGAACTGGACGATTGGTGGCCGCCCTTGGCCGGTTCGATGATGATGGGCCCCAACACCTACGTAAACATCAACAACGGCAAGCGAGAGCGCTTTGCGCTGTTCGCCGAATGGGAAGCCAAGTTCAGCAGCCAGTGGTCGTCTCAATTGGGCGTTCGTAGCGAATCGGTCAAGACCGACGCTGGCAATGTGCAGGACTACGGTTGCGGCATGATGTGTGGTGCGGATGCCGCCGCTGCATCAGCGTTCAACGCCCGCAGCCACGCCAAACGCGACAACAATCTGGACTTGACGGCGCTGTTCAAATACGAGCCGGCCCAAACCGCCAGCTACGAATTCGGCTACGCCCGCAAGACCCGCTCTCCCAATCTTTACGAACGCTATACCTGGGGCCGTGGCGAGATGGCCATGGCCATGATCGGCTGGTTCGGCGACGGAAATGGTTATGTCGGCAATGTGGACCTGAAACCTGAGGTTGCGCATACGCTTAGCGCTACTCTTGATTGGCACGATATCGAAAAGAAGTTTTGGAATGTGAAGGTAACTCCTTTCTACACCCGGGTAACTGACTTTATCGACGTGGATGATCTTGGTCCCGGCATGATGGTGCCAAAGTTGCTCCAGTTCGCCAACCACGATGCCCATCTCTACGGACTGAATCTTTCTTGGTCACTCCCGGTTTGGGAGTCGGCTGCTTACGGTAACGGTGTATTGAAAGGCAAGTACGACTGGACACGGGGAAAACGCAACGATGGCGGAGACCTTTACCACATCATGCCGGCAAACTTCGTCTTCGGAATTGAGCAGAAGCTGAATGCATGGACCAACTCGGCTGAGATGCAATCTGTCGCCGCAAAGACCTCTGTGGATGAGCGGCGGCTTGAGTTCAAAACGTCCGGCTATACCCTGGTCAATCTCGGCACACGTTATGACCTGTCTAACGGTTTAAGCATCCAAGCCGGCGTGCGCAATCTATTTGACCGCAGCTATGCTTTACCGTTGGGAGGGAACAATATTGCGGTCACTTATGCGGGGGGACCTTTGGGGCCTCTGCTTGGACAGGGTCGATCCATTGACCTTGGCCTTACGCTGAAATTCTGAGCGTATCCCATTCGAAATGGCACGCAGCAATGCGTGCCGTTTCCTATTCCGTCGACAGAATCGCATTCTTCATTTGACGAGGGGCAGACCATCTGCGACAACATGTCGCAGATGGTTCAGCCAGGCAATGAGTAGCATCTCCGGCCTTTCAAACTCGAAAAATCCGCAATTTCCGTATTGAGTATCTTGCGGATACCTCAACGCCATGCCCATTCCCTTCAAGCCTCTTCCCCTCGCCGTCGCCTTGCTTTGTGCCTCCCCCGCTTTTGCCGAAGAAGCGCGAACGCTGGGTGATGTCGTCGTCAGCGCCAGCCGCAGCGAAACCAAGCTGGAGGAAATGCCGTTGCATACCACGGTGATCTCCCGCGAGGACATCGCCAAGTCCCCGGCCCAAACCCTGGACCAGTTGCTGCGCAACGTGCCGTCCATGAATTTCACCGGGGTGCCCGCGGCGATTTCCGATCCCACCGGCCACCAGACCAAGATGCGCGGCGTGGGCAACGCCAAGGTGCTGGTGCTGCTTGACGGTGTGCCCATCCATGATCCCTTCTATCTGACCACGCAGTGGTACAAGGTGCCGCTGTCCAACATCGACCGGGTGGAGATCATCCGCGGCGGCAACTCCAGCCTATGGGGCAATATGGCCACGGCGGGGGTCATCAACATCGTGTCGAAACATCCTCGGGACAACGGCGGCGAGTTGACGGCCAGCTTCGGCACCCAGGGCACGACCAACTTCGCCGCCAGCCGCAATGTGGTGGTGTCCGACGCCCTCAGCCTCAACTTCAGCGCCGACAACTACCGCACCGACGGCTACCAGACGATACCGGCGGAATACCTGTGGCGCAATCCGGGCAAGGGCACGCCCAAGGCCAACGACAGCAACGTCCAGGTGTCGGCCTTCTACCGTCCCTCGGCGGATTTCAGCAGCTATCTGCGCCTGGGCTACCACATCCAGGACCAGGACCTGGGCTACCGCGTCAACAACAACCTGCAGGAAAGCCCGGACATCGCCGGCGGCTTCACCCAGCGCCTGGGCAAGGACGCCACCCTGGCAGCCAATGCCTGGGCCCAGTATGTACGTTTCGAGAAATACAACGGCAGCAGCTGCTATTTGGTGGCCGCCAACGACTGCCGCAACAGCAGCTCCAGCACGCTGACCCAGGCCAACACCAGCAGCCCGGTGGTGCAGTTCTACAGCCAATACGGTTCCCAGCGCTATCGCGAGCAGGGCAGCTCGGTGCAGTATTCCGAGACGCTGTCGGGCCAATGGAATAGCCTCCAGCTCGGCGCGGACGTGCGCCGCCTGACGGCGAGCGATGCCGAGTGGTTCTACAGCAATCCCGGCGCCCTCAACGCGCCCCAGGGTAAATTCAATAGCAGCACCTACGGCGAGGGCGTGCAACTGTTCCAGGGCCTATTCGCCCAGGCCAAGTATCTGCCCATCGCGCCGTTGGAACTCACCTTCAGCGGCCGCTATGACCGCTGGGACAACAGCAGCCGCGTCAATACCCGCACCACCGCCGCTGGAGCGGCCACCGGCGGGCCGCAACCCGACACCAACAAGAGCGCCTTCAACCCGAGTATCGCCGCGCGCTACGACCTCACCGACCAGTTCGCCCTGCGCGGCGCGGCCTACAAAGCCTTCCGCGCCCCGGGCTTCAACAACACCACCCGCACCTACGGCAGCAGCACGCCGACCATCGCCAACCCCGACCTCGGCCCGGAAAATCTGACCGGGCTGGAGCTGGGTGGCGACTTCAGCGGCGGCGACCTGAAGCTGGGGGCGACCTACTTCCTCTACCGCATCAAGAACATGATCGCCACCTTCAAGGTCAGTAGCTATGCCACCGCGCCGACCCTGGTACGGACCATTTGTTCCAATGGCGGCGCCAACCTGACCAACTGCGGCGGCTCGGCCAATTTCTACACCAACGACCAGGACGGCGAATCCCACGGCGTGGAGCTGGTGGGCCATTGGCGCGCCTCCTCCACCCTGGCCCTGGATGCCGCCTACACGGCGACAGAAACCTTCCTCACCCGCCGCGGTGCCGTGGTGACCGATCCCCTGGGCGTCCAACTCACGGCGGTGCCCAAACAAGTGGCCACGGTCAGCGCCACCTGGAATCCCGCAGAGCGGGTGCAGACCTACATGGAGGTGCGTTATATCGGCCCCATGATGATCGACACCACCAGCAACAGCAGCACCCTGCGCGCCCGCCAGGGGGGCAACACCGTGGTCAACCTGAGCACCAGCTACCGCTGGGATCGCGACACCGATCTGTTCCTGAGCGCGGTGAATCTGTTCGACCGCGCCTACTCGGAGAACAGCTACACTTACAACCAGCCCTACAACCGCACCCTGTCCAGCCCCCTGGCCCTTACCGCCGGTGTGAAATTCCGTTTCTGACCTGCCGCGGCTCACCGTCCCCCCATGCCCCGAGACCACAACGCCAGCCATCACCCGACCGCCCTGAAGCGCTTGCTACGCGGCTGCGCCCTGGCGGCGGGACTTATGCTGCTGGCCGGCACAGGGCTGGCCCACGAAGGCCATGGCGAACAGGGCGGCATGGCCGGCCATGGCAAGAACGCCCTGGCTACCGGCGTCGGCGCCGCCCCCGACGGACGACTGTGGATCGTCGGCGTGGACGGCGACGGCCGCCTGTTCACCCGCCATAGCGCCGACCTGGGCCGCCGCTGGTCGGCGCCCACGATCATCGATGTCGGTGGCGACAAGATTTCCGCCGACGGCGAAAACCATCCCAAGATCGCCTTCGGCCCGGATGGACGGGCGGTCATTTCCTACACCCAGCCCCTGGCCAAGCCCTACACCGGCGAGATCCGCATGGTGCGTTCCGTTGATGGGGGGCAGACGTTCTCGGCGCCCTTCACCGTCCACGCCGACCGGCAGCTCATCACCCACCGCTTCGAGTCCATCGCCTTCGACCGGCAGGGCACCCTGCACACCGTGTGGATAGACAAGCGGGACCAGGTGCTGGCCGGCAAGGGGGAATATGCGGGTGCGGCCATCTACCGTAACGAATCCCACGACGGCGGCGCCAGCTTCGGCCCCGACACGAAGCTGGCCGACCATTCCTGCGAGTGCTGCCGCATCGCCCTGGCGCCGACCCCGGACGGGCATGTCGCCGCCCTGTGGCGCCATGTGTTCGCCCCCAACATCCGCGACCATGCCTTTGCCATTCTGGATGGAGAGGCGACGACACCGGTGCGGGCCAGCGAAGACGATTGGAAGATTGATGCCTGCCCCCACCACGGGCCGGGGCTGAGCCCCGCAGCGGGCGGGGGCTACCACGCCGTCTGGTTTGGCGAACGCAATGGTCGTGCCGCGGTACGCTACGGCCGCCTGGCGGCCGACGGCACCCCCGCCGGCGCGGTGCGGGAAATCCCCGATCCCCAGGCGGAGCATGCCGACGTGGCCGCCCTGGGCAAACGGGTAGTGGTGGTCTGGCGCAGTTTCGATGGCCGGGGCAGCCACCTCGTGGCCTGGCGCTCCGATGACGACGGCGCCCATTTCCGCCTGCGCAACCTGGCGACCAGCAAAGACGACAACGATCACCCCCGCCTCATCGCGACGCCCCAGGGCATCCGCGTGGTATGGCGCACGACGCGCGCGCTCCATGTTTTCGATCCGCTTTCCTGACCGCTTGCACCTGGCGCTGCTTGCCGCCCTGACGCAGTGGGCGTTGGCCGGGACGGCCGCGGACAATCACGGCCCGACGCCATTCACGACGCAGACCTGGAAGCATTTGGTGGGCAGCCTGCCGCGCCCCTCGGCGGTGGTGTTCTCCACCACCGACTGTGTGCACTGCCCGGCGGTGATCGAAGGATTGGCAGATGATTTCCAGCATCAGCCCAAGGCCAAACGCGGCAAACTGGTGGTGGTGGTCATGGACGACGCGGCCCCAGCCACCATCCTCGGCAACGCCCACTTTCAGAAAGCCGACCGCCTCTACGTCTTCACTGGTAACGAGCAGGCGCTGCGCTACACCGTGTCCCCCGGCTGGCGCGGCCTGACACCCTTCGTGGCACTCCTCTCCGGCAAAAGAGAGGTACGCTTCCATACCGGCCCCCTGCCGCTGGAAGAACAGCGCCAGTTTCTGCAAGGCCGTTGAACCGTGGCGACATCGGGCAGCAAGACGTGAATACCCAACCCAGGAATCCCCTCCACGGCATCACCCTGGAGCACATCCTCAACGCCCTGGTGGCCCACTATGGATGGGATGAACTGGGGCGGCGGATCGCCATCCGCTGCTTCACCCACGACCCCAGCATCGCCTCCAGCCTCAAATTCCTGCGCCGCACGCCCTGGGCGCGGGAGAAGGTGGAGGACTTGTACCTGGCGCAACGACGGGACTAAGCGCAGCGCCACAGCGAACACCGCAACCCCTCCCGTCCTCCCCTTGTCAGGGGAGGGGCGCACTGCGCAAACCATCACCACTCGAACGCCCCCCTGACAAAGGGGGTGGGGGGGTTCCTGCACAAATCAGTTCCGTTCCTCCCTCATCCGAATTTCCTTAGACGCCCAGGGCGGGGGTGGCTATCATGCGCATCCCCCACGAAAGCCCCGCCCATGATTACCCTCAAGAACGTCACCCTGCGCCGCAGCGCCAAGGTGCTGCTGGACAATGCCTCGGTCACCCTCAATCCCGGCGAAAAGGTGGGCCTGGTGGGGCGCAACGGCGCCGGCAAGTCCACCCTGTTCGGCCTGCTCAACGGCACGCTCCATGAGGACGGCGGCGACTATTCCATCCCCAAGCAATGGCGCATGGCCCAGGTGGCCCAGGACATGCCCGAGACCAGCCAGAGCGCGACGACCTTCGTCATCGAGGGCGATACCGTGCTGCTGGCGGCGCAAGCCGAGGTGCACGCCGCCGAAGCCAGCGACGACGGCATGCGCATGGCCCATGCCTACATGGAGCTGCACGATGCCGGCGCCCACGATGCCGAGGCCCGCGCCCAGGCCTTGATTCTCGGCCTCGGCTTCAAGATCTCGGAACTCGACCATCCGGTGAACAGTTTTTCCGGCGGTTGGCGCATGCGCCTGCAACTGGCCCGGGCGCTTATGTGCCCTTCCGATCTGCTCCTCTTGGACGAACCCACCAACCACTTGGACCTGGACGCCCTGGTCTGGCTGGAAGCCTGGCTCAAGCGCTACACCGGCACGCTTATCGTCATCAGCCACGACCGGGAGTTCCTCGACGCCATCACCCAAGTCACCCTGCACATCGACAACGCCAAGCTGCTGCGCTACGGCGGCAACTACAGCGCCTTCGAGGACATGCGCGCCGAGCAGATGCTGTTGCAGCAATCGGCCCTGGCCAAGCAGGAAGAAAAGATCGCCCATCTGAAGAAGTTCATCGACCGCTTCAAGGCCAAGGCCAGCAAGGCCAAGCAGGCACAAAGCCGGGTCAAAGCCCTGGAGCGCATGGAGAAGATCGCCCCGGTGCTGGCCGATGCGGAATTCACCTTCGAATTCCAGGAACCCGCCAACCTGCCCAACCCCATGCTATCGATGACCGAAACCAGCATCGGTTATCCGCCCCTGGCCGATGCGCCCAAGGACACGCCACCCACGGTGATCGTGCGCAAGATCAACCGCTCGGTGCATGCCGGCCAGCGCATCGGCATCCTCGGCGCCAACGGCCAGGGCAAGTCCACGTTGGTGAAGACCATTGCCCGGGCGCTGCAACCTATCAGCGGCGAAGTGACCGAGGGCAAGGGCCTCAACATCGGCTATTTCGCCCAGCAGGAACTGGACGTGCTGCGCCCGCAAGACACGCCCCTGGAACATATGATCCGCCTCGCCAAGGACACCATCGCCGCCGGCCGCGGCGGCTACGTGGCGGGCCGCGAGCAGGACCTGCGCAACTTCCTCGGCACCTTCAACTTCAGCAACGACATGGTGAAGCAGCCCGTGGGCACCATGAGCGGCGGCGAAAAGGCGCGGCTGGTGCTGTGCATGATCGTCTGGCAACGCCCCAACCTCTTGCTGTTGGACGAACCCACCAACCACCTCGATCTCTCCACCCGGGAAGCCCTGGGCGTCGCCCTCAATGAATTCGAAGGCACAGTGATGCTGGTCAGCCACGACCGCGCCTTGCTAAGGGCGGTGTGTGACGAGTTCTGGCTGGTGTCCCGTGGCGGCATCGCCGACTTCGACGGGGATTTGGATGATTACCAGCGGTATTTACTGGAAGAGGCTAAGCGGGCTCGGGAAGCGGCTTGAAAAACGTCTGGCCCAGCCGGAGACTAAGCGCCTATTTCAGTAGGGATCCCGCTGCCCTCCGGCTTGAAGTCAGGAGCCCTACTGAAATAGGCGCTTAGTACCCTGACTATTACCCTTATATGGAGGTAATTACCCCTTCTTCCATACCGCCGCTGGCCCTCGCCCCTGACAAATCAGCGCACCTACCGCCTGTTGTTCGCGCAGCACGCGCCGCACCATATCGCGGCTTACACCAGGGCAGGACTGTTCCAGCGCGCTGATCGCAAATCCCTTGCCGGGCATCGCCGTCAATCGCGCGATGCTCGCCAGCACCAGCTCCCGCTTGGAACCACGCGGCGCGCTGACTTGACCGACCCGTTCCTCAAACTCCCGGTAAGCGGATTTGAGAATCGACAACACGTAGTTGATGAAAGGCCAGGGATCGTGCTTGCCCTCGTGCCACCCCTGCGAGCTTTGCTCCAAGGTTTCGTAGTAACGGTCCTTGTTCTGCTCCACCAGTCGTTCCAGGCTGATATAGCGACCCACTTCATAACCCAGGTGATGGCTTTGCAACAGCCACAATAGCCGGGACACGCGCCCGTTGCCATCGCGGAAAGGATGGATGCAAAGAAAATCCAGATTGAACGCGGCCAGCAATATCACCGGCGGCGCCCAGCGCTGCTCGATGCCGGATGCCCAGTCGGATACCAGCGCGGACATGTAGCGTGAAGTGTCAGCCGCCGGCACCGTCTTGAAACGCACGCGTTCGCGGCCGTCGGCATAGCGCTCGATGATGTCGCTGTCTTTCTCCTTGTACATGCCCGCATCCCATATCTGACCGCGGGCGGTGGCGTGCAGTTGCTTGATGGTCGCTTCGCTTACCCCAATGCCATCGGCCTGTCCATGAATCCATGCCAAGGCATCCCGATAACCGCGCACCTCTTCCTCGTCGGGGTCGCGGAACAGCGGCTTGGGCGCCACCAGCACCTCGCGAATGCGCGACGCTTCCACCGCCACGCCTTCGATGCGGTTGGACGACACGGCGCTTTCGATCAAGGCATGCTCACGCAATACCTTCAGCCGTTGCGGCGACTGCCGGGTGTAAAGCTCCTGCTTGCCGCGAAACTCGCCCAAGTCAGACAGATACCACGCGGTAGTGGCCGGAACCTGCAATTGCCCGGACGCGAATAGCTTTAGCGTATGCATGCGACGATTTCCATATTTTTATCGGGGCAGGCACCCAGAATTTGTCCCACAGGTCGTGTGACAAATTTGGATTGAGTATCTGGCTCACGTGCCATTGCCCTTAAAGACACTTGGCCCTGCCTCTACTGCACCGCGAAACAATAAAGCAAGCCATTTCCCCCCGTGCCCTTGAGATCGGCCAGCGAGCAGCCACCTCGGGACGGGTGGGATGAGTTCCAGGACTTGGAAGCGGCGCTATCCGTTAAACCGTTACGGTCAGAGTGGCCGAGCATGGCGGCGCCGGCGGTGCTACTCGTCCAGTTGCCGCAGGTACGATCCTCCCCTGCCGGGAAGGCAGTGCCATCGGCTTGTGTGCCGGTGAGGATGTCGTGGGTATTGGGTGAATCGCCACGGCCGTTCACCACGTCGCCCTTTTCGGTGAGGGCGCTTTGCTTGGTGAGATTGTTTTCGTCGTGGAGTTCATCCAGATTTTTGGCGATGACTTCACCCTTGGCATTGCGCCAAGGGCCTTTGCCGATGCGGTCACGGGCATTGACGGCGCCGTCGCCCTGGGTGCTCAGGTAGGCATGCCAAGTCTTGCGGCCTTCACCCACGGCCTCGGCTAGGGATTGGCAGTGGCGGTCGGCGCCGGCCAGGCCGCCCAGGTCGGCGCCTTTGCCGAGGCCGGTGCTGGTAACGAAGAAACTCATGCCCTTATCGTATCCACCCATGCTTTGGCAGGCGGCAAGTCCCGCCAAGGCAAGGCCGGCGGCACCCAGGCAACGG
>RXJP01000092.1 GCA_003963315.1 Rhodocyclaceae bacterium | reverse complement strand
GAGGCTGCCGCCGGCGGCTTCGGCCACGGCTTTCAGGTTCTCGAAGACGCGCTGGGCCTGGGCTTCCACGCCTTCCATCAGTTGCATGGTAGCGGGGTCGAGGCCGATCTGGCCGGAGAGGTAAACGGTGTTGCCGGCCTTGACGGCTTGGCTGTAGGGGCCGATGGCGGCGGGGGCCTTGGGGGTGGCGATGATCTGCTTGCTCATGGGGGACTTCCTTGCGGGGCGTTTGAATATTCAGGCGGGGGACTTCAGGGTGACCTGGTAGTCAAGCCGTGAGAATACATGTTGCAGGCCCTTGCGCGTATTGAGGTTGATGATCAGGGGGGCTTGCAGGTTGGCCCGCAGGGGCTGGCTGGCGTTGTCGTCCTTGACCAGGATCACCGCCACCACGGCGTCGGCCGGATTGCTGAGGCCGATCAGGGCGCTTTCCTCGTCGGACAGGGCGATCTCGTAGGTGAAACCGAAGCGGGACGGATCGGCGATATGGAAGGCCACATCCGGCTGCTCCATGGATTGGAGGAAGAAGTACTTGGGGTCTTCCCCTTCCGGATGGAACAGGGTGAATAGCCGCGCTTCCTCGAAGCCGGGCAGGCCCGCGGGGAATTCGATGACATGCTCGGGGCTGACTTCCAGGGTGCCGAAGCGGGGGCTTTCAATGCGGGTGACGGCGGTGGTGGGCATGGAGTTCACTTTTTGGTGGCCATCAGGATGCCCGGGTCGAGGCCCATGGCGGCGATTTTTTCCCGGGCGGATTCGGCCTCTTCCTTGGTGGCGAAGGGACCGACCTGGACCCGGGCTTCGATGCGGGCCGGCACGCCGGCCAGTTCCAGTTTGGCGCGCAATTCTTCGGCGTTGGCGACGTTGCTGAAGACGCCCATCTGCACCAGGAAGCGCTTGGGCGCTTCGGCGGCCGGGGTGGTGGAGGCAGGCTGCCCGCCCTGGGTGATGGGTTTGGAAGGCGGTGCGTTATGGGCGTAGGCCGGGGCCGGTTGGCGGCGGGCCACTTCCTGGGCCGGTTCGGCCTTGGGCGTTGCCGTGATCGGCCCGCCGGTGGGGCCAGGCCGCAGGCTGCTGGCCATGGTGGCGGGCTTGGCGAAGGCCGGTGCGGTGAGGGGCTTCAGCGTCTTGGTGCCCTTCTCGGGCTTGTCTTCCGCCGCCGCGGCCATGGCGGGAGTAGCCGGGGCCACGGTGGGTGCTTCGGTCTTGTCTGTTTCCGCCTTGGCGGTTTCGCTGGCGGTGTCCTTGCCTGCTTCGCCTTCAGCCTTCTTGTCTTCCTCGGCGCTGGCGGTCTGTTCCGGCTCCGCGGGGGCTTCGGCCATTTTCGGCGCGGGCGGCGGAGGCGGCGGGACGTAGAGGGTGTCGATGATGGCCAGGCCGCCCAGCAGGGCGACGATCATCACCCCGGCGATGGCGATGCGGTTGACCAGCCGACGCCGGATGGCGTCCTCGTCGTCCTGAACCTCGTCAGGCTGCTGCGTATCGTTTTGCTGTTCTTCCATGGTGTCCTTCCGAACCATAGTCGTCGCCATAGAAACCATCATCCGCGCTCAGTTGGGTGGCCAGGTCGGCGGCCTTCTGGCTGGACAGGGCGGCGACCAGTTGCGCCTCGGCGATGGAAATGCCGCAGCGGGCGGCGATGCCCTCGGCGTCGATGCCGTGCTGGGCCAGGCCCACCGCTTCGTTGTAGAGGGGGGAGACGTTGTTGGCGGCCTTGAGCCGCTCCACTTCGTCCTGCATGGTGGCCAGGGTTTCCCGCAGGGTCTCGATTTCGGCGCGGAGGGCGCCCACTTCGGCGCTCTGGCTTTCCTGCTGCCGTTGCCGGGTTTCCCCGAGCAGGGCGGCGAAGCCAGGGTCGGTGGCGGGATTCGTCGCACTATTGGCGGCTAGGGGCGCCGGAGCGGGCCGGGGGCGGCTATAGACCATGCCGGCCTGATCCTCGTCCTCTTCCTCAAGGGGCGCGGGCTCGGCCGTGACGCGGGGCGCCTGTTTGCCTTTGGCGGCGGCAGCTTTGGCCTTGCGTTTTTTCAACTGCGCCAGGCGCAGCCCCATAAAAACCAGATAGACGGCCGCCAGCCCTGCGATGAGCAGTATTCCATCCCGCAATCCCAATCCTTGGGCGTCAATCATGCAGCGTGGCTTCCTCTGGTGTTGATTCGGGCCCCGGAGATAAACCAAGGCCATACTCCATTGATAATAGGGGTTGGCCATCGGGGCAAATCATCGAATCAGGACGCGGTTTCCCTCATGTTTCTGCTCAAAAAATTTCTGGTGGCTTGGGCTTTCCCACCCGCGGGCCTGATCTTGCTGGCCTTGGTCGGCATCGTCTTGCTGTTTCTTCGCCGCCGCCGTCTCGGCCTGGCCTGCATCCTGCTGGCCCAAGGGCTGTTGCTGGCGCTTTCCCTGCCGCTGGTGGCGTCGGCGCTGATCCGTTCCGTGGAGCGTTATCCGGCCATTGCGCCCCAGGCGCTGAAGCAGGCCCAGGCCATCGTCGTGCTGGGTGGCGGCAGTCACTACGCCGCGGCGGAGTACGGCGGCGAGGACACCGTGTCCGCCCCCAGCCTGCAACGGGTCCGCTATGGCGCCTGGCTGGCGCGGCAGAGCGGCCTGCCCCTGGCGGTGACCGGCGGCGTGGTGTATCGCGGCCGGGCCGAGGCGCTGTCCATGCAGGAGGTGTTGCAGGATGAGTTCCGCGTACCGGTGCGCTGGGTGGACAGCGAAGCCAGGAATACCAAGGAAAACGCCCTCTACACGGCCCGTCTGCTCAAGGCCGATGGCATACAGCGCATTGCCCTGGTGTCCCATGGTTACCACCTGGCCCGGGCCGTACCCCTGTTCGAGGCCCAGGGTTTGCAGGTGTTGCCGGCGCCCACCATGTTGAGCGCGCCCGAGGAAGGCCTGGAGGCCTGGCTGCCCTCGGCGGACAGCCTGAATGCCAGCAATCGGGCCCTGATGGAATGGGCGGGGCGGGTTCTGCCCTGAGGCCGTGGCCGCCCCTCCCCAATGCTAGAATCCATGCGCCTTTTCAAACCCTTATCTGGTCCCGCCCGCCCGTGAGCTCCCCTGAAAAAATCGTCATCGCCACCCGCGAATCCCGCCTCGCCCTATGGCAGGCCGAGCATGTGCGCAGCCTGTTGCAGGCCCTCTATCCCGCCTGCGCCGTGGAGCTGATGGGCATGACCACCCGCGGCGACCAGATCCTCGACCGGCCCCTGTCCAAGGTGGGCGGCAAGGGGCTGTTCGTCAAGGAACTGGAAACGGCCCTGCTCGACGGTAGTGCCCATATCGCTGTGCATTCCATGAAGGACGTGCCCATGGAGCTGGGGGAGGACTTCACCCTGGTGGCCATCGGCCCCCGGGAAGTGCCCCAGGACGCCTTCGTTTCCAACAAATACGCCAGCCTGGACGACATGCCGCCCGGCACCATCGTCGGCACCTCCAGCCTGCGCCGGGAAGCCCAGCTCCATGCCCGCTATCCCTACCTGGGGGTGACGCCCCTGCGCGGCAACCTGGATACCCGCCTGCGCAAGCTGGACAGCGGTGAATACGACGCCATCATCCTCGCCGCCGCAGGCCTCACCCGCCTCGGCTTGAAGGACCGTATCCGGGCCGTGATTCCCGCCGAGGATTCCCTCCCCGCCGCCGGGCAGGGCGCCTTGGGCATCGAAGCCCTGGCAGCGCGCAAGGATGTGGCCGAATGGCTGGCCCCCTTAAACGATCCAGTCACCGCCGCCTGCGTCCGTGCCGAGCGGGCCGTGTCCCGCGCCCTGGGTGGCAGTTGCGAGGTGCCCTTGGGTGCTTACGCCGTGCCCCACGATGCCGGCTGTGACCAGCTCTGGCTGCGCGGCTTCGTCGCCAGTCCCGACGGCGCCCGCATGGCCACCGCCGAATTCGCCGGCAGCGCCGCCGAACCAGAGGCCCTGGGCCTCAAGCTGGCCGCCGAACTGCGGGCGCAAGGCGCGGACGACATCCTCGCCTGCCTGGCGAAATGATGAAAGGCCACCTCTTTCAACACAGAGAACACAGAGGCACAGAGGGCACTGAGAAAGGCAAAAACATTTGGATTGCCTCTGTGCCTCTGTGCCCTCTGTGTTAGAAGCGGTTAGGGTTCTCCATCATGCTTCCCCTCGCCGGTCGTCACATCGTCATCACCCGCCCCGCCGGGCAAGCCACCCACCTGGCCGATGCCCTGGTGGCCCTGGGGGCCAGCCCGGTGCTTTTCCCGGTGCTGACCATCCGCCCGGTGGACGATGTTCAGCCCCTGCTGGACATGGCGATCCGTCTGGAAAGTTTCGACCTGGCGGTGTTTGTCAGCCCCAATGCGGTGGACCACGCCCTGGTCCCCATCCTCAGCCGCCGGCCCTGGCCCATGGGTTTGCGGGTCGCCACCGTGGGCAAGAGCAGCGAAGCGGCCCTGGCCAAGCATGGCATCACAAATGTCATCGCGCCCCGCGACCGTTTCGATTCCGAAGCCCTGCTGGAACTGCCCGAGCTGCAACAAGTGGCGGGCTGGAACGTCGTGGTCTTCCGCGGCGACGGCGGCCGCGAGCTGTTGGGGGAAACCCTGCAAGCTCGGGGCGCCCGGGTGGAATACGTGAGCTGTTACCGCCGTGGCAAGCCGGAACAATCGCCGGCACCCCTGCTCAAACTGTGGAATGACGGCCGGCTGGATGCCGTCACCATCACCAGCAGCGAAGGGTTGCGCAACCTTTACGATATGCTGGGCAAGTTGGGCCAGACCTGGTTGCGCAACACACCGCTCTTCGTGCCCCACGCCCGCATCGCCGAACAGGCCGCCGCCCTGGGCATGAAACGCATCATCCCCACCGGCCCCGGCGACGACGGCCTGGTAGCCGGCTTGCTGGAACACTGTGAGACACTTGGCACATCATGAATACGCCCATCCAAAGCCCCGACGCTCCGCCCCATCCCCGTCACCGCAATGCGCTGCTGGCCGCCTTGCGCAGACCGCCGGTGTTGATCGCCGCCATCGCCCTGGCGCTGCTGGGTTGGCAATGGCTGGAAACCCGCAGCCGTCTGTCCGACGTGCAGGAAGAGCTGGCCAAACGCCTCGCCGCCGGCGATGCGGTGAGCCAGGAGAGCCGCATCCTGGTCAAGCAGCAGCAGGAAGCCGTGACGCAACTGCAAGGCAAGGTGGGGGCGCTGGAGTCCCAATTGGCCCAGACCCAGAGCCAGCAACTGGCCCTGGAGTCCATGTACCAGGAACTGTCCCGCAGCCGCGACGAACGCCTGCTGGCGGAGATCGAACAGTCCCTCGCCATCGCCGCCCAGCAATTGCAATTGGCGGGCAATGTGGAAGCCGCGTTGATCGCCCTGCAAACCGCCGACAGCCGCCTGGTCCGGGCCGCCCAACCCCAGTTGTTGCCCCTGCGCAAGCTCATCAACCGCGATATGGACAAGCTCAAGGCCTTGCCCAATGCGGACATTTCTGGCATCGCCCTCAAACTGGAAGGCCTGGTGTCCAGCGTGGACACGCTGCCCCTGGCCTTTGAGCAACGACCCGCCGCCGGCGCCAAACCGGTAGCCAAGAAATCCGAATTGTCCTGGTGGGAAAACCTGCGCGCTGATCTGTGGAGCGAAGTGCGGCAATTGATCCGCGTCGAACGGGTGGACCGCAGCGATCCCACCTTGCTCTCGCCCAACCAGGCCTTCTTCCTGCGGGAGAACCTCAAGCTGCGCCTGGTCAACGCCCGCCTCGCCCTGCTTTCCCGCGACGGCCGCAGTTTCCGCGAAGACATGAACCAGGCCGGCCAGTGGCTGGACCGCTATTTCGATAGCCGGGCCAAGCCCGTGCAAACCGCCCAGGCCGCGGTGAAAGGCCTGGCGGCCCTGGACATCGCCCGGGATCTGCCCAGCCTGGATGAAACCCTGAACGCCGTGCGCAACTTCAAGTCGTCGAAGGAAAAACGCTGATGCGCACGCTGCTCTGGCTCCTGACCCTGGCCGCCCTGGCCGTCGGACTTTCCCTCGCCGCGAGCTACAACCAGGGCTATGCCCTGCTGGTGCTGCCACCCTGGCGGGTGGAGTTGTCCTTCAACTTCCTCGTCGTGCTGGCCTTGCTGGCTTTCGGTCTGCTCTATCTGATCCTGCGGGGGGTATCCGCCATGATGGGATTGCCTGCCCAGGTGGCGGCCTTTCGCCGCCGCCGGGGGCAGATCCAGGCGGAGTCTTCCCTGCGCGACGCCATGCGTTTGTTGTTGGAAGGCCGTTACAGCCAATCCCTGAAACGCGCCGAAGCCGCTTATGACGCCGGCCACGCCCCGGGTCTGGCGGCGTTGCTGGCCGCCCGTTCCGCCCAACTGATGCGGGACGACGAGCGTCAGACGCTGTGGTCGGGACGCGCCCAGGAGCATGACGGCGAAGTGCACAACGCCCGCCTGATGATCGAAGCGGTGATGGCGGTGGAGACACGGGATTTTGACAAGGCGCGCATCGCCCTGGACCAGCTCAACCGGGAAAGCGGCCGCCATATCGCTGCCTTGCGTTTGTCCCTGCGTACCCAGCAGGGCCTGGGCAACTGGCACGGCGCTTTGCGCATCCTGCGTCAATTGGAAAAACACAAGGCCATGACCCGGGAACAGGCGGCGGCATTGCGCCGCCGCGGCCACCGGGAAATCCTGCGCGGCTTCGACGACGATACCGCCGCCCTGGAGCGCTACGTGAAGGACATGGACGAAGCGGACCGCAATGACCCCGCCGTCGCCCTCACCCTTTCCCGGGCGCTGCTGGCGGTGGGCAATGTGGCCGAGGCTGCCCGCATCATCGAGGCCGCCCTGGCTGAACAATGGGATGGCGAGTTGGTCACCCTCTACGGCGAGGCCGAAGGCGGCGATGTGCTGGGCCGCATTTCCCACAGCGAAAAGTGGCTGCTGGAACACCCCCGGGATGCCGCACTTTTGCTCACCCTGGGCCGCCTATGCCGCCAGCGGGAATTGTGGGGCAAGGCGGAAAGTTATCTGGATGCCTCCCTCTCCATCGAAGCCAGCCGCGCCGCCCATGTGGAACTGGCCCGTCTGCTGGACCACCTGGGGCGCGGCGAGGAAGCCAACCGCCACTATCGCGCCGCGGCGTTGGAGCCTTGCAAGCCTTAGCCCACCGGGCTACCTGACTAAGCCCAGTCGCGGGGCCTGAGGAAATCCGTATAGAGTTTTTCCTCGGCGCTGCCCGGGGCGGGGTGCCAGTCGTAGCGCCACTTCACGATGGGCGGCAGGGACATCAGGATGGATTCGGTGCGGCCGCCGGATTGCAGGCCGAATAGGGTGCCCCGGTCCCACACCAGATTGAACTCCACGTAACGACCGCGGCGGTAGGCCTGGAAGTCCCGCTCCCGTTCGCCGTAGGCCATGTCCTTGTGTTTTTCACAGAGGGGCAGGTAGGCTTGGGTGAAGTGGTCGCCCACGGCTTGGGTCAGGGAGAAACAGCGATCGAAGCCGCCTTCGTTCAAGTCGTCGAAGAACACGCCGCCAATACCGCGGGGTTCGTTGCGATGCTTGAGGAAGAAATACTCGTCGCACCATTTCTTGTATTTCGGATAAACGTCGTCGCCGAAAGGGGCGAGTGCATCACGGCAAGTGCGGTGGAAGTGCTGCGCGTCTTCCTCGAATCCGTAATAGGGCGTCAAGTCCATGCCGCCGCCGAACCACCACACCGGTGCCTCGCCCTCCTTGCTGGCGATGAAGCAGCGCACGTTGGCGTGGGAGGTGGGGCAGTAGGGGTTGCGCGGGTGCAGCACCAGGGAGACACCCATGGCTTCCCAATGGCGACCCGCCAGTTCCGGCCGGTGGGCGGTGGCGGAGGGCGGCAGTTGGGTGCCGGTGACATGGGAAAAGTTGACGCCGCCGCGCTCGAAGAAATTGCCTTCTTCGATCAGCCGTGATTTTCCACCGCCTCCCTCGGGGCGGACCCAGCTATCGGTAAGAAAGGGATTGCCGTCGAATTGCTCCAGCGCGGAAACGATGCGATCTTGCAGGTCGGTGAAGTATTGCTTGATGGCGTTGGGTTCCATGGCAGGACTCTCAGTGACACGGGCCGCAGCGCGGCCCGTGGTGTTGGAGGGAAATATCGACCCGTCTTTTGCGAGCTAGCGCTTTATGGCGCGATAGCCGATGTCGCGGCGATATTGCGCACCGTCGAAGCTGATGGTCTCGGCCACTTCGTAGGCCCGGTTCTGGGCCAGCTTGACGGTGTCGCCCAGGGCGGTGACGCAGAGTACGCGACCGCCGTTGGTGACGACATGGCCATCCTTGTCCGTGGTGCCGGCATGGAAGACATGGGCGTCGTCCGCCGCCCTGGCAGGCAGGCCGTGGATGACATCGCCCTTCTTCGGATTGTCGGGGTAGCCGCCGGCGGCCATGACCACGCCGAGGGCGACGCGACGATCCCAGTCGGCTTCCACCTGATCGAGCTTGCCGTCGATGCCGGCGTCGATCAACTCGGTGAAATCGCTCTTCAGCCGCATCATGATGGGCTGGGTTTCCGGGTCGCCGAAGCGGCAATTGAACTCCAGCACCTTGAGGGAGCCGTCGGGCTTGATCATCAGGCCAGCGTAGAGGAAGCCGGTGAACAGGATGCCGTCGGCTTCCATGCCGCGGATGGTCGGCATGATGACTTCGCGCATCACCTTGGCGTGGATCTGGGGCGTCACCACCGGGGCGGGGGAGTAGGCGCCCATGCCGCCGGTGTTGGGGCCCATGTCTCCGTCGAGCAGGCGCTTGTGGTCCTGGCTGGTGGCCATGGCGAGGGCATGTTTGCCGTCGGCCATGACGATGAAGCTGGCTTCCTCGCCGTCGAGGAATTCCTCGATCACCACGCGGGCGCCGGCATCCCCCAGTTTGTTACCGGAGAGCATGTCATCGATGGCGGCGTGGGCCTCGTCGATGTTCATGGCCACCACCACGCCCTTGCCGGCGGCGAGGCCGTCGGCCTTGATGACGATGGGCGCGCCTTCAGCGTCAATGTAGGCGTGGGCGGCCTTGGCATCGGTGAAGGTCTGGAACTTGGCCGTGGGAATGGCGTGCCGGGTCATGAACTGCTTGGCGAAATCCTTGGAGCTTTCCAGTTGGGCGGCTTCCTTGCTGGGGCCGAAGATGCGCAGGTCGGCGGCGCGGAAGGCGTTCACCACACCGGCGGCCAGGGGCGCCTCGGGGCCGACCACGGTGGCGTGGATGCCTTCCTTGCGGGCGAATTCCACCAGGGCGGGAATGTCGGTGATGGCCACATTCTCGATGCCATCTTCCCGTGCGGTGCCGGCGTTGCCGGGGGCGACGAAAATCTTCTGCACCTTGGGCGACTTGGCCAGGCGCCAGGCCAAGGCATGTTCACGACCACCGGAACCGATGACGAGGAGTTTCATTTTTTGTTTCTTCCCTTAGAGAGGACGTCGGCAGTGAATCCGATCGGACGTTTGCTGTTTTCAGCGGGGGCCATCAGTTGGCGAATAGCGTCGAAAACAGTTTTGAATTGTTGGTCGTAGCGGCGCTCCAGTGTTGCCAGTTTTGTCGCCAACTCCGCATTTTCGGAAAGCAGGCGGCGAAGACGGACGAAGGCGCGCATGATTTCAATATTGACCTTGATGGCACGCTCACTGCGCAGCACGCTGGACAACATGGCCACGCCCTGTTCGGTAAAGGCGTAAGGGGCGTAGCGGGCGCCGCCACGGTTTGAGGTCACAAATTGTGACCTCAAGTTTTGCCACTCCACGTCGTCCAGCTGGAACATGAAGTCAGCCGGAAAGCGTTGAATATTGCGTTTCACCGCTTGCATCAGCACCTTGGGTTCCACCTCGTAGAGGGTCGCGAGGTCAGAGGACAATAGGACCTTCATGCCCCGCAAGGACAGAATGGGTAATTCAGCCTGCGGGGCGGAACGATCTGCCATGCCTTAGTGGCGGAAATGGCGGAAGCCGGTGAACACCATGGCCACGTTCTGCTCGTCGGCGGCGGCGATCACTTCGGCGTCGCGCATCGAGCCGCCGGGCTGGATCACGGCGGTGGCGCCGGCCTGGGCCAGCACGTCGAGACCGTCGCGGAAGGGGAAGAAGGCGTCGGAGGCCACCACGGAGCCCTTCACCGTCATCTTGGCGTTCTCGGCCTTGATGGCGGCGATGCGGGCGGAGTCCACGCGGCTCATCTGGCCGGCGCCGACGCCCACGGTCATGCCGTCCTTGCAGTAGATGATGGCGTTGGACTTGACGTATTTGGCGACGCGCCAGGCGAACAGCAGGTCGCCCATCTCCTGTTCTGTCGGAGCGCGCTTGGTCACCACCTTCAGGTCGGCGAGGGTGATGCGGGCCTCGTCGGCGCTTTGCATCAGCAGGCCGCCGCCGACGCGCTTGTAATCGAAGGCGCCGGTGGCGGTGCCTGCGTTGGCATTCATGCGGATTACCAGCACCCGCAGATTCTGCTTGGCGGCGAACACGGCACGGGCTTCATCGGTCACGGCGGGGGCGATGATCACCTCGGCGAACTGGCCGGCGATGGCTTCTGCCGCGGCTTTGTCGATGGCCGTGTTGAAGGCGATGATGCCGCCGAAGGCGGAGGTGGGGTCGGTGCTGAAGGCCTTGCGGTAGGCCGCTTCGGCGCTGGGGGCCAGGGCCACGCCGCAGGGGTTGGCGTGCTTGACGATGACACAGACCGGGCCGCTGGCGGGATCGAAGGCTTTGACGCATTCCCAGGCCGCGTCGGCATCGGCGATGTTGTTGTAGGAGAGTTCCTTGCCTTGCAACTGGTGGTAGCTGGCGATGGAGCCGGGCACCGGCGTGGTTTCCCGGTAGAAGGCGGCGATCTGGTGGGGATTCTCGCCGTAGCGCAGGGTTTCCACCTTGTCGAAGGCCATCTGCAATTGCTCGGGGAAGGGGCCGGGCTTGTTGGCCTCGTCCAGGCTGGTGAGCCAGTTGGCGATGGCGGAGTCATAACGGGCGGTATGCACGAAGGCTTTCTTCGCCAGTTCAAAACGGGTCTTGTAGGTGAGTACGCCCTGGTTGTTTTCCAGTTCCTCGAGGATCAGTTCGTAGTCCTCGGGGTCGGTGACGATGCCGACACCGCCTTTTTCATTGCCATGGTTCTTGGCCGCGGCGCGGACCATGGCGGGACCGCCGATGTCGATGTTCTCGATGGCGTCGTCCAGGGTGCAGCCGGCCTTGGCCACGGTCTCACGGAAGGGATAGAGGTTCACCACCACCAAGTCGATGCGGGGAATGCCGTGGGCTTCCATGGTGGCCTTGTGATCGTCCAGGTCGCGTCGGCCGAGGATGCCGCCGTGTACCTTGGGGTGCAGGGTCTTGACTCGGCCATCGAGCATTTCAGGGAAGCCGGTGTAGTCGGAGACATCGGTCACGGACAAGCCCGCCTCCCGCAGCATCTTGGCGGTGCCGCCGGTGGACAGCAGTTTGACGTCGAGCTTGACGAGGGCCTTGGCGAATTCGAGAACGCCGGTCTTGTCGGAAACGCTGAGGAGCGCCTGGGTAACTTTCATGGAGTGCCTATGAGCAGATGGGGAGCAGAATTTAAAGAAGATCGTATTCGGTGAGCTTGCGGCGCAAGGTGTTGCGATTGATGCCGAGGATTTCGGCGGCGGCACTCTGGTTGCCGTTGGCCTGTTTCATGACCACCTCCAGCATGGGCTTCTCCACCATGGAAAGCACCATGTCGTACACGGCGTGGGGCTGCTGCCCATCCAGGTCACGGAAATAGCGGTTGAGAGACCGCCTTACGGAGTCGGAAAGTTCGGCACTCATTGTTTTTCCCTCGGCGCTCAGGCTGCGAGCGCTTCCTCATTGTCGTCGTTGTTCTGGTAGCTGATCCGCTCATGGGCGGCGCTTTGTTGCTCGAAAAACTCGTCCGTGGCGGCGAGCTGTTCCGCCACGGTTTCCAGTTGGTTCATGGCGTGGCGGAAGTGGGCGGAACCCACCAGGCCCTTGGTGTACCAACTGATGTGCTTGCGGGCGATCTTGACGCCGCTGTCCTCGCCGTAGAAGGCATAAAGGTCGTGCAGGTGTTCGCGCATGACCCGGTGGATTTCCTCCACCCGGGGCGGCGGCAACTCTTCGCCGGTTTTCAGATAGTGCTCGATTTCGCGGAACAGCCAGGGACGGCCCTGGGCGGCGCGGCCGATCATGACGCCGTCGGCGCCGGTGACCTGGAGCACATGCTTGGCTTTTTGCGGCGTGGTGATGTCGCCGTTGGCGATCACCGGAATCTTGATCCGGGATTTGACCAGGGCGATGGTGTCGTACTCCGCATCGCCGCGGTATTGGTCGGCCCGGGTGCGACCGTGGATGGCCACGGCGCGGATGCCGCTTTCTTCCGCGATGCGGGCGATGACGGGGGCGTTCTTGTTTTCGCTGTTCCAGCCGGTGCGGAACTTGAGGGTCACCGGGGTATCCGGTACTGCGCCGACCACGGCTTCAAGAATCTTCGCCACCAGGGGTTCGTCCTGCATCAGGGCGGAACCGGCCATGACGTTGCAGACCTTCTTGGCCGGGCAGCCCATATTGATGTCGATGATCTGGGCGCCGTTGTCCACGTTGTATTTGGCGGCTTCGGCCATCATGGCGGGGTCGGCCCCGGCGATCTGCACCGAGATGGGATCGGCCTCGCCCTCGTGGTTGGCCCGGCGCCGGGTCTTGGCGCTGCCGTAGAGCAGCGAATTGGAGGTCACCATTTCCGACACGGCCAGACCGGCGCCCAGCTTCTTGCACAGCATGCGGAAAGGACGATCCGTCACGCCGGCCATGGGCGCGACGAAGAGATTGTTCCGCAGCGTGAAGCCGGCGAATTCCATGGTCTGGTAAAGGCGAATGGGGAAGGGGGCGGATTCTACACCGGCTGCCTAAAAAATGGGCAGCCCTTGATAGAACCAAAAATGCTTAGGAGTGACGAAAGTCCCGCTTTGGTGCAATCAGGCGTTCACGGAAACGCCCGGGCGCCGAACATCATGCGGTTGGCGACGAAGCTGCGCAGGGGCGGCAGCAAGTCCAGGGCCAGCAAGCCGGCGCCGCGGGCGTGGTGGAGCAGGGGGTGGTCGTTGCTGAACAGGCGCACCAGGCCGTCGGTAAAACCGATGGTGCCGTGGCGATCAAGGCGACGGCGCGCAGCGTAGCGTTGCAGCGTTTTTGCGGCGCCGGGATCGTTGCCCTGTTGTGCCGCATCGGCCAGGGTACGGGCCAGGTCGCGGATGTCGCGCAGGGCCAGGTTGTAGCCCTGGCCCGCCACCGGGTGCAGGGTCTGGGCGGCATTGCCGAGCCAGACCTGACGCTGACCGACGGTGGTGTCGCGGTAGCGCAGGCCCAAGGGGAAACGGTGGCGTTGGGTCACGGCGGCGATCTGGATGCGGCCGTTGAATTCGGCTTGCAGGCGGGTGATGAAGGTATCGTCATCCAATTGTTGTAGCGCCTCGGCTTCGGCGGCCGGGCAGGTGTACACCAAGGCGACCTCCTTGCTGCCGCCCCCGGCGAAGGGCAGCAGCGCCACTGGGCCATGGGAGGTGAAGCGCTCCCAGGCAGCGCCCTGGTGGGCCAGGGCCAGGGTGGCGGTGCAGGTGATGGCGTGTTGGCCGTAGTCCCGTTGGCGCAGGTGCGCGCCTTCGTCCACCGCGCCTTCGGCGTAGGCCAGCAGGGCGGCGCGATATTCTTCTTCGCCAGCCCGGAAATGGACGCCTTCCTCCGTGGCCATGGCGTCATGGACCAGGCGCTGGTGATGAACGGGGATGTGCGCATTGTTCACGGCCGCCGCCAGGGCCGCCACCAACGCGGCGGCGGGGCAGACGTAACCCAGGGCCGCCACGTTCTGCTCGGCGGCGCTGATGCGGGTGCGCCCCAGGCCGCCCTGTTGCGAGACGTGGATGGTGGTGATGGGCGCTGATTTCCTTTCCAGCGCCGGCCAGACGCCCAGCCAATCCAGGGTTTGCATGGAACCGTGGGACAGGGCGAGGATGCGTTTGTCGGCCAGCGCGGTGTCGGGCGCGCCGGCATCGAAGACTTCGGCTTGCAGACCTTGCTTGTGCAGGGCCAGGGCTAAAGCAAGCCCTGCTGCCCCACCGCCCGCGATGGCAATGCCAGGCGTGCTCACGAACGGGCGTCCTGCATCAGCGCCTCGATCTCGGCCACGGTCTTGGGCGCATCCTGGGTGATGAGCTCACAACCGTTGGCGGTCACCACGGCATCGTCTTCGATGCGCACGCCGATGTTCCAGAAGGCTTCCGGCACGTCGTCGCCCGGGCGGATGTAGCAACCGGGTTCCAGGGTCAGCACCATGCCTGCTTGCAGCGTCTTCCATTGCTCACCGTCTTTATATTCACCGGCGTCGTGCACGTCCATGCCCAGCCAGTGGCTGGTGCGGTGCATGTAGAAGCGCTTGTAGCTTTCCTTCTCCAAGGCTTCGTCCGAGGTGCCGCTGATCAGCTTGAGATCAAGCAGGCCCTGCACCAACACCTTTAAGGCTGCGTCGTGGGGGGCCATGAAGGTGGCGCCAGGACGGGTGGCCTGCTCGGCGGCATATTGCGCATCCAACACCAGTTGGTAGATGTCCTTCTGCGGCCCGCTGAAGCGCCCGTTGGCGGGGAAGCTGCGGGTGATGTCGGAGGCGTAGCCTTCCAGTTCGCAGCCGGCGTCGATCAGCACCAGATCGCCGTCGGCAATGGGGCCGTTGTTCTCCACGTAGTGCAGCACGCAGGCGTGGGCGCCGGCGGCGACGATGGAGGTGTAGGCCGGGTAGGGGCTGCCCTGGCGGCGGAACTCGTGGAGCAGTTCCGCTTCCACTTCGTACTCGTTGCGGCCGGGACGAATGAACTGCATGGCACGGCGATGGGCGCCGGCGGAAATGCGGGCGGCGCGGCCCATGATGTCCAGTTCGAAGGCGTCCTTCACCAGGCGCATTGCATCCAAGGGCGCACGCACGTTGCGGATGGTTTCCGGCGCCCGCTTGCCGGCCCGGCTTTGGCCACGCACCACATTGAGGGCGGCGGTGATGCGGTTGTCCCAGGCGGGATCGAAACCGAGGGCGGTCCACAGCAGGGGCTGGTTGGCGATGAGCTCCGGCAGCTTGGCCTCCAGTTCGGTAATGGAATGGGCTTCGTCGAAGGCGAAGACTTCCTTCGCTGCGGCGGGGCCGTAACGGTAGCCGTCCCAGATTTCCCGCTCCATGTCCTTGTCGCGACAAAAGAGGATGCTCTTCGGCGCATCGCCGGCCACCAGCACGATCACCGCTTCCGGTTCCGGAAAGCCCGACAGGTAATGGAAGTAACTGTCGGAGCGGAAGGGGAAGTGGGCATCCCGGTTGCGCACCTGTTCCGGCGCGGTGGGGATCACCGCCACGCCCTGGGCCATGGTTTCTTGTAGGCGCTGGCGGCGGGCCAGGAAGGGGGCGGGGTCGAAGGTGGCGGTCATGGTTGTGCTTTCAATTCTTGGTCCAGTTCGGCCAGGCGTTGCGGTGTGCCCACGTCCACCCAGCGGCCATCATGCAGCTCGCCGGACACCTTGCCCGCATTCATGGCCTTGCGCAACAGGGGAGCGAGTTTGGCCGGTTGGCCGACAACAAGTTCGGCGAACAGTTGGGGACGATAGATGCCGATGCCGGCAAAGGTGAAACTGGGGCGGCCCTCGCTGTTGACGCGGCTATCGGCGAGGGCAAAGTCGCCCTTTTCGTTATGGCCCGGATTGGGCACCAGCACCAGGTGGGCGAGGTCGTCGCCGGCCAGGGCGTTGCGGGCTGCGGTGACATTCCAGTCGCAGAAGATGTCGCCGTTAATGACCAGGAAGGGTTTGTCGCCCAGCAAGGGCAGCGCCTTGACGATGCCGCCCGCGGTTTCCAGGGCGCCCGGCGGTTCGGCGGAGTAGGTTATGGCAAGGCCGAAGCGGCTGCCGTCGCCCAAGGTGTCTTCGATCTGCTGGCCGAGGTGGGCGTGGTTGATCACCACCTCCGTGAAGCCCGCGGCGGCGAGACGTTCCAGATGCCAGGCGATCAAGGGTCTTCCGCCAACCGGGAGCAGGGGCTTGGGGGTGTGGTCGGTCAAGGGGCGCATGCGTTCGCCGCGGCCGGCTGCCAGCACCATGGTTTTCACGAAATGCCTCCCGCGCAGCTAACCAGAGTGTTTGCAACGGCAGGGTTGTTTTTACCCTTTACCCTTCCCCCTTCCCCCTTCCCCAGCCTCATCCCTTCGACCTTTCCATGGTGTAGCCCAGCACGGTGATCTTGTTCTCCACCAGATCCAGCACTTTGCGCAGGGGGGAAAGCTCGTCATAGCGGGTCACGGCCTTGCGTAGGTAGTGGGCCACCAGGGGCATGTCCTTCAGGTAGCCATCCTTGCCGTCGCGGTGGTAGAGGCGGGCGAAGATGCCCAGCACCTTGACGTGGCGCTGCACGCCCATCCATTCGTAGTCCCGGTGGAAGCTGGCGAAGTCGGCGTGGATGGGCAGGCCGGCTTTGCGTGCCCGTTCCCAATAGGTGATGAGCCAGTCGAGAACGATCTCCTCATCCCACTCGATATAGGCGTCCTTGAACAAAGACACCAGGTCGTAGCTGATGGGGCCGTAGACGGCGTCCTGGAAATCGATGATGCCCGGATTGCCCTGGTTGGCTGGGGTCACCATCAGGTTGCGGGAGTGGTAGTCCCGGTGCACATAGACCTTGGGCTCCGCCAGGTTCACCGCCATGATTTTCTCGAACACGGTTTCCAATCCCTTGCGCAGCTTGTCGTCCAGTTCGATCTGAACGTGCTTGGCCAAATACCAGTCGGGGAAAAGGTCCAGCTCCCGCTTGAGCAGGGCGCGGTCGTAGTCGGGCAACTGGCCGGGGCGGCTGGCGGCCTGGATGCGGACCAGGGCGTCCACGGCATCCAGATAATGTTGGCGGGCGCCGGCGGGATCGTTGCGGTCGAGGGCGGAAAGATAGGTGGTGTTGCCCAGGTCGGACAGCAGCAGGAAGCCCTGTTCCAGGTCCTGGGCTTCCACGGCGGGAACGTGGACACCGGCCGCCTGGAACAATTGCTGCACCTGCAACCAGGGTTTGACATCCTCATGACTGGGGGGCGCGTCCATCACGATGCGGGTGCTGCCGTCGTTTCGGGTGACGCGGAAATAGCGGCGGAAACTGGCGTCGGCGGAGGCGGGGGCCAGGGTGAAGGAAACGCCGGGCCACAATTGGCCGAGCCAGGACTCGATGCGCTGCTGTCTTTCCATGGGGATTCTGTGTCGTCCCGGCGGGGACGCTATGTTGCTGATGTTAGAATGCAAAATTCTAACATTGGCCAGACAGCGGGCAGTCAGGGCGGGCATCCGGCGTGGATACTCTGTCAAGCTGTTCGTCGCGGTCCGCACCTGGATTCATTACCGCCGGAACCCCATGCATCGTTTGCCCCACGGACAATTCAGCATACTTGCGCTCGTGGCGGCATTGGGCGGCGTTTTTGCGCCCGCCGTCCGCGGCGCCGATCTTCCTCCTTTCGCTGTTGATCCGGTGTTGCTGGGTTTGCCCCCGGCCAAGCCGGTGGATGCCGCCCCTCCTCCCGCGCCCGCCGCTGCCACGGTAACGCCCGTGACGCCCGCCGCCGCCGCACCAGCGCCGGCGGAGCCTTCGGCCCCGGTGGCCGGCGCAAAGCCCGCGTCCGGCGCCAAGGCTACCAAGGCGGCGGCCAAGGAATCCGGCACTTCCGTCAAAGCCGCTGCTGCGAACACCCCCGCGGCGGTTGAACAAGTTCCGGCTACCACCCCTGCCGCCGTCGCCCCGCAACCCCAACCCACCCCGGCTGCCCCCGCTCCCGCAGCGCCGATTCCTCCGGCGCCATCGGCGCCCGCTGCCGGCAGTGGGCGCAATATGGCGATTTTCAAAGTGGATCCCGCGTTGCTGGGCTTGCCCGCCGATGCCGATGTCAAGGCGACCGCCGTGGCCCGTCAGCCGGGCGCAGCACCGGCCGCTGCCGCGCCGGCAACCGAAGTGGCAAGCCGCCCGGCCAAGGGCGGGCTGGTGCCGGGACAGATCATGCCCGAGTCGGCGGATGCCGCCACCAGCTATGCCGGCCCGGCACCCGCACCCGGCCCGCGGCCGGCCATGGGGCTGGCCAGGAATATGGAAGCCTTCCGCGTCGATCCGGCCCTGTTGGCGCCGGAGGACCGGGGCCCTGCGATGCCAGTCCCGGCAACGGCCATTGCCGCCGCTCCTGCCCCTGGGGTTGCGCCGGAGCCCAACCAGGGCAAGCCGGCAAGCAAGCTCTCAGTCGTGCCCTCAGCCGTGGTCGGGGGTGTTTATTTGCCGCCGGTCTATGCGGGCGCGGCTAAGGACAGGAAAACCGTGCCGGTGTACGTCACCGCCGACCGCATTGACGGTACCAGCGGCGTCCAGTCCGTGGCGACGGGGCGTGTCGATTTGATCAAGGCGGATAGCCGGCTGCGGGCGGATACCGTGGTCTATCGCGAAAAGGAAGATGAAGTCGAGGCCACCGGGAATGTGCTCCTGACCCGGGAGGGCGATGAGATTTCCGGGCCGCATCTGAAACTGAAACTGGGGGATAGCGTCGGCGTCTTCGACGCGCCCACCTTCAAGGTGGAGCCGCGGGCGGGCAAGGTGTCCACCAGCCAATACGTCAGCGCCCCGCCCATGCCCGGCTATGGCAAAGCGGCGCGGCTGGACTTCCTTGGCGAGGACCGATACCAGCTCGACAAGGCCACCTATTCCACCTGCGTGCCCGGCGAAGACGGCCAGGCCTGGTTCGCCAAGTCCGCGGACCTGAATCTGAATTACGAAAACAACGAGGGCATCGCCCACGACGCGACCCTGGTATTCAAGGGCGTTCCCATCCTGTATACGCCGTGGCTGAGTTTCCCCCTCAACCGCGACCGCAAGAGCGGCTTCCTGTCTCCCGGCTGGGGCACCACCACCCAGGGCGGCTTCGAGTTTTCCCTGCCGTACTACTGGAACATCGCGCCGGACATGGATGCCACCATCACGCCCCGGCTCATGGCCAAGCGCGGCATGCAGTACCGGGGCGAGTTCCGCTACCTGGGCAAGGACTACAGCGGCATTGCCAACGGCGAATACCTGCCCAATGACAACGTGACCCATACGTCCCGCCACGCCCTGAGCCTGTTGCACAACCAAGTGTTGGCCCCCGGTCTGACCGGCAGCTTGAACCTCAACGGTGTTTCCGACGATACCTACTTCACCGACCTGTCGTCCCAGATCAACACCGTCGCCCAGACCAATCTGGTGCGGGAAGGCCGCCTGACCTACGGCGCCGGCTGGTGGTCGGCGACGACTCTGGTACAGCGTTATCAGACCTTGCAGGATCCGGCCCTCGGGCCTGCGGCCAAACCCTACGAACGGCTACCCCAAGTCATTCTGACTGCTTCTCGGCCGGATTTGCCCTTGGGCCTGGCGTTTAATGTCACCGGCGAATACGTGGCTTTCAGCAATCCCGACAAAACTCAGGTGCAAGGTCAACGCACCACGGTCTATCCCCAGTTGTCCTTGCCGCTTCAGACGGCCGCGTTCTACATCACACCCAAGATCGGCATACACGATACCCACTATCAATTACAGCAGCAGGCTTTGGGTACACCCGACGCTTTATCCCGTTCAGTACCTATCTTTAGTCTGGATAGCGGTGTCACCTTCGAGCGGGACACCAATTATTTCGGCCGCGACCTGATCCAGACCTTGGAGCCCCGGCTCTACTATCTGCGAGTTCCTTTGCGGGAACAGAGCAATATTCCGGTGTTCGACACCGGCCTGGCCGACTTCAACTTCGCCCAGATTTTCTCCGAGAACACCTTTTCCGGTGGCGATCGCATCGCCGATGCTAACCAGGTCACCCTGGCCGCATCTTCGCGTTTGGTCAGCCCCACCAGCGGCGCCGAATTGGCCAAGGTGGCGGTGGGTCAGCGCTGGTATTTCTCCGACCAGTCCGTGACCCTGCCCGGCGCGCCGGTGCGTACCGGCCACTTGGCGGATTACCTGGGTTCCGTCACCGCCCGTCTGGACCGGGACATGGGGATCGACGGCGCCATCCAGTACAACCCCCGCGACAAACAGTTGGAGCGTTTCAACGCCGCCGTGCGCTACCAGCCCGAGACCACCCGCATCCTCAACGCCGGTTACCGTTATAGCCGCGACCTGTTGAGCCAGATCGACGTCTCGGGCCAATGGCCCCTAGGCGGCGGTTGGTCTGGCGTGGGGCGTTACAACTACTCCCTCCGGGACAAGCGCATCGTGGAAAGCGTGGCCGGCCTCGAATACAACGAAGCCTGCTGGGCGGTGAGGTTCGTGGTGCAGAAAGTGGCGACGGCCACCAGCCAGACGTCCAGCGCCTTCTTCGTCCAGCTCCAGTTGAACGGCTTCTCCAGCCTGGGGGCGAACCCGAGTAACCTGCTCCGCCGCAACGTGTCGGGCTACGACAAAGCGGTGGAAGCCGGCGACGAAGAGCTGCTGCCCAAGTGATGCCTCCCAATTTCAACTCCAATCGCAGAATCCATTTCTTTCAGGTGAAGTCCATGCGCCGTTTGCTGTCCTCCGGATTGTGTTCCCTGTTGCTGGCCTCCCCCGTCCTCGCTCCCGCCCAGAGCCGCGTTTCCATCGAGGCCGACCGTGTGGTGGCGGTGGTGAACGACGACGCCATCACCATGTCCGAACTCAAGGCCAAAGTGGCCAATGTGGAGCGCCAGCTCAAGGGCCAGAACACACCGCTGCCGGCCCAGGATGTGCTGGTCAAGCAGGTGCTGGAACGCCTCATCGTGGATCGTGCCCAAGTGCAGATGGCCCGGGATTCCGGCATGGCCATCTCCGATCCGGAACTGGATGCCGCCATGCGCCGCATCGCCGACTCCAATCGCATGTCCATCACCGAATTCCGCAGCCGGTTGGAAAAGGACGGCATCAGTTGGAGCCGTTTCCGCGAGGAAATCCGCGACGAAATTCTCCAGTCCCGCCTGCGCGACCGGGAGGTGGACAGCCGCGTCACCGTGACCGACGGCGAAATCGACAACTATCTGGCCAACACCGCCGCCAACGGCGACAACGATGCCCAGCTCAACCTTGCCCACATCATGATCCGGGTGCCCGAGCAGGCCACCTCCGACCAGTTGGTGCGTCTCAGCAACCGCGCTGACCAGGCCGTCGCCCAGCTCCGTGCGGGCGAACCTTTCGCCAAGGTGGCTGCCGCCTTTTCCGAGGCCGGCGATGCCATGAATGGTGGCGTACTTGGCCTTCGTCCCCGGGATCGCCTCCCGGCGCTGTATGCCGAAGCAGGGCAAAAGCTCAAGGTGGGTGAAATCAGCGAGGTGCTGCGCAGCCCGGCCGGTTTCCACATCATCAAACTGCTGGAACGCAAGGGTGGCGTCGATAGCCTGCCGCCCCTGCGCCAGACCCATGCCCGCCATATCCTGATCAAGGTGAACGAGGCCATGTCCGAAGCGGAAGCCTTGCACAAGATCCAGGGCTTGCGGGAACGTATCGCCAACGGCGCGAGCTTCGCCGAACTGGCCAAGCTGCAATCCAACGACCTGTCCGCCGCCAACGGCGGCGATCTGGGCTGGCTGAACCAGGGCGACACGGTGCCCGAATTCGAGAAGGCCATGGATGCCCTCAAACTCCACGAGCTGAGCCAGCCGGTGAAATCCCCCTTCGGCTACCACTTGATCGAAGTGCTGGAACGCCGTGTGGATGAGGGCTCTCCCGAACGTCGCCGCCTGGCTGCGCGCCAGGCGATCCGTGAACGCAAGGCCGAAGAGGCCTACGACGAATGGCTGCGTCAGGTGCGCGACCGGGCCTATGTCGAGTACAAGCTTGACGACAAGTAAGCCCCTCGTCGTTACCAGCGGTGAACCGGCGGGCATCGGCCCCGAAATCTGCCTGGCCCTGGCGGGCGCCGAGTTGTCCATCCCCGTGGTGGTGCTCGGCGACCGCGATCTGATCGAATCCCGCGCCCGCCTGCTGGGCCGCTCCACCCAGGGTTTGCAGATCATCCACGTGCCCTTGCGGGCGCCCTGTACCGCGGGCAAGCTCGACCCCGCCAACGCCCCCTACGTCATGGACCTGCTGGACCGCGCCCTGGAGGGTTGCCTCTCCGGCGAATTCGCCGGCATGGTCACCGCCCCGGTGCACAAGAGCGTCATCAACGACGCCGGCATCCCCTTCACCGGCCACACCGAATACCTGGCGGAGATGACCGGCACCGGCAAGGTGGTGATGATGTTGGCCGGCGGCGGCCTCCATGTGGCCCTGGTCACCACCCATCTCGCCCTCAAGGACGTGCCCGCCGCCATCACCCGCAGCGAGGTGGAAGACACCGTGCGCATCGTCCATCGGGATTTGAAAGAAAAATTCGGCATCGAGCATCCCCGCATCCTGGTAGCCGGCCTCAATCCCCATGCCGGGGAAGGCGGTCACATGGGCCGTGACGAAATCGAAGTGATCGAACCCGCCATCGCCGTCCTGCGCCTGGAAGGCATCGACGCCGTGGGCCCGCTGCCCGCCGACACCCTGTTCACCCGCAAGGTGCTGGCCGGCGCCCACGCCCAAGTCGCCATGTACCACGACCAGGGCCTGGCGGTGCTCAAGTACGCCGCCTTCGAAGAAGGTGTGAATATCACCCTGGGCCTGCCTATCCTGCGTACCTCCGTGGACCACGGCACCGCCCTCGACCTGGCCGGCAGCGGCAAGGCCGACCCGGGCAGCCTGTTCGCCGCCGTCAAAATGGCCGCCGACATCGTGGCTCGAACATCCAACCGCCTTTAACACAGAGGACACAGAGACACAGAGAACACCGGGAACACCAAAGGGATTGAGAAGCTGTTTTTCTCCGTGCCCTCTGTGTCTCCATGGTCTCTGTGTTCGAAGAGGTTAAGCATTTGAAACACATTCCCCGCAAACGCTTCGGCCAGAATTTCCTCAACTCCCCCGGCGTCATCCGCAAGATCGTCCAGGCCATCGGCCCGAAGCCCGACGACCTGATGGTGGAAATCGGCCCCGGCCTGGCGGCCCTGACCGAGCCGCTGATGGAAGCGGTGAAGCACTTGCATGTGGTGGAGATCGACCGCGATCTGATCGCCGGCCTCAAGGAACGCTTCAGCCCGGACAAGCTCACCATCCATGAAGGCGACGCCCTGGAGTTCGATTTCAGCCAGTTGATCCAAACCCCGGAGCGCAAGCTGCGGGTGGCCGGCAACCTGCCCTACAACATCTCGTCGCCCCTGTTGTTCCACCTGGCCGAGTATGCCGACCAGGTGCAGGACATGCACTTCATGCTGCAAAAGGAAGTGGTGGACCGCATGGCGGCCGATCCCGGCAGCGGCGAGTTTGGCCGCCTCTCGGTGATGCTGCAATACCGCTATTGGATCGAGCGCCTGTTCATCGTTCCCCCCGGCGCCTTCACGCCGCCGCCCAAGGTGGATTCGGCCATCGTCCGCCTGATCCCCAAGACGCCCGATCAGATGCAGGTGTGCGATGTGGCGCTGTTGGGCAAGGTGGTCACCGCAGCCTTCGGCCAGCGGCGCAAGATGCTGCGCAAGAATTTGAAAGACATCGCCGACGAATCCCTGCTGGAATCCGTCGGCATTGCCCCCACCGCCCGCGCCGAGGAAGTGCCGGTGGAGGCCTGGGTGCGGCTAATCAACGCCCTGTCGGCAAGGCATTAAGGCAACAACGACTATTGGGTGCCAAGGTGGCTGGCGCAAAACGGCGTCATTCCCGCCCTTCGATGGCACTCAAGGCAGGCCGGGCTTTGCCCGAGCGGGAATACCCTGAAGGGCACACGTCCAGGCTTTCCATCCACCCCATGGATTCCCGCCTTCGCGGGAATGACGGTACAGGGAAAGCTTGTCACTCATTTATACAGTTCCCAATAATCCCCGTTATCCAATCAGTGGGCGACCCGGGTTGCCCCTTGGCCCGACAACACCCGCACCCGTTCGCCGACACGGAATTCCTCGTCGGCTTCCTGGGAGATGGCGATCATCTGGCCGTTGTCCAGCTTGATGGTGATTTCCAGGCCGGCCTTCTTGTTGGCCCGTTCTTCGATGGCCTGGCCGGCCAAGCCGCCGGCTACCGCGCCGAGCACCGTGGCGATGGAGCTGCCCTTGCCCTGGCCAACTTCGCTGCCGGCGATACCGCCCACCACGCCGCCGGCCAGGGTGCCCACAGGGGAACGCTCGCCTTCGATGGTGACGCGGCGCACGCTTTCCACCACGCCCATGCGCACCGACATTTCACCCCTCGCCTGACTGGGGCCGTAGCTGGAGCCGGACTGGCTGCCGGCGCAGGCGGCCAGCAGCAGGGCGGCGAGGGTGGAGACGCAGAGTGCGGAGAATTTTTGTAATTTCATGACGACCTATCCTTGCTGAAAGTGGAGTCCGGCATCGGTGGGTAAGGAGCGACGGCTCACTCGCCAACGATGAACTGATAAATCATACCGTGGGTTTCCTTGCATTCCCCTGCCGCCTTGCGTTCCTGAAAAACGAATTCGCAAGCCAGGTACTGGCCGTCGGCGGATTTCAAGGAGGCCCGGGCGGTGTTGCTCTGGAAGGTGGTGACTGTCTCCAGGGGGAAACTCCGGCGCATGGGCCAGGGCGAAGGGAAGGATTGGCTTTGCGCCGTGCCTGTCGCCACCACATAGAAGCCCTCGAAACGGGTGTTGCCGATCACGACTTCAAGGCGTTGGGTGTTGGGGTCGAGACTGCCTTGGGACGCCTTGGCCTGGCCATCCACGAGTTGTAACGGCATGCGTGGCATGGGAGCGCAGGCAGCCAATGCCAAGGTCAACGCAACGGAGGCGAGTGGTTTTAGAGACATGGCGCCCATCCTTCCTTCATGGCGGGTTTGATGGGCTGCCCCGCCGACAAGTTCCCCAGCTTAACGCTGAACAAACCCGTTGGCACTGAGCCCTTCGGCGAGCTCAGGTTCGGCTTATCGAAATGTAAACCTGGTGGCACGGGGGCTTCGACCGGCTCAGCCCGAACGGTGGGAACTTAATCCATGCATCC